>JBGTMF010000039.1:0-6864 GCA_041743795.1 Thermodesulfobacteriota bacterium | reverse complement strand
CGGCAGGCGGCGTCGAGTCGGCCGCCCTCGCGCACGGCCAGCGCGTGCGCTTCGACCGTACCCCTGATTCGGCCACGCGGCCCGATCTCGACGCGTTGCGCGCCGCGGATGTCACCGAGGATGGTGCCGAGCACGACCAATTCGGTGGCGCGAACATTACCTTCGATGATTCCGGTTTCGCCGACCACGAGCAGGTCGCTGCACTTGACGTCTCCGTGCAGTTTGCCGTCGATTCGCGTCGGGGCGGTGAAGCTGAGACGTCCGGTGACCTCGGCGTCGGCGCCGATCGAGGTCCGCAGAGTCGACATATTCGCCAAGAACTGCGACTGCGTACCGAGCGTGGCTGTCCGTTCGGGTGCTGCTGCAATCCCACCAGCCTCGCTGCCGCGTTTCCAGGTTCCCACATCCGCCTCCTTCATCGTGTCGCCGTCCTTGGAAGACGCCGCGCGTCGTTCGACGGTGGAGATTGTTGCCACACTTTTTCGGCGAATGAAATCCTCGGTTGTCGGGCGCTACGACCCCGCGTCGACGGTAGTCGGCTCGCGCCAGCGCAGCTCGTCGATTTGATGGAACCCCCACGGTGACGGTTGAAAGTTCTCGACCTCGCCCCGGCGGGCGGCGAACAACGTCGGCCGCACGAGATGAATCATCGGCAACTGTTTGTGCAGGATCTCCTGCACGTGTTGGTAGATCTCACGCCGGCGCACGGGGTCGAGTTCGCGACTGCCGCGATCGAGGAGCACGTCGATTTCAGCCTCCCATGCCGTTGCCGGCTCCTGTTGGAATGGGTGCCATACGTGCAGCTCTCCGCTCGAATGCAACAGGTTCTCGCTGCTCGCCGGATCGACGCTGCCGGTGAATCCGACCAGCATGGCGTCCCAGTCGTAGGTGGCGTCGAGGCGTTCAAAGAGCGTCGGGAACGGCAGCGTCTCCAGCTTGACGCGCATGCCGACATCGGTGAGCTGCGCGATCACCAATTTGGCGATCTGCTCGCGCAGGGGGTTGTCCTCATTGGTCGCCAGGGAGAACTCGATCACTTTGCCGTTTACATCTTCGCGCAGGCCGTCGCCATTGCGATCGCGGTAGCCCGCGTCGTCAAGGGTTTGCCGAGCCAGTTCGGGATCATACCCATAGTCGACAAGGTGCGCGTCGCTGAACGGATTCGCAGGCGGAATGATCGACAGCGCCGGTTCTCCCATTCCCTGCAGTACCTGGTCGATGATCTTCCGCTTGTCGATCGAATGGGCGATGGCGAGGAGAAAGCGGCGGTCGTTGAACCAGGTGAAGCGCGGATCGGTATTGCCGCCGACACGGTAGTGGAGGGGGTTGCGATTGAAGGTGAGGAACAAACTCCCGGTGTCGGGGCCGACTGCCTCGACGACGAGGTCGCCGGTTGCGCTCGCGTTTCGCAGCGTCGCTACCTCTTCGAAGATCGGATTGAAGATGTGTATCTCGCCGGCGAGAAACCAGCCGAGGGCCGCTTTGCGGTTCTCGGCGATTCGCAGGATGTAGCGATCGAGGTAGGGAAGGCGAGTGCCCTCGTCGTCGTATCGCCAGTATTCGGGATTGTGGCGGAGAACCACGCGTTCGCCACGTTCGTAGCTCTCGATACGAAACGGCCCGGTGCCGATGATCTCCTGCGGCCGGCTGTCGACGCCCCACAGCCGCGCGACTTCGCCCAGGTCGTCCTCCTCGGTGCGTTCGCCAAATCGGTGCGCGGGCAGGATCGGCAAGACAAGGGACTGCACGAAGGGCGCATAGGGGCGCGGCAGTTGAAAGCGAACTGTGTGGGCGCCGATCGCTGTCGCTCGAATCGGCTTTCCATCGACCCGCAAGATCCGCGCATAGGGGCTGTCCGGCGCGGCATGTATCGCATCGATCGTGAACACTACGTCGCGCGCCGAGAAGCGCTTGCCGTCATGCCACGACACATCATTTCGTAGACGGATGGTGTACGCGTTGTCGTCCGGGTCGAACCGCCAATCCGTGGCGAGGCTGGGGCGCGCTTCCGCCGTCACGGGGTCGAGGCGTATCAACGTATCGAACACCGCGCCGCCCACAGCGCGACCGGTGCGGCTCTCGGCGACGATAGGATTGAAGGTTATCGGCTCGCCGACGACGGCGACGACCAGCGGAGTGAGCGATCGCGGCGTCGGCGTTGCCACGGGGCTGGCCGTACTTCGATCGTCGGAAGACCAACAGCCCGCGAATGCGGCAACGGCGAACCCAGCCAACAAGCTGTAGCGGATCTTGAATCTGCGCATGGCGAGTCGCTTCCCGGCGAAGACGTTGCCTCAGAACTGCGCGTTGTCGAGATCGATCTGGCGAGCCTCGGCGGGAGCCGTCATGGAGAAGTACTCCGCCGGCAGTTGCGGGTTGATCTCCGGCTCGCGCATGCTGATCTCGAGAGACTCGCCGGTGAGCGGGAACCGAACGGTGACGCGCGTCGTCACTGGAAGGGCGACCGAGTCGTCGATTTCGTCGTAGGTGACCTCGATGGTCGTACGGCCCTGCGCGTCGATCTCGCGGTAATTCACCGCCGTCTCGAGGTCGCGAAACCACACCGTCCTGCTGCCGCGATCGTCGTGTTGGGTCAATCGGATCATTCCCTGGTCCCACTCGACGGCCGCCGGTCCGTCTGCGTGCACAGGTGGAGTGGCGAGAATGTGATCGACGATAACCGGTACGGTGATGCCGGCGGGTAGATAGGGAGCGAGATTGGCCGGCGAAGCGGTTCCGCGGTAGAATTTAGATTCGCTCGGCACGTAGGCCGAAAACATGCCGTCGTCGCTGGTCAGGACAAACATCGATCCCAGCACCGATAGGACTTCGATACGAAGTCGGTCCGGCCGCTGCACTGCCAGGGCATTGCGAGCACTCTCGACGCCGGCCGGCGAGCGATAGCGCAGGCGGGCGAGGGCGCGCACTCCCTGCAGCCTGTCGCGGCGATGCTCGAGGCTCGTCAGCAGTTGGTTGGCGCTGGGTAGAGCTTGCGACACGGGAGGGGGCACCGAGCGTGCGGCGAAGCATCCCGGAGCCAGCACCGCGAACAGCGCCGCGGTGAAAGCCCTCCCCATTCAAGACTCTCCGCTTCGCAAAACTGCGCCCTGCAGCGCCTCAATCTTGCCGCGGATGCGGGCCGCCTGGTCTTCTTTCGGCGAGCGGCTCAGCGCATCGCGATACTTGCGAATCGCCTCTCCCTGGCGACCCAACTCGCGGTAGGCATCGCCGAGATGTTCGGCGATTGTCGGGTCGTCGGCGGAGAGGACGACTGCCTTCTCTAGTTGTTCGACCGCCGCCTCGTACTCCCCTCGCTGGTAGAACACCCAGCCAAGGCTGTCGATGTAGTAGCCATCGTTCGGGTTGACCGCCAGCGCGCGCCGGATCAGGGCCTCCGCCTCGTCGAGCTGGGTCCCCTTTTCCGCATAGGTGTAGCCTAGGTAGTTGAGGGCCTGCGCATTCTCCGGATTCACCTCAATGGCCTTCAGCATCTGTGCGATACAGCGGTCCTTGTCGCCGTTTTCGTCGTACAGTGCGCCGAGGGTGAAGTGGTAGTGGTCGTTCTCCGGATGCGCGGCGACGAGGCGCTCGAGTAGGTCGACCGCTTTTTTGATCTCACCGCTCTCGCGAAGCGCCATCGCATACAACAGTTCGAGCCGATCGTCGTCGGGCTTCTCCGCCGTCGCGTCTTTCAACAGGCGAATGGTCGCCTCGGTGTTTCCCTGTTGTTGGTGGATCTGCGCCGCGGCGCGCCGAGAGTCGGCGAACCATTCGTGATCGGGCGGTACCATGAGGAAGGTCTGCACGGCCTGATCATATGCTTCGGATTGCTGGTAGGCGGAGGCGAGGTAGTAACGAACCCGGTGGTTGTCGGGGTTGGCCGCGAGGATCAGACTGAATTCGTTGACCGCTCTCTGCGAATCGCCGGTTTCGAGGAAGATGAGGCCGATCTTGGTGCGGGTGTCTTGCGGGTCGACGTCGAAGCGTTCGAGTTCGCGAAATTGCTGCAGCGCGTCGTCGAACTTCTCTTCTCGCATGTAGAGGCCCGCCAAGCGACGACGGACTTCGGCCTTGCGCGGATTGATGCGCAGGAGTTGCTCGTAGATGCGGATCGCTTCGGCAGTGTTCTGCCGCACTTCGTAAAGGAGCGCGAGGTCGGTGAGAACCGGTTCGGCGTTCGGGTTGAGCTGCAGCGCCCGCTGGTAGGACGCTTCGGATTCTTCGTATTTACCGGCAGCAGCCTGGATGCGACCCAAATAGTAGTGAGCGAGAAAGGCGTCAGGCTCGCTGTCGACTGCGACCTCGAGCGTCTCCACCGCATCTTGTGTCTTACCAGTCTTCCCTTGGAGAATTCCGAGCAGTAGTCGCGCCTCGCGGTGCCCCTCGTCGAGCTGGAGGACGGCGCGGTAGGCCTCGATCGCCTCGTCGTAGCGCTCCATCGCCGACAGGACGTCCGCCTGAAGCATCAGGTTTTCGGTCGAATGTGGTTCGAGCGAAAGAGCCGCCGTCGCCTGCTCGAGCGATTCCTCGAGCCGCCCCTCGCGGACATACATTCCGGCCAGGCGCCGGCGCAGCAACGGTGTGCTGGGATCGGCTGCCACGGCGCGTTCGAAGGCTTTGCGGGCTTCCTCGGGTTGGCCGCGGGTGAGCGCCACGTAACCCCGCAAATACGCTCCCAGCGCTTCGCCTTCGGGCGCCGCCGGTACGTCGACGATCTCGGCCGGACCGATCTCCGACCAACCTTCTATTGTCGGCTCCGGTTCGGAGAGCCGCAGCATCGCACAACCCTCGATCGAAAGGGCGATGGCGAGGGCGAAACCAACCGGGCGAAGCCGTCTGCGCTGCTCGAACACTGCTGTCGTCTCTCCGAATGCAGTCGCGAACGTTAACATAGGGGCCACGACGCTACTAGCCCGCATTGCCAGGTGGGCCCCGGGCGCGCCCGGCGAACGTGCCTGAATCCGGCCCAGTGGTCGCATAGGCGAGCGGCGGCCGCGCAGGGGGTTTGGCTGCGATCGGGTTGCGTGTAGTCTCGGATTTCGAGACCATCTGGCTTTGCCGACGATCTGCCGCGATGGATACCCTGCGCATACCCGCCCGCGCTCACCGCCGGTCGCGAATCAAGCGACCACTGGCGCTGGCGATGGCCTGCGCGGCCCTTCTGGGAGTCCTGGCTGGGCAGGCGCAAGAGGAGCCGACTGCGGGGGGCGCGGCGGTTACCTGGGATGCCCTCGAGCCTGGTTTGGATTATGCGGAGATCGAGCTGCAGCAGAAGTCGCTCGAAGGCGACTCCCTCGCCAGGATCTTGCGGGCGGATCCGCGTCGCTTCGGATTGCGGTTGCTGAACAGCTCGGCGAGCGCGGATGGGGTACAGCGAACGGCGCGCGACTGGGCCGGCCACACCGGCGCCGTTGCGGTCACCAACGCGGCGATGTTTCAGGCGGACGGCAGTACCAGCGTCTCCCTGATGCGCACGCGCGATCACGTCAACAACGGTCACGTGTCGAAGGACCGGACCGTGCTCGCCTTCGATCGCCTGAACGATTCCGTGCCACCGGTTCAGATCATCGACCGGGGATGCCAGGACCTCGACGGCCTGCGTTCCAGCTACGGCTCGTTCGTGCAGAGCATCCGCATGATCTCGTGCAAGCGCCGCAACGTCTGGAGTCAGCGCGACGCGAAGTGGAGCACGGCACTGATCGCCACCGACGGCGCAGGTCGGATCTTGTTGATCCACGTGCGGTCCCCGTACAGCACGCACGACCTGATCGAGAATCTGCTGGTCCTACCGATCGATATCGAGAAGGCGATGTATCTCGAAGGGGGACGCCCGGCGCAGCTTTATTTTTTTGCCGGCCACCGCGAAATCGAGGTCGTCGGCAGCACCGGTAGCGCCGGTCTCAGCGGCAACAGGATCGCGCTGCCGTTCCCCAATGCCCTGGCCCTGCACCGGCTCGAGAACCCGACGCCAAGATAACCCGTTGAAGAATTGAGTTTGGCACGCCGCGCGATTCGAGCTAGCAGTACCACCGGCGCGAAATCGGATCATTCAGATGAGAAACGATCGGCACAGCGGACCGCGCGCAGCGCGCACATCCCTAGGCCTTCCTGTCCTCTGTAGCTCGAAGAGCGACGGGGGATGCCTACGAGCAAAGCGAGTATCAAGGTAGGGAGCCTCCAGGCATGGAACGGGACGCGGCAGAGTTGGCGTTGGATTTCGTCGAGGACGGATTCACCGTCGGCCTCGGAACAGGCCGCGCCGCCAGTGCGTTCGTGCGAGCCTTGGGGGAGCGAGTGCGCGCCGGTCTCAGCGTGCGCGCTGTACCGACCTCCGTCGCCACCGCAGATCTCGCGAGAGCCTCGGGAATCGTGGTAGTCGACCTCGACGACGTCGAGGCGATTGACGTCACGATTGATGGCGCCGACGAGGTCGATCCCGGGCTGAATCTGATCAAGGGATACGGCGCCGCCATGGTGCGTGAAAAGGTCGTCGCTTCCGCCTCGCAATGCCTGGTGATTCTCGTCGGCCCGGAGAAGCTGGTCGACGTGCTCGGCCGGCGCGGACGGCTGCCCGTCGAGGTGATCCCGTTTGCCGCCGCCTCCTGCGCCCGCGTCTTCACACAGATGGGTCTAGCCGGCGCCCTGCGCAGCAACGACGGAGCGCCGGTCGTCACTGACAATGGCAACTTCGTGTACGATTGCCGCGTCGATGCGATCGCCGATCCTGTGTCTCTCGACCGCGAGCTGTGCTGTGTCCCGGGGGTCTTGGGTACTGGGATCTTTGCCGGCATGGCGCGCGCCGTCATCGTCGACGCCGCCGCCGGCGCGCGCCTGATGCGGCGGTGATGCCAGAGGGATCGGCCG
>JBGTMF010000038.1:0-7567 GCA_041743795.1 Thermodesulfobacteriota bacterium | reverse complement strand
CGCACCGCCCCGGCGACCATGGCGCCACCGAGACCGGCCGCTAGTCCCGTCGCCTTGGCGAGACCGGCCGCGCCGCTGCCCATCAGCATTGCTTCGTCGTAGCGGAAGTCCTTGCCGTAGGCGTAGTCGAGCAGCGCATTGGTGCGCCGGACGATGCGCGTATTCAACGCCGCCATGACGAACGGCCCGGTCCAGGCGCCGAAGTCGGCGTCGTAGACCGGTCCCATCTGATCTCGACCGTCCGGCCCGCGCCGCTGCGCCTGTGGATTGAGGCCGTACGGGTCCGCCAGCAACGAGCGCAGGCTCTTATCGCGCTCGATCTCGGCCATCATGTTCAGCATGCTCGCCGCCGTGCCGCCGCTGAAACCTCCCTTGAAACTCCGCACCCGGTATTTGACGTGACGGCTGGCGACGCCGTGGGCGCGGTTCATCTCGCGCTGCACGAAGAAGACGCCGATGTCCGACGGAATGCTGTCAAATCCACACGAATGCACGATGCGGGCGCCGCTCGCCGTGGCGGTCGCGCTATGCTGATCGATCATCCGACGAATCCATTGCAACTCGCCGGTGAGATCGCAGTAATGAGTTCCGGCCGTAGCGCAGGCAGCGACCAGCTCCGAACCGTAGCGAGCGTATGGTCCGACGGTGGAGCAGACGACGCGGCACCGCGCCGCCAGTTCGGCGAGGAAGCGCTCGTCGGCACTGTCGCCGACGAGCAGTGGAAGGGAATCTGCGCCGCTGCCGAGACCGGCTCGCACCGATTCCAATTTGCCGCGATCGCGCCCGCCGAGAGCCCAGCGAAAGGATCCGTTGCTGCCGTAGCGACCGAGCAGGTACTCGGCGACCAGGCGTCCGGTGAAACCAGTCGCGCCCCAGAGGACGATGTCCAACTCTCGATCTGCTGCGGGCATCAGGTCCCCTCCTGCCGGTTGGTCGAGTCGTCTGGGCGCATAAAATCCATCCTTGATCTTGCGCGAGATGGAGGCGCGGCCGGCGACGATCCGATCTCAGGAACACTCACTCCTTGTGGGACTCCTCCAGTTTGGCGATCGGCTCCGTCGTGAAGAGATAGTCCTTCAACTCGCCGGAGAACTTCGAATCACGGCGGCGAATCCACTCCAGCACCATCGCCGCGTGCTCCTTCTCCTCGTCGCGGTTGTGGACGAGGATCGCCTTCAATTCTGGATCCTTGCAGGCGTCGGCGCGCTGGTTGTACCAGTCCACCGCCTCGAGTTCTTCCATCAGGGAGACGATGGCGCGATGCATGTCGCGCGTAGCATCGGACAGATCCTCGATCTCTTCGTGATACCCCTCGTTGGCCATCATCCCTCCGTAAGGTCGCCGGTCGGCGCCAGACCCGTTCCGCGCCGCTGCCGCGATGTCGTCGAAACGCCTTCATTCTGATCACATTCCCAGCCGCCCGCAAACCTGAAGCGACTTTGCCATCGCGACGAACGGAACGGCCGCCTGTCTCGTTCGTGCCATCCGGTGCCTGCAATGATTCCGCGCCGCAGGAGACACTTTGATTCGTGCCGATCAGGCGCGCTCCAGACGGCAGGCGCGTACGAGGCCGAAGCCCTTCAGTTTCAGGCGGCGGAGTCGGTGCTGGGCATAGGCGGGGTTGTCTGCCAAGGCGATGGCCATCTCGCTGGACATGAGAACGGTAGACGGTCGTGCGGCGTCGACCAGGCGACTGGCGAGATTGACGGTCATGCCGAATAGATCGCCCTCCCATGCCAGTGCCGGGCCGCAGGCAATGCCGGCGCGAATGGCCGGCAGCAGAGAGTCGTTTGCATGCAGGTCGATGAGATCGAGGGCTATCTCGGCGCCGTCTGCGGCAACGGCCACGGAGAACATGACTTCGTCGCCGAGCATCTTGATGACGCGCCCGTTGTGGCGCGGTACGCACTCGTAGACGTTGCGCTCGAAACGCGCGATGACCTCGGCGAGTGCGCGTGCTTCGAGATTGCGTGACAGGTCGGTGAAACCGACTAGGTCGGCAAAGCCGACCGTGACGACACTTTCGCCGGCGAGACCCTCGCCACCCAGAATCTTGCGGCCGACCGCCGCCGCTAGATGGCGCCGCCAGATGTAGCGGAGAAACGGCTCTACCGCGGTCAAGCGCGCGGCGAGGACCGACACGTCGGTGGGTTCGACGTTGGTATCCGCGTGCGCAAAGATCTCGGCCTCGGTTTCGGCGATGCGCGCCAGCGCTTGACCCGATACGCGGACTAGTTGCAGCACGATGTCGTCGCCGGTGCCCTGCTCGCGCTGTAACTCGAGGATTCGGGTGAGAACTTCCACATCCGCCTCCGAGAACGCCAACTGATCCTCGGCCACCGGCGGGAATCCCAAGGCCCGCCACAGCGCGCGCAAGCGTTCCATCGGCATTCCCACGCGGCGCTCGACATCGGGCGAGGTCAGAGTCGGATCCCCGACCAATCGCGAACTCAACTGCCGCCACAGTTGCACTGCCGCATCCTCTGCCGCTGGCGCAGGCGCCGCGCCGCGCGCGGCCCCCAGCTCGCGCATCCGTGCGAGCTTCGTCGATCTGCGTGTCCTTGCCTCTTTCGCCATGGAGTCTTCCAACTGCCATCTGGCGCAAACAATAGGCCTCGCGCAAGCGCTCTTACTCACGGCGGGAGTGGACACGGTGGCGGGAGAAACACTCCGCGGAGTCGCTATGCGGTGCAGGTGGCGGCGTGTTCATCCGCGGTGAATTGTGGTTGGGTGTTCGCGATGCGCACCGGCCTCGAATGCCTCCTCGAAGATCCCCGCCGCTGGCTCGGAAATGGTCGTGTCGGCTTGGTGGCCAATCCGACTACCGTCGACCGCGACCTGGTCCACGGCATCGATCTGTTGCACGGCCACCCGGAGGTGGACCTGTGCCAATTATTCGGACCCGAGCACGGCATCCGCGGCGCGGCACAGGCAATGGTACACGTCGGCGACACCGTGGATCCGATCAGCGGACTACCGGAAGTGAGTCTGTATGGCCCGACGTTCGAGTCGCTGTCGCCGACTCCCGAGCACCTGGCGCGCATCGACGTCCTCGTTTTCGACATCCAGGATGTCGGCGCGCGTTACTATACCTATGCGGCGACGATGGCGCTGTGTATGCGCTTCGCCGCCGGTTGCGGCATCAAGGTTGTGGTGCTTGATCGGCCCAACCCGATCGGCGGTGTGCAGGTCGAGGGCGGCGGCCTCGAGGCGGGCCTCGAGAACTTTTGCGCCCTCTACCCGGTGCCGCAGCGCCACGGCATGACCGTCGGCGAACTGGCGCGCCTCTACAATGATGCGTTCGGCATCGGCTGCGAACTCGACGTCGTCGCCTGTGAAGGCTGGCGGCGGCACCAGTATTTCGATGAGACGGATCTTCCGTGGGTGATGCCTTCGCCCAACATGCCGACGCTCGACACGGCGATCGTGTACCCCGGCATGTGCCTGCTCGAGGGCACCAACCTCTCGGAGGGACGCGGCACCACACGCCCGTTCGAGTTGTTCGGCGCGCCGTTCGTCGACGGCGAACAACTGGCCGACGAGCTGAGCGGTTACGGTCTTCCCGGAGTGCAGTTTCGCCCGTGTGTGATCGAACCGACGTTCGAGAAGCACGCCGGTCGCCGCTGCGGTGCCGTGCAGATCCACGTGCGCGATCGACGCGTCTTCAACGCCTACCGCACCGGCCTGGCGGTGCTGGTCGCGGCGAAGAAACTCTATCCAACCGAGTTCGCCTGGCGCACGGAGATGTACGAGTACCGCGACGACGTGCCTGCCGTCGACTTGCTGACCGGTATCCCCGACGTTCGCCGAGCGATCGAAAGCGGCGCCGCCCTGGAGGCCGTCGTCGGCATCGCCGAGCGCGGCACGGAGCGCTTCGCTGTGGCAGCACCCGTGGCGCACCTCTACACCTGAGAACCAAGATTACGACAGGTGGTCGACCGATCTCGACTCGGAGGCTCGTCGAGTTGACGGATTCACGCCGCAGGTACGCGTTGTGCGGCGTCGAGGATGTACTCGATCTCCGCCGTTACCGACGGGCGAGCGCCCACTCGGGCGAGCCAAGTCTGCAAGTTGGTCAGGGACTCGGGCGGTGCTGCGCCGAGGCGGGTGGCGAACATGATCGTCACGAAGTAGGCGACGTCGGCGACGCTGAACTCCCCGCACACGTGCGTGCGCGTCGCCAGCAATTCGTCCAGCTCGACGTAGAGCGCCTGGATTGCCGCTCTGGCTGCATCGATCTTGGCGGCGTCGCGAGCGGCGGGGTCGGCTTTGTAGAAGATCTCGCGAATGAGATCGAGAACGTGTGGGAAGAGGATCTCGTCCGCCGCCGCTTCGCGCTGCCGGCACAGCGCCTTAGTCGCGGGATCGCGCGGCAAGATTGCCGGCTCGGGATAGCGGTCCTCGAGGTACTCGATGATGATCGTCGAGTCATAGAGCGAAAGATCCCCATCAACGAGAACCGGCACCTGCGCCTTGGGGTTGCGGGCGATGACCTGCGGGTGCTTGGGCGAGTAGCCGGTGCTGTTGTTGAACGGCACGTCGATTCGCTCGTAAGGCAAGCTCTTTTCCGTCAGCACGATGCGCACCTTGGCTGAGAAGAGGCTCAGGGGACCCGAGTACAGTTGGATCATGGTATGGTCTCCGCGAGTGTCGCGCCCCGGCCTAGCGCCGGGGCGAGGTGGATGTCCGACTGCCTATCAATGGGCGAGAACCAGGTCGATCGCCCGGCGCTGCTTCCGCGTTTCCCCGCGCAATGTGCTGATAATATGACCATCGGAGTGATTTGGATTGGCACGGGGTGAACCGCCCGGGGTCGACGAGGCGCGCGCTCAGCAGGCTCAACGAGCTACGGGCTGCCCGGCGTTCGCCTTCGGGTTGTGTCGAGAGCAGTGCGTCGGCGCAGGCGGCGGCGGGGGGCGCTGTCTGCAGCTTGTGGCGGCGGCGGAGTCGTGATCGGCTTGCCGTCGCGCAGGACGCGCTCATATACCTCGCGTACGTCCGTGGTGCGTCGCGAGTACTCGTCGAGTAGCGCGCGGCGTGCGCTGCTGCTGCGCCCCTTGGCAGTGTAGCCGAGGCGTTTGGCGACTTCGTCGAGATCGCCGCGCTCGGCGTTGAGATCGGAGATCGACCGATTCTCGACGATGCGCAAACGGCTGGAGAGCCGCTGCAAGAACTCCCATCCACCGGCGAGGGCAGCTGCGTCGCCGGCGTCGAGGAAGCCGAGGCGTTCCAGGAGGCTGATCTGTTCGGCGATGGTTCGCACCTCGAGCAGGCCGGGGTCACGCCTGCCGTGCTGGAGCTGCAGGTACTGGACAATGGTTTCGACGTCGAGCAAGCCGCCGCGACCTGTCTTGAAGTCGCGGTGTTGATCGGACTCGCGGGCCAACTCGGCCTCCATGCGCAGGCGAATGCGGTGCAACTCCTGGTTGAGGTTGGGCGGGTTGGCGCGGCTGAGGATCTCGCGGCGCAAGTCGTCGAAGACCCCGGCCAGGCGCTGCGATCCGGCGACCGGTCGCGCGCGCAGCAGCGCTTGTCGTTCCCACGGTGCGGCGGTCTGCGCGTGATAGCTGGCGAAGGTGTCGATGTGGGACACCAACAATCCCTGGTTGCCGGAGGGGCGTAGCCGCGCGTCGATCTCGTAACAGACGCCTTCGTTGGTCCGGGTCTGCAGTGCCCAGATGAGTTTCTGCGCCTGACTGACAAAACCGCTCTGCGCCGCCAACTGCGCTTCCTCGTCAGCGTCGGCGAGGTCGTAGAGAAAGATGACGTCGAGGTCGCTGCCATAGGTGAGTTCGCGGCTCGCCAGTTTGCCCATGGCGATGACGAGAAACTCGCCGTCTCGCAGCCAGGCCGGGCGCCGCTTGGCTCGGCGCGCCACTTCCGTCTCAGCCAGCGCAAGCCCGCGTTCGACACACACTTCGGCGATGTCGGTCAGCGATCGTTCGGCCGCGTCGCGTTCGATGCGGTCGTCCATGTCGAGCAATCCGACGTTGACCAATTCGCGATTGTGAAACAGGCGCAGCGCGTCGAGTGAAAGTTCGGGCTCGCCGCGCGCCCCCTCGCGATCGAGCATTTCGTGAATCTGGTCGTAACTGGTCGCCAGCTCCTCGCGCGAGCGCAAGAGTACGTTGGGATCGTCGAAGAGGGGCTCGATCAGACGCGGATGGGTGGCGACATAGGTCGACAGATATTCGGATCCGGCGAAGAGCCGCACCAGTCGCGGCACCAGCTCCGGCCGATCGAGGAGCAATTCGTAGAAGAACTTTCTCTTGCCGACGCCGCGGATGAAGCGGTCCAGATTGTTCATCGCCCGCTGCGGCGACGAACTCGCCTCGACGCGGCTGGCGATGCGTCCGGCGAGGTCTTCGATCAAGTGGCGAGTGGTCGGGTCGGCCACCAGGTAGGGAACGTTGCGCTGGAAGAGGTCGAGGATTTGACCGCCGCCCGCCATCTCGAACAGCTCCGCGAAGATATCTCGTACGCGGCCGCGATGCGCGTCGAGGCACCCGTCGAACTCGATGATCCCGTCGGCGCCGAGGAATCCAAGTGAGCGAGCAAGCCGAGTCCTTCCGGCGCTGCTCGCCGACAGGCGATACAACTGACGTTCGTTCTCCATTTGGATGCGGTTCTCGATCCGGCGCAGAAAGCGGTACGCGGCAAGAAGCTCTTCACTCGACTCCGCGTCGAGCGCGCCGGTCTCGGCCAGCGCTTGTAGCGACTTCTGCGTCGACCGCTGGCGCACCTGTGGCTGGCGGCCGCCATGCACGAGTTGCAGGGCTTGGGCGACGAACTCGATGTCGCGGATGCCGCCGGGCCCCAGCTTGACGTTGAACGTCTGGCCGTCGCGGTCCTTGGCTTGCTCGATCTTGCTCTTCATGTCGCGGATCGCCTCGACGGCGCCGAGGTCCATCGACGACCGAAAGACGATGGGGTCGATTCCGCGGATGACGCGCCAACCGAAGGCGAGGTCGCCGGCGACCGGGCGCGCCTTCATCAGGGCCGCCTTCTCCCAGGTCTCCGCCCAGCGCTCGTAGTAGTCGGCCAGAGTGGACGCGGTGACGACCAACGGCCCGGCTTTGCCCTCCGGACGCAGCTCGAGATCGACGCGATAGAGGAATCCGTCCTCCGTATTGCGGCGCACCAGTTGGCCGAACTCCTCGCCGACCTTGGTGTAGTACTCGCGCGAGCCGAGCCGTTCCTCGCTTTCGCCGGCAGCGGCATCCTCGCAGACGTAGATCAGGTCGACGTCGGAGGAGTAGTTGAGCTCCTCCGAACCGAGCTTGCCCATGCCGATCACCGCGAATCGCTCGCCTGGCGGCGGACCGACGGAGGCGGCGACGGCCCGCACGGCGCACTCGTAAGACTGTTGCAGCAGGGCATCGGCGAGGTGCGAGAGTTCGCCCAAAATTTCGTTTGTCCTTTCCAAGGGCACGAGGTCGTTGGAGAGGTCGCGCACGGTGATGCGTGCCAACTCGTAATACTTGAACCAACGCAGCGCCGCCGTCGCACCGGCGACGGTCGCGCGGTCCGTCAGCGTCGCGCGCAGTCGCACGGCGTACTCGTCGGC
>JBGTMF010000037.1:0-2319 GCA_041743795.1 Thermodesulfobacteriota bacterium | reverse complement strand
GTCGCGGCAGGTCTCGCCGCGGGTCAGCTCCGATCGCTCGAACGCCGGCGTGCGCATCGCGCTCTCGATGTCGCGCAGGCAAGCGCGCTGCACATCGAGCGTCGCCCGCAGAGACATGTCGTGCACGATCCCCGACGCCTGTAGATCGGCGCTGACTGGAACGAATCCGCGCTTGCGCAAATCGAGATGGGTCGCGTCGATGACGACCGTGCCGGTTTCGTCGCGCCTGGCGGCGACGGTCTGTAGCCGCGTGTGCAGCGGGTGGCCCGAGAGCTCGATCTCCATCGCCGCAGAGACTGCACTGCAGCCGGCTCGCCGGCAAGCCAGCTGCCGCTATTGCAGCGATATCGGCAAGACGTGGTGCTACTCGGCACCGAAACCGAACGCCTCCTTTCTCAAACCAGTAGCCGCCCGCGCAGCGTCGTCACCGCCTGGCCGAGCAGGTGGACGCGACCGGCCGGCACGTCGCCACCGGGCGTTCGCACGCGCACCACGCCGCCGCGCGCCGAGGCTTGATAGCCGGTCAACTCCCGGCGTCCCAGTCGCTCCGCCCAGAAGGGTGCCAGCATGCAGTGCGCCGCGCCGGTCACCGGATCTTCGTCTATACCGAGCCCGGGTGCGAACATCCGCGAGACGAAGTCGACCTCGCCTTCGCCGCGGCTGGTGACGATGACGCCGATCTCGCCGAGAGCCCCCAGCGCGATCATGTCCGGATCCACCCGGCGCACCGCGTCCGCCGATTCGACCTCGACCAGGTGGAATCCCTCCGCTTGAGCGTGCAGCAGCGGCACAACCGAAAGCGCCGCCGCGAGACCACTCGGCATCGCTGCCTCGACCGGCTCCTTCAACGGAAAGTCGAGCCGGATCCACTCCCCTTCCCGCGCGGCGTACAGGGGGCCGCTGAGCGTCGAGAAGCGGAGTGTATCGCCGCCCAGCCCCTCCTGCCAGATGGCGTGCGCACTGGCCAGGGTCGCGTGGCCACAGAGCGGGACTTCGACCGTCGGCGTGAACCAGCGCAGGCCGAAACCGTTGTCCTCGCGGCAGAGAAACGCGGTCTCCGCGAGATTCATCTCGGCGGCGACGGACTGCATCCATTGATCGCTGCGGCCGCCGTCGACGAAGCAGATCGCCGCAGGATTGCCGCGAAATGCCTCGCTGGCGAACGCGTCGACCTGCAACAGCAGACAACCGCGTTCCTCACTCGATACCGCCTTCTTCATGCTCTCCTCCGATGTTACCTTTGCGTAGCTCGCTCGCGGCCAGTATCATCGACCGTTCGGCGAACCATGCTGCGACGTAGCGCGCGGATCAACCGCCGATCGACGCGCGTGGAAACGACCACGACTGGAGAAAAAGGCCATGTCGCAACCAGACCCCAATGAGAAGACGATCGAACAGATGCGCAAGTTCGTCGCCAGTTACTGCGCCAAGTCCGGCACCACGACGCATCCCGGCGAGGGCGTGACCGACGCCGTCGTCAAGGGACTCGCGCATCACAAAGAGACCCTCGGCAAGCCTCTCTGTCCATGTCGCTTTTATCCGGACAAGGAAGAGGAAGTCCGCCATCGGACGTGGATCTGTGCCTGCGACGACATGCAGATCTACAAATACTGCCACTGCCTGCTGTTCGTCACCGCAGAGGGTTTACCCATCACCGAACACCTTCCCGAGGACCATGAGGGGCGGCAGATTTATGGCACCGTTGCCGATCCGACCCCCGACAAGGGGCGGCCACTGCGCGCCAAGGCGGCCGAGCGGGAAGTCGAACGACGTAACCGTCCCTCGTGACAGCCGGAGAGAATCGTGAGCATCGAGACGATCAGCAAGATCGAGGCGCGCCTCCTCGGCGTCCTCCTCGAGAAGGCGATGACGACACCGGAGAATTATCCCCTGTCGCTCAACGCCGCGGTCAATGCCGCCAACCAGAAGTCCAACCGCCACCCCGTACTGACGCTCGAGGAAGACGACGTCCTCGATGGGCTGGAGAGTCTCGTCGAGAAGAGCCTGGCCAAGCGCGTCTTCCCCGGCCACAGCCGCGTCGAAAAGTTCGCCCACTCCGCCGGTGCGCGGCTGGGACTCAACTCCGCCTGCCTGGCCGTGCTGGCCGAATTGATGCTGCGCGGGCCACAAACGGTCGGCGAGCTGCGCACGCGCGCACGGCGCATGGCGCCTCTGGAGTCGCTCGAGTTCGTCGAGAACGTACTCCGTCAACTCGGCGAGGCGCGGCTGTGCCAGCGTCTGCCACCGGAACCCGGCGGCCGCGCCGAGCGGTACGCTCAGCTCCTCTGCCCCGATGCACACCCCCTCGACGAGCCCGCC
>JBGTMF010000036.1:0-8857 GCA_041743795.1 Thermodesulfobacteriota bacterium | reverse complement strand
GTCGGGCTACAAAACCGACGAGGGGGGCTTCGCCCGGGGGTCACGAAGAAGCCGCTAACTGCTTGCCGGACTTCCACGATCGGAAGAGTGGTCGCACGTGGATTCGAACCACGGACCTCCTGCATGTGAGAAGGGTCAGGGAACAGTCCGCCACCGTCCGCAGACGTCCCAAGTCGTTGATCACAAACGGGTTCCAAAGAAGCGCTGATTCCGCCAACGTCCGCCTGCTTCTACCTTTGTGCGTCTACTTGGCTACAGTTTGGCTACAAGACCAACGGACCCGTTTTGACATTCGCATCACGCACGCTTGTCGCACGGGGCAGCGAATGCCTACGCCGCGGCTCGCAGGTTCTCGCGAATGATCCGGGGATGACGAGCGGCAATTCGCAACAGCGCTACGGCTGGGCCTTCGGGCCGACGTCGGTCCTGCTCCCAGTTGCGAAGAGTGTGAACGCTGATCCCCATGGCCGCCGCGAACTGCTCCTGCGTGAGTCGAACGAATCGCCGCAACGCGGTGATGTCGGCTCCCGACTCGAATTTCCCTTGGACCAGTCGACGTCGCACTCGCGCCGGAATGGCGGTTTCAAGATCCTTCTCTGTCAGCTCGGGAATGTCAGTCATCGTCTCGCTCGGTCCAGACGACCAGAACAATCCCTCGTTTGATCGGACCGATCGCAATGAACCGATCCTCCACCTCAGAATGGACCTCGTCGAAAATCTCGAGGTAGGGCCCTTCCGCGTCGAACTATTGCCGAGCTTCCTCGAAGGAAACACCGTACTTCTTCTGGTTGGCGGTGTTCTTCGCTTCATCCCACTCGATCACCGCTCGGCATTCTATGCTGACAGTCGACTAAGTCAATGACTTAGTGCCTGCGGCGTCTGCGGCAGAATACGAGCAGCCGGTCTTCGCTAGGCAACGAATCGGGCCCTGCTCTTGTAGTCGGAACCGCGGGCGACCGTCCAATCCACATTGTCGCAGCCAACGACATCGACGGCGGAGAAACGATCGTGAAAAGCGTATACGAGCTGGGCCCGGCGAGATGGGAGCCCGGTCTCAGACGGAGGAAGCCATGAAGTGCGCCATCTGCAAGCAGGGCGAAACCCAACCAGGCAAGGCAACGGTTACGCTCGAGCGATGTGGCTCGGTCGTGGTATTCAAGTCCGTACCGACGGAGATCTGTTCCAACTGCGGAGAAGAGTAAGTCGACGAGAGCACCACCACGAGGTTACTGTCCGCAGCAGAGGACGCGATGAAAACTGGTGTGCAAGTCGACGTGCGAGAGTAAATCGCCGCTTGAGCGACGCTTGACGTCAAATCCAAAGGCGTTTCGCGCCGTCCCAAGCCGCTTCCACCTCCGCCAAGGCCACCACGGTGGACAGGTCGCCGCGTCCAGAAAAAACGCTGCGCGTCGTAAACGAGATTTTCCGCATGAAAACGGGATTCGTAGGGACCCCATCGCCAACCCGACAGATACAGGGGCGTGGGTTTCACGCGTCACGAATCACGAGTCATCGTTATCCCGCGGGCTTCACGCGTAACGAATCGTGAGTCACCGTTATCAGAGCTTACAAATGTAATTGACCGCGATGTTGGCCGGGCGCACTTCTGTCGACTGCTGGCCGCTCACCGGTGACACGGAGACAGTAACGGTGTGAGTGTGTTCGCCGGCGCTTTGGGTCTGCGTGTGCCCAGCATCGACGATTGAGGTCGGCCAAAGAAATCGAAAACTGCCTCCTGGCTGGACGTCGAGAGCATTGATGCCAAGAAGGTGAGAGTGGGAGCCACCAACGCTGGTGCTGCCGGATCCTGTGAGCGGGAACACCGCCGAAGCCTGCGTCGATCCGATCTTGGACGCACCCTCACCGCCGGTTCTGCTCGCAAAGTCCGGGTCGACCCCGGCGCCGGCATCGAGCCCGCGCAGGAATCGACCGCGCAGATCGGGCACCCGAAACATGTTACCGCTGCCGCCGAAGGCTGTGCCGATCGCGTTGAAGATACCGCCGTACTCCGGAAGCGAGCCGTCGTAAGTGGTTCCGTCACAGAGCACCCACCCCGCAGGTGCGGTGCGGCCACCGTAGGGCATGATCGCCCCGGGCGGGAGAAGTGCTTCCGGCGCGATCTTGGCGAGCGTGACGGCGCCGTCCGCCAGCTGCTCGGTGTCGACACCGCCGTCGACGGTGGTGTCGGCAACTTTAGCATGGAACGAAGGAACCAGCTGGTGGCGCGGCACCATCTCCTGATTGGTATCGTCGCCGACCTTGATGCCGAGATAGCGCGGCCGCAGCGCGTCGTCAAAGTGCACCGCGTCGTTCGGATTCTCGTCGCCGTTCGGATCGTCGAGGGACACCAGGCTGCCGAGCAGGACGTTAACCTGGCCGCCGATGACGCTGACATCGCCGTGCGATTCGGCGTACAGCGCCGTGCCGCCGGTGGCCTCGTCATGGATCGTGAAGGTGATCCGGTAGACCCCCTGCAGCGGCGCTCCGGCGCCGTCGGTAACCCGCCCCTGAAAGGGAATCAGGCGCGTCGCCAGGGCCGGCGCGCTGCTTAGCACTTGCATTGCCAGCGCTGCCAGCGCGATTCGGATGAAAGCTCTCGATGGAATTTGCATATTCACTTCCTTCGCTGGACTCTACTGCGCCGGGAAGACCGGGAACTGGAAGGTCTGCGGCTGACCGAACGCATAGGTCAGGAGAATCTCGATGTCGTCGAGGTTCTCCAGTTGAAGCGTACCGTTGATACTGTTGTCCCCCTGGATGCGTAGTTGCCATCGCGACACCGCCGGGCTGCGATTGGCGAGTTGGCAATTGGGAGCGACCGATCCGCCGTCGTCGATCGTCGCCTGCACCGAGGTCGCCGCGAAGATTGATTGCCCGATGTCGCGGGCCTTCTCGAGCTTCAGGGGAAGGAAGTCGTCCTGCCCACCGCTGTCGAAGCGCGAAAAGAAGGTGCGCACGACCGCCTGATCGAACATCACCAGGTCGACCAGGGGCGGGTTCGGCGACGGCGACGCGCGCAGAGTGCGGCCGGGGACCGTCTTCAGGTTGACGCTGAGTCCGCCCTGGCAGAAGCTCGTGACGCTGGGGTTGAAGATCTTGAGATTCGGGCGTGCCGGCAACAGGCTCTGGTCGCCGATCTGCAGCGGAAACTCGACGATCAGGTCGGCGACCCGGGGATTGCGGCCGGGGACGCGGCTCTTGGCGATGCGATCGCGGAAGGCGATCCGGTTGAACGCCTCGTCGGGGCTTGAGTAGCCGAAGATGTCGCGCTTGAGCGAAATTCGCACCGTCTGGCCCGGCTGCCGCGACGGCCGCCGCTGGCGCAGCTTGATGTCCCACTGCTGCAGCGCCTCGACATAGGTCTGGAGAGTCGGCGCCGGCGAGCCGGCAGTTCCCGCCGAGGCCATTGCGAACACCGACTCGGCGCGCACGATCGGGTCGAACTTGATGCCGCCACCGATTGGTTCGGCCAGTCCGCCGTCGAGCCGCGACACCGGATTTGCCAGGCGCTCCGACCACTCGTACTCGAGCGCCTTGGTGGCCTCGTAGCCCGCGACCATGGCGGCCTCGAAGGACGAATCGCTGTTTTGCTGGGCCAACTCGAGCTGCATGCGGTAGGCGGGGTTGGTGAAGTAGGCGGCCGCCAACTCCTCGCGCGCGCCGGCGGCATCGCGCACGAACAAGACCAGGTCGCCGATCGAGGCGGTGTACTGACGGTGGGCCTCAACCGCCGCCAATTTGGCGCGCTGGGCCGCAATGGCCTGTGTGGCTTGTTCAAGCAGCAGGTTCTTGATCGTCGCGGCCGATTCGTTCTGCTCCAGCGCGACCTTTTGCTGGGCTTCGAGAACCGTGCGCCCCGCCTTGAAAGCACCCTCGACCGCGACCCCAGGCTTGAAGGTCGCCGTAAAGTCCGTACCGACGGTTAGATCCGGGATGACCGCCAGGGCGATGCCCTGCGCGACATCGAGCGATGAAAACGTCTTGGCACCATCGTTGACGATTCGCGTCACCTTGCCGCTGCGCTCCTCTTCGATGCGGATCTGCTCGGTGACGTTGAACACTGCCCGCTCGGCCTCGCGCAACTCGATCTGAGCGCCGATGTATGCCTGGTAGTTGGTGCAAATGGTCCCGTCACAGCCACCCTGGTCGGCCGTGTCCGTACAGTCGAGGGGATCCTGCGAAATGCGCGGACCGCAGAGATAGAGCGGGTCCCGGGCCAGCGCCAGCACCTTGTCGCGGTGCTCGGGAATCGTCATGTCGCAGGCAGTTTGCGCCGGCGGATCGCAGGAGGAGTCGGTAGGGCGAACGTCGACGCCGATGAGGATGAAGAGCTGGTTGATGTATGTTTCGGTCTGGCGGCGCAGCTCTTGGGTCAGCGCGGTCTGATCCTCGTCGTACTGGCGATTGAGCATGCGGGCGGCTCTCTCGTCGCCCTGTGCCGAGACGACCAGATTCCTGACGCCGGCCAGCAAGTTGTCGAGCGGCTGGTTGGGCACGAAGTCGCCGCGCAGGGTCAGCGGGTTGAAGCCGTTGCGGATGTCGTCGAAGGTTTGCTGCGCGTCGTTGACCTGACGCTTCACCTCGAAACCGTTGTTCGTCTGGAAATCCCTGACAGGTTGCGCGGCGGCGAGCAGAGCGGCGCTCAGATAGACGGTTTGGGCGGTGCGCTGCAAGGTGGCGGCGGCATTGGCGCGCTCGCTTGGCGTGTCGTTGCCGAGGAAGAAGGTGCGCTTGCCGAGCGAGTTGCCAGCCAGACCGTAGCGAATGACCAGATCCGTGAAGCGCAGATAGTCGGCTTCGACGATTTCGCCTTGCGCCCCGGCAATGTTCGGGGTGTTCTCGACGAAGAAGGGAAACTCCTGGTTCACCGTGCCGCGACTGCGCAGGCGTTCCGGTCCCTGGCGAATGCGCTCTGCCGCGAGCTCCAGGGCGCTGCGGAAGATTCCTGCGGACTGCGTGAGCAGGGTGCGCTGGTCCGGGTCGAATGGATCGCCGACGCCGGGATATCGGGTCCGCAGGCCCTGCAGGAGCCGCTGGTTGCCGAGCAAAGTCTCGCCGGCCATGATCTCGCTGAGCGTTTCGCGAAAACCGCAGACAGCCTCGCGCGCGACACTGATCCGCACATCCTCGAGGCGGGAGCCGAACTCGTCCAGCAGGGCGCGGAACTCGGCCTGCTGCGCTGGGTAGTCCTGTAGTAACTGGATGTACGATTTGTTGCCGCGTTGGCGCGTGATGCCGCCGTCGTCCGGGACGGCGAAGCCGTTGCGGTACGAACGCGCCGCGTCGAGGCGGGACCACTCGGCGGCGAAATTCGCCGAGCGCACGCAGTCCTGCGCGCCAGCCGTGCCAGCAGCGGCAAAAAGAGCCAGTGCGACACTCGCCACGACGAACGAGGTTGCTGGGCGCGTCATCGCGATCATGGGTTGACTCCCACCGCCAGGCGCAGGTTGCCCTGGACGCTGGTGCCGATCACCGGCTGGCCGATGGTGACGGCGATCCGCGCCGAGTTTGGTCCGACGGGTCCGTCCACCCGGCCGTTGATCCCCACCACGTTCGATCGGGTGAGAGGATCGACGGCGTCGAGGAAGTCGTTGGTGTCGGGACCTTCGGGGAAAATGCCGACCGGTGGCCGATCGACGTCGTACGTAGTCGCGTCGAAGACGTACTGCTGTTTGAGGCTGAGGCCGTCGCCCAGGACGCCGGCGCCACCGGCCGTCGTCAGCGTGACGAAGGCGGCCTGGGCGCTGCTCGGCAGAGTGACCGGCGCCGGCATCAACGGTGGCAAGGCGGCGGGCGCAATCGCCACATCGCCGACGTCGGCGCCGGCGAGGACGACGTCACGGCTGACCGACTGGAAGCCGGGCTGCACGACCGTGATCCGGTACACACAATCGACCAGGTTCTTGAATGAGAAACTACCGCCGGCTCCGGTCGCCGCCAGGCTGGTCACGCCACAGCCGGTCAGCACCAGGCGGGTGCCGGCAGGCACTCCCGCGATGCTACCGCCGAGATCGTGCACGTCAGTGCCGCGAACCCGCAACTTCCAAGCGAGGAGGCTGCCGGTCTGCCCCGCCTCCTGGTCGGCGACGCGCAGGGTGTAGGTCCCCTGCGCCAGCTTGCCGTTGTAAATCTCGAGGCTGTCGACCGGCGTCGCGATGTCGTCGTAGATCACCTGCCCCACGGCCGCGGCGCTGCGGTTGCGCAAGACGGCCTCGGTTCCGTCGGGGCCGATCAACGTGACGACCAGGTCCGCCGGACGCGGATGCTGCAGCTCGACAGTGACGTCGAGCTCGGTGATCAGCACCTTGCGGGTGACCTGAATCGTCCGTTCGAGCGTGCCGTTGTCGGCGATGTTGCCGGCGATCTTGTTTTCCGGCTCGACCACGTCGCGGGCGCTGGCTGTCGCGCCCATGCGCTCGGCTACGAAGGTCCCCGCCAGATAGATCGGCTCGGCTGTGACGTTGCGGATGGTCTCGAAGTACTCCCCCTTCAGGTCGAGCGCGCCGAGGATGGCATCGGCGGGGTCGAGAGGATCGCGGCGCTGGCCGCGCAGGGTGAGATCGCGGCGCACCGCCACTCCGTAGGGGTTGCCCGGGTCCTCGGCGCCCAACTCGTAGCTGCCAGAGACCTGGAAGAGACTCGATCCGGTGGCAACCAAGCTACCGCTCAAACGCAAGCGCTGCGAGAACAGCAAGGTCGTCGCCTCGTTGACCACCGCCTTCAAGCCGTCACTGTCGCGATAGAGGCTGATCGCCAAATTCGGATCCGGAAGGTCGGCCGGCTTGTCGTTGACGGTCTCGATCTTGGCGGTGAGGAGGTAGTCACCGTCGAGATCGGCGACCGTCATGCGTACGGCGATGTCGCGTATCGCCTCCGACGGCGGCGGCAGATCGGCGGCGTTGGTGGTCAGTAGCAGGGCCCCTTCGAGAACGCCCGGCGGCAGCCCGATGCGGTCGACAGCAATGTCGACGATGTCGGTCTCGGAGGCGACGCTGCCGCTCATCTCGGTGAAAAGCGTCTGCAGCTTGGTGTCGGGATCGATGACGCGCAGGCGCAGCCACGGAGTCGCCTCTGGATCGACGACTTCGAGACGCCAGAACAGCACCCCGGAACGTTCGTTGAAGATACTGAGCGGTTGAACGTTCTGGCGCTCGCCGAAGTCGATGGCGCGCTGGCTGCCGGTGCGATCGTAGAAACCGTCGCCGGCGATGTCGATGTCACCCGGCGAGCGGGTGAAGGGCTTCGGGGCAAGTTCCGAGCCGACACCCTGCGTCGCCGCCCCGGCGGCGTCTTCGACGAGCGGCGGCACGTCGAGATCGGCCGGCAGCCCGGTGCCCAGCACCGGCGCCACCGATATCGCCTGGTTGGAGAACAACCAGTAACCGCGGCCCGCCTCCAGGTCGATGAAATCCTCACGCAAGACCAGACCTTGTGGATCGATGACGACGCCGAGGAACCTCCCCTGCGCGGCATCGAAGGTCCAGATCTGGCGCACTGCGGCGTTGCCGATCACCCGTTCGTACGAGGTGGGCCCCTCGAGCGAGAAGCCGACGAGGTTCCAGTGCGGTGCCAGATCACCCGCCGCGGGGGAAACACCCAGAGCGCCGTCGATGTCGAGATTGGTGGCCCGATTCACCTTGAGCCAGTATCCGACTCCCTCTTCGAAGGTCGAGAAGGTCGGCCCGCCGGCGGTCGCGGCGGGGAAACGGAGCCAGTCTCCACCGGCGGCATCGTATTTCCAAATGGCTTCGAAGTTGTCCGCGGCGACAAGTGGATCGAGTACCGCCAAGACCGACGGATCGTCTGGCGCGACGGCGATCGAAATCAGATTCCACCCGGAGCGCAGAGCGATGCGTTGCATTACAGCCTGCGCCGGGACGGCGAAGAACAGCAGGAAGCCGGCGAGAAAGGCCGCCGCGGATGGGCGGCGCGGCGAGATGGCAGTGGATCTCATCGGCTCTGCTCCGCAAGCGGAAACGACGGCGGGCGGAGCGAGGCGCTGAGATCTTCCGGGCCGACCTGGCTCAACGCCTGGCTGTCGATGGTGACGTCGTAGTGCCGGCGCAGCTCGGCGTAGCGCTCGTTCTGCTGCTCGACCTTGCGCTCGCGGGTCAGGCGCTCGCGGATGGACGTCTCGACGTCCGCGAAGGCGGCGGTGTCCCCTCCTTCACGGGCGGTGAGTCGGACGACGTAGGCACCGCGCTCGCCTTCGACCGAAACCACGCCGCCTACCTGATCGATCGCGAACAACGCGTCGACCACCGGCGGCTCGAATTGAAAGAGAGTGGTTCCCTCGACGATGAAGCCGCTGTCGCCGCCCGAGCGGCGCGTTGCGGGATCCTGCGAATGGGTGCTGACCAGTGCCGCGAATGCGAGCGGGGTGATGCCCTTTGCCGCGGCCGCGATACGCGCGACCGCGGCGCGTTTCTCGGCCCGTTCGGCTGGGTCGGCACTCGACGGCCAGCGCAGCACGATGACGGCGCCGCGCACCTTCTGCGGCGGCGTGAATTCGGCTCGATGAGAGTCGTAGTAGGCACGGGCGTCGGCGGTGGAAACGGCCGGCGGCGCCATCGCTTCGACTTGGTCGCGCCAGTACTTTTCGGCCAACATGCGGGTCAAGCTGCGGCGGATCTCGGGGTCGTCGAGGTAGCCTTCCTGGCGCGCCTTCTGCGCCAACACCTCGATGCGTACCAGTTCCTCGACCACGGCTTCCCTCTCCTCGAGCTTAGCGAAGCGCGGCAGGAAGTCGGCGCCATGGCGGACCATCTCCCAGCGCACCGTGTCGGCGTCGATGGCGACGCCGTCGACCACCGCTACCGTCGGGTTGGCGTGCGTGCCGTCGCCGCGCGCGCCGGCG
>JBGTMF010000035.1:0-14454 GCA_041743795.1 Thermodesulfobacteriota bacterium | reverse complement strand
CTCCCGTCGGCGTCGCTGGCCGGTGCTGGCAGTTGGTTGCAGCGCTTGCGCGGCGGGCCGCGTAGCCCGTCGCGATCACTCGCCGCTTCCTATCCGCGCGCGGGTGCGCGGACCGAGGGGCTAGCGTTGCTGAGCGAACTCAGCGCGGTGGCGACCGACCAGGCAATCCATAGCGGCGGGGTGCCCGCTTTGATCGTGGCGGCGGCAGCGGACCCAGTCGTCTCGCCAACCGATACGCGGTCGCTGGCGGCAGCATACGGTGCCGCCTTCGAAGTCGCGCAAGGGGTGCACGCGATCCACCTCGACGACGGCTGGGAATCGGTCGCCGGTTTGGTGCACCGCTGGATCATCAAAACCCTCGGCGAGGACCTGCTGGCATTCTACGAGGAGGCGTGGGCCGACCGCGATGCGTGACCGGTTCTCCTCCGGCGCAACGCCCTCAGCGCACGATCAGGCGACGTGCAAGCGGCGGCGCGGGAACTCGCGGGTGAGTGTGTCGGCGACGTCCGGGATGCTCTCGTTCATTTCGCGAATACTGCTCTCGACATTGCGGCGTGTCAGCGTCAGGTCGTAGCGGGCGAGAATCGAGCGGACCAGGTCGTAATTGCGCTCGATTGAATCGGTGACCGACTGGTAGCCCATCTGCGCTGCCTTCATGCGCTCCCAGTACGCCAGTGCGTTCAGCTCGAAGAAGTGAGCGTCAGACTCCTTGGGCTCGATGACGATGATATCGCCCCGGAAGTTGGGGTCTTCGCGGTACTGTCGCAGGCCGTACTGCAGGCGCGAATGGAGCAACGTGCGGAACACCTGGTTGAGGATGCTGAGCAGGCCGCCGTCGGCCATTCTCTTGCCTTCGACTTCCCACTCTCCGGTGCGCGGGTTGAGCGTCCTTTTCGGCCGGTTTGAGAAGGGCCGGAACGGGTTGTAGCAAATCACCAAGTCGGCGCCATGTTCGACCGCCACGTCTAGATTCGCCGTGCGCCGCACGCCTCCATCGACGTAGTCGATGCCGCGAATACGTGCCGGTTTGTAGAATCCGGGCAACGCGGTGGACGCTTGAACCGCCTCCGAGATGGTCAGGCTGGTGTCCTCGTCGTGGCCGAACACCGCGCGCTCGGCGGTGTCGAGGTTCATCGCACTGATGTAGAGCTCGCGCTTACGGTTGCGATGGAATTGCTTGAAATCGTTCGGCATCGCCGCGCTTTCGAGATTGCGGCGGATGTAACGCTCGATGCTGCTGTTGTCGAACAGGCCGGTGGGCAAGTGATCCAACAGCGATGGGAAGTTGGGCCGATTCCAGTACCACTCTGCGAGCGGACTCGCCACCTTGGCGAGATTGCTCCGACTCGGCGCCGTCAGATAGAGCCGTGCGGCGCCGTCGATCGCCGACGCCAGCGTCGGCGCCGCGCGCAGCAGATCGGCTACGGTGCTGGGAAAGTACAGAGCGATTCCGAGGAGGTACTCGGCAGGCCGGCTGGCGAACTCGCGGAAATTTGGACTGTAGAAATCGAGCGCCTGGAAGCGGTCGAGTAGATCCGACTCGCCCTCGAGGCTCTTGAGCATCTCCGCCGGAGAGATGCCCGCCGCCAGCGGAACTGCCAAAACCGCACCCGCTGACAAGCCGATGTAAGTGTCGAAGTCCGTCGTTTTGCGATTGACGAGGAAATCGTCCAGGGCCTTGATGCCGCCCAACTTGAAGGCTCCACCGGACACAGCACCGCCCGCCAAAACGAGGGCGACTTTGGGGTTTCGCTTGCGACGCTTGAGGTCGCTCTTTTGAACGATACTGATGCCCATCGCGGGACCACTTCAACGTATCTAATCCAGTGCCCTTCCGTTCCTTTTCGTAGCGCGAGTAACGACCCGACCTCGCAAACGAACCCGCGGCGCCGGTCCCGTGACTAACAACTGTTAAGTTATTCTCCTATGACGCACCTTGTCAAGGAACAATCTGCGGCATCCGACGTGGCGCCAGCACGTCGCCGGCCGCGATTTCCCGGCGGCCGGCCTCGAGTAGCTGGGGCGTATCGAGCACACTCCAGAAGCCACCGAAGCGGTAGCCAAAGAGTGGCTCGCCCGCCGACAGCATCGCCGGATAGGTCTCGGCGTTGATACCGAACCGCCCGGGGCGCATGTAGGAAAACACCCGCGGCTCGAAAACGTGAACGCCGGTGAACATCATCTTCGATAGATCCGCGTCGCCTTCGGCAGGTTGGCCGAGAAAGCGCCGGATGCGACCGCTGCCATCGGTCTCGATGACGCCGTAGGCATGATCGCTCTCGTCGGGGCGCAACACCATGGTCGCCGTGGCGCCGCGCGCTCGATGCCAATCGATGACGGCCCGCAGGTCCAAGTCGATGACCATGTCGCCGTTGAGGACGACGAACGTGTCGCCGCTGAGAAATTCCTCAGCGTTCTTGATGGCGCCGCCGGTGTCGAGGATGGGGTCCTCCTCCGAATACGTGATCGACAATCCGTAGCGAGCGCCGTCGCCCAGCGCCGCACGGATCTGCCCGCCCAGGTGGTGCAGATTGATGATCACCTCGCGAATGCCGGCCTCGCGCACGACCGCCAATGGATAGGCGATCATCGGGTGGCCGGCGACGTCGATCATCGGCTTCGGCACGGTGTCGGTGAGCGGCCGCAATCGGGTACCGAACCCGGCGGCGAGGATCATCGCCCTCACGGACGCAGCTCAGGGAAATACTGCTGGAGGATCTGCCAGACCGACGCCAGTTCCGGCCGCTCGGCCAGCAGTCCGCGGATCCGCTTCAGCGTCGGTGGTACGAACGCGAGATAGTTCGGTTTGCCTTTGACGCGGTCGAGAAAGTGGAACCGCCCGACTACCTTGAACGCCTTTTGCAGGGCACAGGCCGAATACACTCGCCAGAGCTGCTCTTCGTCCCATCGCCACGGCGCCTGCGGCCGCTGCGACCACGCCGCGCCGTAGTCGCCTACCAGCTTCCGCTCCAGCGCCGGGTGGACGGCGCTGGGCGTCACCCGGTCGCCAAGTAGCGTCGCCAGATCGTACGGCGCCGCCGCCAACAGCGCGTCCTGGAAGTCGATGACGCGAATCCGGCCGCCGTCGACGAACAGATTCCAGGCGTGAAAGTCGCGGTGGTTGAGTACCCGCGGCTGCTCGTCGAGGAACCGGGAGATCTCGTGAAACCGCCGTCGCAGTTCGACCAGTTCCCCGGCCGGCAGCTCGCCATCTTGCCGTCCGCTGAAACCCCATTCGATGAAGTGCTCGAACTCCCAATCGTACAGCTCTTGGTTGAAGTTGCGGCGAAACCCCACACAGGAATCGTCGCGACGGTTGGTCCCTTCGATCTGGATGCGCAGGAGCTGCTCGATGGCGAGTCCGAAGAGCCGGCGCACCTCGTCGTCAGTCGCTGCGGCGACGGCATCCCACAGCGGAGTATCGCCGATGTCTTCGAGCAACAGCACGCCACCGTCCGCGGCGTCGGAGTACAGTTCGGGAACGGCGACGCCGCAGCCGACCAGGAAGTGGTGGACATTGACGTAGGGAATCTCGTCGGAGTCGCCCACTCCGCCGACTTCGTCGGAGGTGACGGCGGATTCGCGATCTTGCATGACCATGGCGACCGCGGTCGGCGGCGCGCCGGGTCCGTCGAGCCAGAGGCGAACGTAGCGGCGGGTCGACGCATCGCCTGCCAACGCCTCCTGACGGGCGACGACCACTGCCGCTCCGAAACGGCTGGCGACGATCTCCGCAATCCCTGGGACGAGCGAGTCGCCGCCGGTCACGTGGCCCACCTGACCGGAAACCCGCCGCACTCCTGCCACCGTTCGCAACTCACGTATGATCCGGCACTGCCCGCACCGTGACTACCAAAGCACGTCACCGCAGTCGAGCGACCGTCCATCGGTACGGTGCCGCCCTCCCATTCGGACCGCCCTGGCCAGTCCGTCGACGAGTTCGCTACCTTGACTTCGAAACCGCCTTCGCATAGCCGGAGGTGTTCGCCGTCGCTGTTGCGATCCTCCCGATATCTCGCGGAAAACGTCGAAGAAATCCATGCTGGAGACCCAGTACCTTCCCGTCTTGATCCTCTTCCTGGTGGCCGGGGCGGTAGTGACGCTCATGGTGAATGCCGGGCGAATGCTGGGGCCGCGAAACCGGACGGAGCACAAGCTCGATGCCTTCGAGTGCGGCAACGAGTCGAGCGGCTCGGCCTGGGGTCGATTCTCGGTCAAGTTCTACCTGACCGCGATTCTGTTCGTCGTCTTCGACGTCGAAGTCGTCTTCATGTATCCATGGGCTCTGGTCTTCCGGCAGCTCGGCTGGTTCGGCATGTCCTCCATGGCGATCTTCATCAGTGTCCTAGCCCTTGGTTTGGTCTACGAGTGGCGCAAGGGCGCGCTGGAGTGGGAATGATACCCGCCGACCTTCTCGACAAGGCCCGCGTCCTGGCGGGGCCGCAGGCGGTCGAAACCAGTGACGACCTCGGCGAGGCATGCATCGTAGTCCAACGCGAGGGCGCCCTCGGATTCTTCCGCAAGCTGCGCAGCGACCCGGAGCTGGCGTTCGACATTCTGATCGACGTCACCGCCGTCGATTACTTAGGACGCGATCCGCGGTTCGAGGTCGTCTACCACTTTCTCTCCCTGGAAAAGAATCACCGAATGCGCGTCAAGATCCGCGTTCCCGAAAACGATGCGCGTGTCCACTCGCTGGCCGGAATATGGAAGTCGGCGAATTGGCTCGAGCGCGAAGTGTGGGACATGTTTGGCATCCGCTTCGACGGCCACCCCGACCTGCGGCGGATTCTGATGTACGAAGAGTTCGTCGGCTATCCGCTGCGCAAGGACTACCCGGTCGACAAGCGCCAACCACTGACCGAAGAGCGCGACCCAACCGTGCGCGACTGGAAGTTCTCATGAGCACGGAACCCGTCGAACACCTCGATCCGACCGACGAGATCATGGATATCCAGATGGGCCCGTCCCATCCGGCGACGCATGGGACGATCAAGTTCAATCTCAAGATCGACGGTGAGGAAGTTCTCGCCTGCGATACCGAAGTCGGCTACCTGCACCGCGGTTTCGAGAAGATGATCGAACAGGGAACGTGGACGCAGGCGATCCCGTATACGGATCGCCTCAACTACGTATCGCCGCTGATCAACAACGTCGGGTTCGCGATCGGTGTCGAACGCTTGTGCGGCATCGAGGTGCCACCGCGTTGCCAGCATATTCGCGTCATCATGAGCGAGGTGTCGCGCATCACCGACCACCTTACCTGCCTCGGCATGGCCGCCAGTGAGATCGGTGGCATGACGGTGGGTTTTCTGATGAACGAGGCCCGCGAGTTTCTCTGGGACATCGTCGAAGCGGTGACCGGCGCGCGCGTCACCGTTTCGTACACGCGCATCGGCGGTGTCACCCGCGACCTCCCGCCCGATTTCACCGAGCGTATCCATGAGGCGATCGACCGTCTGCACGCACTCGTCGACGATTGCGACAAACTGCTGTCGCGCAATCGAATCTTTCTCGATCGCATGACCGGCATCGGCATCCTGTCGCGCGAAGACGCGATCAGCTACGGACTCACCGGCCCGTTGCTGCGCGCCACCGGCGTCGCCTACGATGTGCGTAAGGCGCAACCGTATTCGGGCTACGAGAATTTCGACTTCGAGGTGCCGGTCGGAGAGAAGGGCGACAACTACGACCGCTTTCTCGTCCGTTTCAACGAAATCGAGCAGAGCCTGCGCATCATCGACCAGGCGTTGAAGACCCTGCCGGACGGCCCCGTGCGCATCGACGATCCGCGCTACGTCCTGCCCGAAAAGCACGAAGTCTACGGCAGCATCGAAGGCCTGATGAACCACTTCAAGCTGATCATGGAGGGGGCGAAGGTTCCGGCCGGTGAAGTCTACCAGGCGGTCGAAGGCGCCAACGGCGAGCTGGGGTTCTACATCGTAAGCGACGGCAGTGGGCGCCCCTACCGCTGCCGTGTGCGGCCGCCGTGCTTTCTCGGAATGGCAGCGCTGTCCGATATGTTGCGCGGTCACATGATCGCAGACATCATCCCCACCTTCGGCATGATCAACATGATCGGCGGCGAGTGCGACCGCTGAGCCGCACGCGATTGAGATCCCAGATGGCCGTCGAGTTTTCCCAACGATCGAAAGAGCGCTTCGCCGAGATCCTGACGCGTTACCCCACCAAGCGGGCGGCGATCATGCCGACGCTTTGGCTGGCGCAGAAGGAGTTTGGCCATCTCAGCGGCGAGACCCTGGCCTACGTCGCCGGATTGCTCGGCCTGTCGCCGGCCTTCGTCGCGTCCGTCGCCTCGTTTTACACCATGTACTACAAGAAGCCGATGGGACGGCATCACGTGCAGGTGTGCACGAACCTGTCCTGCGCGCTGGTCGGCTCCGGCGAGATCCTCGACTGCCTGAAGAAGCAGCTGGGAATCGGCACGGGTGAAACGACAGCAGACGGTCGCTTCTCGCTCGACGAGGTGGAGTGCCTCGCTTCGTGCGGGACGGCTCCGATGATGCAAATCGACGACGACTACTGGGAAGATCTGACGCCCGACAAGGCGCTCGAGATCGTCGAACGCCTGTCGAGATCCTGAGAAGTCGTTCATCCATGTTGGTCGAGATCGGAATCATCGCTATCAAGGTCCTTGCCGTCCTCGGCATGGTCATGCCGATGGCGGGACTGCTCGGCTGGATCGAACGCAAGGGAAGCGCGTTGATCCACGACCGCATCGGCGCCAACCGCGCCAGCATCTTCGGCTTTGCCGGCGCCGGCTTGGTCAACACGTTGATGGCCGATCCGCTCAAGTTCGCCACCAAGGAAGACGTCATCCCGCGTGGCGCCGATCGCCTGCTGCATACGTTGGCGCCGTGCATCAACTTGTTTCCGGTACTCGTCGCGTTCGCGGTACTGCCCTTCGGCGACGTGCTGCTCGTCGGTGACCGCGAGATCAACCTGCAGATCGCACCGCTCGGCATCGGCATCCTGTACGTGCTGGCAATGATGTCGCTCGGTGTCTACGGCGTCGTTCTCGGCGGTTGGGCCTCGAACAATCGCTGGTCCCTGCTCGGCGGCATCCGCGGATCGGCGCAAATGATTTCGTACGAGCTGCCGATGGGTCTCGCCGTCGTTTCCATGATCCTGCTTTACGGAACCCTCGACTTGCAGGAGATGGCGCGCTCCCAGGGGCAACTTCTCTGGGGTTGGCTGCCCGCCTGGGGGATCCTCTACCAGCCGGTAGCGTTCCTCATCTTCCTCGTCGCCGGCATCGCCGAGAGCAAGCGGATCCCGTTCGATCTGCCGGAGAGCGAGTCCGAGCTGATCAGCGGCTATTTCACCGAATACTCCGGCATGAAGCACCTGATGTTTTTCATGACCGATTTCGTCGAAGTCGTCATCGTCTCGGCGTTGATCGCGACGCTCTTCTTCGGCGGCTGGCAGGTGCCCTACCTCGCCCCCTCCGGCTTCGTCTTCCCCGGCGGCGCGACCCTCGACCTTCCCAACCTCATCGTCGTCCTCCTGCAGATGGCCTCGTTCACCATCAAGATCATCTTCTTCTGTTGGTTCCAGATCATGATTCGCTGGACCATCCCAAGATTCCGCTACGATCAGCTGATGCATCTGGGCTGGTTGGGGCTGCTGCCGCTCGGCTTCGTCAACATCGTAGCGACGGCGATCATCATTTTGATCAGGCAATGAGCGCAATGATTAAGACACGCCGAAATGGTACGCTGAGGCCGGCAGGCTCGGGCCGGCGGCCGAGCTCATCCGCGATGAGAAACGAGCGGGAGCGGTTCTCGGAATGAGTCCATTCACGTTCTTCCCACTTGCGGCGTTGATCATCGCCTCTGCCTTGGGGGTGATCCTCAATCTACACCCCATCCGCAGCGCGCTGTGCCTCGCCGTCACCCTTTTCCTGATGGCGGTGATGTTCGTGTTTCTCGACGCCCACCTCGTCGCGGCGCTGCAGATCATCGTATACGCCGGTGCCATTTTGGTGCTGTTTCTGTTCGTCATCATGCTTCTCAATCTGGAAGCCGACGTGCCACACAAGAGGCGGCGCAACGTGACCCTCGTCGCGACGGCGAGCGGGCTTGGGTTCGCCGCAATCACGCTGCACGCGTTATTCAGCAGCGAGGGCTCCCTGCCTGGACCCGGATTCAGCGTCGCCGCGCCGGCGGAGTTCGGCACCGCCACGGCGATCGGCGAGTTGCTGTTCACCCGCTTCGTCCTGCCCTTCGAGATCACCTCCGTTCTGCTTCTCGTCACCGTTCTCGGAGCGGTGGTGCTGGCCAAGAAGAAGCTGAGGTAGAGCCGTGGTTCCCGCGACCTACTACATCGCACTGAGTCTCATCCTCTTCGTGATCGGCGCGGTGGGCTTTCTCATCCGCCGCAATTTGATCGTCATGTTCATGTCGATCGAGCTTATGCTGAATGCCGCCAACCTCGCTTTCGTCACGTTCGCCCGCCAACAACTCGGCATGGACGGTCAGGTCATCGTCTTCTTCGTCATGACGGTGGCGGCGGCCGAGGTGGCCGTCGGTCTGGCCATCATCATTGCTCTTTTCCGCCACCGCGAGACGCTGAACGCCGACGAAGTCAGGATCCTCCGATGGTGACGCAAGCTTTCTCGTCAGCCTGCGCCGGCCAGCGATGGACGGTAGCAACATGGTGATCCCCGATATTTCCTGGACGGTATTGCTGCCGACCTTGCTGATCACTGGCACCGGCTTCGCCATCTTGCTTGCCGACCTCGCTGTCGCCGGACCGGAGAAGGACGGACTCGGCTGGATCGGCATCGTCGGTCTGACGGTCGCTGCCATCGCTTCGGTGGCGCTGTGGAACACCCAGGAAACATCCTTCGCCGGCACAGTCATCCTCGACCGCTATGCGCTGTTCTTCAATGTGGTGTTCTGCCTCGCCACCGGCCTGACGCTGCTCCTGTCGATGGACTATCTGGGCACCATCGACCTGCACAGCGGCGAGTACTACGCGATTCTCCTCTTCGCGACGGCCGGAATGTTTCTCATGGCCGCCGCCAATGATCTCATCGTTCTGTTTCTCGGACTGGAAACGATGTCGATCGCGGCCTACATTCTGGCCGGGATATGGCGCGCCGACCTTCGTTCGAGCGAGGCGGCGATGAAGTATTTCCTCCTCGGCGCGTTCGCTACCGGCTTCCTCCTCCTCGGCATCGCCTTCTTGTACGGCGCCTTCCAGACGACGGCGTTGGGACCGGTCGCGAGGGAGATGGGAGCGAGCACCGACCTGCAACGCGCTCTGGCATCGGGCGGCATGGCGCTACTCCTGGTTGGATTCGCGTTCAAGATCGCAGCCGTCCCGTTCCACGCGTGGGCTCCCGACGTCTATGAAGGATCGCCCACTTCGGTGACGGCGTTCATGGCCGTCGGCGTCAAGGCGGCCGCCTTCGCAGCCTTCATCCGCGTTTTCATGTACGCCTTCGACGCGCTGGCGGAAGACTGGAGCACCGCCCTCGCGGTCCTCGCCGTGGCGACGATGACGGTCGGCAACTTCGCCGCCCTGCGCCAGACCAACATCAAGCGCATGCTGGCGTACTCGAGCATCGCCCACGCCGGCTACCTGCTGGTGGGTATGGTGGCCAAGAGCGACGCCGGCGGCGCCGCGGTACTCTTCTACCTGCTGGCGTACACACTGATGAACACCGGCGCCTTCGCGGTCGTCATCGCCCTCGGCAAGCGCGGAGAAGCCAACGAGACACTCGACGACTACGACGGCGTCGGCATGCGCCATCCGTTGCTCGGGCTCTGCATGACGGTGTTCCTGCTGTCGCTCGCCGGCATTCCGGCGTTGGCCGGATTCACCGGAAAGTTCTATCTCTTCAGCGCAGCCGTGCAGCAGGGTTATGCATGGCTGGCGATCATCGGCCTACTCAACAGCGTCGTCTCGATGTACTACTACGGTGGCGTTCTGATGCGCATGTTCATGGCCGACGGCGGCAAGGACGTGCAGGGAACCGCGCATCGCCCGTACCTGGCGGCCACTCTCGTCACGACAGCGGCCGGCACCATCTTTCTCGGCATCTTCCCCAGCTGGGCCTTCGAACTGGCACACAGCGCCTTCCTCTCGCTGCGCTAGGCTGAAACTCGTTTCGCTCGTAGGCACGGGCACAGGCATAGCCATAGGTATAGGCAGAGTTCCTTCTCCCTGGATGGGAGAAGGTTAGGATGAGGGGGATGAGACAAGCGGCGCAGCCGGACAAACTAGATGCCTTCGGCGGCGTTCAATCCCTCTCACCTCAATCCTCCCCCAGCCAGGGAGAGGAAGAAATGAACTCGCTTCGCTCGCCCACCTTCGCTCGACGAGCTACGGAGGACAACAGGTAGGCACGGGCACAGGCATAGGGATGGGCGCGCCTCACGTCGCCAGTGTTACCTCGTCGCCGACCCGCACCGGACCGGGATGTTCGACGCGGGCGTAGATGCCGGCGTTCTGCCCGGCATCGCGCACGACGGCGCGCAATAGCCGCGGGTCCTTCGGCAGGTCGCCGAACGGATGCGTGATCATGACGCAGCGCGGACAGGCGGCGGCCACCTCTACGATCGCGCTGCCGAGGCGCAGCCTGCGGCCGACCCAGTCGAGTTCGGGGAAGCCATCACCGGCGTCGGCGTCATCGACGGCGAGCAGGATGTTGGGACGAAACCGCCGCACATCGACCCGCGATTCCGGCACCAGCCGCTGTAATCGGCGCAGAGTTGCGTCGGTCATGATCAACAACGGGAACGCATCAAAGTAGGTTCCCGGCGGCGACTCGTATTCGAAGATCTCGGGCGGAAATACGCTGAGGTCGGGCAGCGGCTCTTCGGGCAGACGGCCGAAGACCGAGCGCAATTCCACCTCCAGGTCGTCGTGATCGGCCGGGCCACGGCGGTAGTGGTCGAGATCGTTCGCCGGTCGCTGCGGCCACAGCGTCACTCGCGTGCCCAACGTCGCGCCGAGTCGGTCCGCCGCCTGCGACGCATCGGCGCGAAAGCACTCGCCGTCGGGAAGCGAGATCTCCGGAACCGGCAACGCTTGCGACGCGGCACCAGGTTCCTCGAGGTAGCGAGCACTGCAGCGCATGAGATCGGGCAACTTCTTCGCACCACGGATACCGCCGCGCACCTCGTCGCGCACCGCCCAGCCGCGATCCCCCGCAATCCCCATGGTGCCGAGCGATGCGCCGTCAAGTGACTCGCCTGCCATCGATTTCACTGGGTATCGCCACAGCTGAGCGACAGTCATTCGGGTCAAGGGAATCTCCTTCGCTTTGCTCCGCGCACCGTCAGGGTACGCCTGGTCAGTCCGTTGCAACACAGACGCGAGCATGTGCTCGGCGATGACGTTTCGTTCACAAAACCCAAGCGCCCCGAGATCAGGGCCGCGGCGGAAGTCGGGTGCCGCGCTGCATCTCGGCAACGATCTCGCGCGCCGCCCGCACCGGGTCGACGGCGTTGCGAATCGGGCTACCGATGACGAGGTATTTCGATCCGGCGCGGATCGCTTGCTCGGGTGTCATGACGCGCTTCTGGTCCTCGATATCGCTTCTCGCCGGTCGCACGCCGGGCGTCACGATGAGAAAGCGCGGGCCGCACTCCCGGCGAATTCGCTCGACCTCGTGCGGCGAAGCGACGACACCGTCCATGCCGCAAAGCCGCGCCAGCTTGGCCAGGCGCGCTACCTGGTTCTCGACACTCGAGCGCACACCTACCCTCGTCAGGTCGTCCCGACCCAAACTGGTCAAGACCGTGATCGCAAGCAGTTTCGGCTTCTTCAGCCGGTTCAAACGGGCGGTCTTCGACACCTCCCGCACCGTCTGCCGCATCATCTCAACACTACCGGTGGCGTGCACGTCGAGCATGGCCACACCGAGCTTGGTCGCTTCCGCGGCGGCCTTGGCGACGGTTCGCGGTATGTCGTGAAACTTCAGGTCGAGAAAGACGTCCGCGCGGCGGCGACGAATCTCCTTGACGATTTCGGGGCCGCAACTGACGAACAGCTGCTTGCCCACTTTGAACAGACCGACGTCGTCCTTCAGCAGGTCGACAAATCGCAGCGCCTCTGCCTGCGACGGCACGTCGAGCGCAAAGATGAGGCGCTTGCGCATCGCATCGGTGGGTCGTCGCGCTGTCTTATTGCGGATCATGGAAAAAGCCCGGGCTGGCCTCAACCGGAGATCTCTTGCCGGAGCTTCTGGGAAAGCAGTTCGACGACCTCGGCGATGGCGATCTCAACCGCCTCCGACTCGCCGCGGCGCTTCAGCTCGACGAGCCCCTTCTCCATCCCCTTCGGGCCGAGGGTGATGCGGAAGGGAATGCCGATGAGATCGGCATCCTTGAATTTGACACCGGCTCGCTCGTCGCGGTCGTCGTAGAGAACCTCGACTCCCGCCGCGAGAAACTCCGCATATAATTTGTCCGATGCGGCTGTCAGCGCCTCATCCTTTACCTTGACGTTGATCAGGTGCACATGCGCGGGCGCCAGAGCGGGAGGCCAGATGATTCCGTTGGCATCGTGATTCTGCTCGATCGCCGCCGCCGCGGTTCGTGTAATGCCGATTCCGTAGCAGCCCATCTCAACGACCTGTTCGACACCGTCCTCGGCGAGCACCGTGGCACCCATCGCCTTGCTGTACTTCGTTCCCAAGTAGAAGACCTGCCCGACTTCGATACCGCGATGGCCGTCATACGTGCCGTCGGCGCAGCGCGCGCATGGGTCGCCCGGACCGGCGACGCGCAGATCGGAGAATGTCAATTGCGGGAGGTCGCGTCGCTGATCGACGTCCACCAGGTGCTGGTCGGTTTGGTTGGCCCCGGTGACGGCGCCGCTGAGGCCGTCGATCGAACGATCCGCCAGCACCTTGATCTGCAGGCCGATCGGCCCGGCAAAGCCGACCGCTGCGCCAGTGTGCTGTTGCACGACGTCGGCCTCGGCCATCGCCACCCACTGGCAGCCGAGGGCCGAGACCAGCTTGTCCTCGCTGAGTTCGTGGTCGCCGCGCACCAGTGCGGCGACGGCCTCGCCGGTATCCGTCGTGACCAACAACGTCTTGATGAAGCACTCCCGCGGCACGCCGAGAAACACGCTGACTTCGTCGACGGACCGCTGGCCAGGCGTCGCCACCGAGCGCGGCTCACCTGACGCCGGCGCCGCGCTTGCGCCTTCCACCCTGCGGATCTCCGCCTTTTCGACGTTGGCGGCATACTGACACACCGGACAACTGACCAGCGCGTCTTCACCCGAGTCGGCGAGGACATGAAACTCGTGCGACAAAGACCCACCGATGGCGCCCGTCGCCGCCTCGACAGGGCGGAAGTTGAGGCCACAACGGTCGAAGATGCGCGTGTAGGTATCGAACATGTGCCGATACTCGCGCAGGCAATCATCGTAGGTGGTGTGGAAGGAATAGGCGTCCTTCATGACGAACTCGCGCCCACGCATGAGGCCGAACCGCGGGCGAATCTCGTCGCGAAACTTCGACTGCATCTGGTAGAGGTTCATCGGCAACTCGCGGTACGAACGAACCTCGCGGCGCACGATGTCGGTGACCACCTCTTCGTGTGTCGGACCAAAGCAGAACTCGCGGTCGTTTCGGTCCTTGAGGCGGAGCAACTCCCGACCGTAGTGCTCCCAGCGCCCCGTCTCCTGCCACAGCTCAGCGGGACATACGGCGGGCATGAGAATCTCCTGCGCGCCGGCGCGGTCCATCTCTTCGCGGACGATGCGCTCCACCTTGCGTACGACGCGCAGGCCGAGCGGCAGGAGATCATAGATCCCGCGGGCCACCTGCCGGATCATACCGGCACGCACCATCAGCTTGTGGCTGACCACCTCGGCATCCGAAGGATCTTCCTTCAGGGTCGGTATCAACATTCGAGAGTATCGCACAGCCGCGCACCTTACCCCGCATCGCCGAGCACGTCCACGCCGCCGAATGCGGTACGACCGGTGAGCAAGGTAGGAGCAAGACAGCCTGCTTTCTACAAGCGTACGTTGCGCAGGCGCAGGGCATTGCCGATCACCGAGACCGAACTCAGGCTCATGGCAGCGGCGGCGATCATCGGGTTGAGCAGTAGGCCGAACCACGGATACAGCGCGCCGGCGGCGATCGGGACACCGGCGGCGTTGTAAGCGAAGGCGAAGAAGAGGTTCTGCTTGATGTTGCGCATCGTCAGCTCGCTGAGGCGACGGGCGCGCAAGATGCCGCGCAGGTCGCCGCCGACCAGGGTTACGCCGGCGCTTTCCATGGCTACATCGGTGCCCGTGCCCATGGCGATGCCGACGTCCGCGCGCGCCAGCGCCGGGGCGTCGTTGATGCCGTCGCCGGCCATGGCCACAATACGGCCCTCGCTCTGCAGCTTTTTGATGGCGGCGGCCTTGCCTTCGGGTTTTACGTCGGCGATGACCTCGTCGAGCCCCAGCTGCTTT
>JBGTMF010000034.1:0-1954 GCA_041743795.1 Thermodesulfobacteriota bacterium | reverse complement strand
CGCGGCGCCGCGGCGGTGCCGTGTATCGGCGACTGCGACGGCGACTGTCGGGTGACGGTCGACGAGATCATGGGCGCGGTCTGCATCAGCGTGCTGAACGCATCATGGTGCCGGCAATGTCCGGCGATGGATGCGAACGGCTGCGTATCACCCCGTCGATCTCGCCGAGTCGATCGCCTCAGCTGTCTCGAGCGAGTTGCTGTCGCGCTGCGAATGAGCCCGTTCGCCGAAACGCTGGCAAATCGCTTGCGCCATCTGGAATGGCCATTTAGCGTGTCGAAATGGACATTTCTGTCACGGAGTTCAAGCAGCGCTGCCTGGACATCATTCGCCGAGTGGAGGAAGGAGGCGAGTCGGTCCGCATCACACGGCGCGGCAGGGTGGTCGCACGACTCGCCTCCGCTCCGGTGGAGTTGCAGGGGGAAGGCAAACCCTGGGAGCGGTTGCAATCGATGGGTGGGCGGTGCGACTTCGGCCCCGATGAATCGGTGCTACAGGAGGGCGATTTCGAGGCCCTTCGTTGAGGCCGCTCCTCGATACGCACGTCTGGATCTGGTGGCTCACCGGAGCCGGGGCTCTTACCGCGCAGACGCGACGGGCGTTGAACAGCCTCCCCGACGACGAGCGTCCGTTCTTGAGCGCGATCAGTCTCTGGGAGGCTCAGATGCTTGCCATGAAGGGACGCTTCCAACCGCCCTGCGATTTTGAGCCGTGGCTTCGGCTCGCATCGTCGCCGGAAACGGTATCGCTGCTACCGCTCGATCTCGAGGTGGTGCTCGAAATCGAGCGGCTCCCGGCTCGCTTCCACGCGGATCCGGCGGATCGACTGATCGTCGCCACCGCACGGACCCACGATCTCCCGCTCGCAACGCACGACCGCAACATCCGCCAATCGCGATCCGTCCGTCTGTGGCGACCCTGATCCTCGGACCGATCGAACGGATCGTCGACTGTCACGAGCCGATCCGCAATCGGGGCACGCGAGCTATTGGGCCGCTGGGAATGAGCCGGTAGCCGTCCCCTTAGAAACGAGCCCGCGATATAACATGGCAGGTCTTACTCGCCGTACATCTCAGTGATGACGCGCCGCAGTGCCGCGGTCTCGTTTTTGGTGAGTGAGGCGATCTTGTCGCCGAGTCGCGCCTTGCTGACGGTGCGGATCTGGTCCACGGCGATCTCGACTGGACGTCCGCCGCAGCGCACCTGCACGCGCGACCGCCACGTCGGACGCAGGTGACTGGTCAGCGGGCACACGGTGACGGTTTGCAGCTGCCGGTTCAGAACATCGAGGCTGACGATCACGGCCGGACGCGTCTTGGCCATCTCGGCGCCGCGGGTTGGGTCGAGTGAGACCCACCGAATCTCGTAGCGCTTCATCACCGCTTGCGCGGCCGCGGTTTGGCCCGGTAGCCGGTCGAAGGCTTTGCGACTCCGCCCTTGGCGGACTGCCACGGCAGATCCGCGAGCCCGTCGGTCGCGGCGGCGTTCCACGCACTCCAGTCTTCACTATCGACCGCCATCTCTCGCGCGGTCTCCTCCCAGGACAACTTCACCACCGCCGGTCCGATCGGCCGCAGCAGGATCCCGTCGCTGCGCTCTTCCATCAAAACGGTCTCACCGATCCGGTAACGCCGCAGCGACGCCGCCGGCAGACGTACCCCCCGCGAATTGCCGATCCGCGCCACTTTGAGCTTCACGGATGCCATGTAGGCACTGTAAGAACATCTGGACACGACGATCAAGCGCGGATCCACTCGACCCTGTCCCGATCACTCTGACAGGTCCGCAATCGGCGATCAGGTGGATGCCGGCATTCCGGACTGTCGGAGAAGCAGAGTTTCGAGGACCAAGTTAGGATTCGAGGGCCTTTGAGGGCCAAGTTAGATCGTTGGGAAGCTGGTTGCATGAATGGTGACGATCGCGAGCGCGAAGCGCGTTTGTGAGCGGCCTGGAA
>JBGTMF010000033.1:0-13157 GCA_041743795.1 Thermodesulfobacteriota bacterium | reverse complement strand
CGCCGGCGGCAGCAGCGCCTTCGGGTGGACCGGTCGAAAAGCCGTTGTCGGCGCCGCCTGCGCCGCAGCCGCGCCCGGAGAAGAAGTTCCCTGGTGAACTCGACATCAGCTTCGAGGTAGCGGCGCGGCTGCTCGAAGAGGGCCGGGTGAGCAAGCCGTCGCCGGGTAAGCTGTTGATCGCCCTGGCGCAACCGATTCTTGGCGCATTGCCGTATGGCAAGAAGTGTCAGATTGAGCGCGCGGTCGCCGACCGGCGGTACTTTTCGGCGGCCGGGGCGACCGGCCTCAATGCGCTGCACAATATGCTGCTGTACCCGATTCTTCTGGCGGCAATAGGAGCTTTGGCTTTTGATCGCTCGGTATTCAGTAATCAATTGAAGTGGCTCCTTTTCTTCGGTGTCGTGCTGGCAACGATCGAGTCGATCTGGCGGATGCGCGAGAGTTTTCGCGGAGCGCCGGCCGACGAGGTCGTCTACCGGGCGGCCGCGTACGGATTGCCGCTGGTTCCGTTGGCCGCGCCGCTCGTCAATATGGTCGGCCGACCGCAGACTCAGGGCAGTGTCGGGCAGGACGGCTTCACCGACTCGCGATTCGGCGACAAACTCGAGCGCGAGCGCCGCTACGGCGAGGTCTATCGCGTGCGCGAGGAACGCAACGGCTGCCTGGTCGAGCTCGAATTCCCAAGCGTGGTTCCGCCGTCGGGCATCAAGGAGGAACTCGGTGTCGCGGACGAAATGCCCGACTACGACTACGAGATCTCATTGAAGCACGACCAGTTGATCATCAAGGGGAAGGTCGTCGAGGACACGGTGCGGCGGGTGGCCGCAGTGTCGCCGGCGTTCCCGCCGGACTTCACGACGACAATCACGTTGCCGCTGCGTCCTGCTGGGTTCCGTCACCGCTTTCAAGGTAAGACGCTGGAAATCGCATTGCCCTGCAAGGTGTAGCGATGGGCGTATCCATCCTCGGTCTCGCTCACGAGCTGCCGCCGGCAAAGCCGGTCGGCGCGGTACTGCGGCCGACGGTGCCACATCCCTGCGGTCCATCCGATCTCGCTTTGGTTGCCGCCGGGCCGGCGTTGAACGAGGCTGGTTGGACGGTGGAATCCGTGCAGCTGATCGTCTTCGCGACGATGACTCCGGACGTCACCTTCCCGGGCGCCGGCTGTTTTCTGCAGGACAAGCTCGGCGGCGACACCGTCGGTGCGCTCGACATCCGCGGCCAATGTGCCGGGTACTTGATGGGCCTGGCGACCGCAAACGACCTGATTGAGTCGGGCAAGTACGAACGCGTCCTGTTCGCCAGTGGCGAAGTGCACTCGTCCGCGCTCGACCTCTCGCAGGCCGGGCTTCCGGTGAGCGAGTTGTATGCGGATGCCGCGGCGGTGACTGCGCTCGGACGCGGCGCCGGCATCGCCACGGTGAGCGCCGTCGTCTGCGGCGCCGATGGGCGTCATCATGAGAGGTTCTGGTGTGAATTTCCCGCCAGCCGCCGTTACCCGACGCGGATGACGATGGCCGACTTCGACGCGGGCCTGCATTACATCCGCATCGACCGCGAGCACGTGTCCGCATTTGGCCGTGAGAAACTGCCGGAGATCGTCCGGCTCGGACTGCATCGCGCTGGCGCGAGCGCCGATGACGTGGATCTCTACGTCATCAGCCATATTTTCCCTGATGTCGCCGACGACGCGGCTGGTAGTCTCGGTATACCCGCGGACCGATTGATCGTCGCCGGACGTGAACACGGGCATATGACAGCTGCCTCTCTGCCGGTGGCGCTCGATCGCGCACGTGCCGCGGGCCGCATCGGGCGAGGGGCACGGGTATGCCTCGCGGCCTGCGGTGCCGGTTACGCATGGGGATCGGCATTCCTGGAGTTTACGTGATGGCGGAACCTGGACGAACGAGGATTCGCGGTATCGGGCGGTGCGTGCCTCCCGGGATCGTCACCAATGACGACCTCTCCGAGCGTATGGAAACCGACGACGAGTGGATCCAGCAGCGCTCGGGTATCCGCGAGCGCCGCCACATTGTCGAGGACACGGGCGCGGCCGATCTGGGGGCGGAGGCGGCCCGCGATGCGCTGCAGCGCGCGGGTGTCGAAGCCGGCGAGATCGACTGCATTTTATTCGCGACGTTGAGCCCGGATTACGACATGCCGGCGAGTGCCTGTGTCTTGCAGGATCGCCTCGCAATCAGCGGAGTGCCGGCGTTCGACGTGCGCAATCAATGCACCGGATTTCTTTACGGTATGACCGTTGCCGATGCGTTCCTGCAGGCAGGTCGCTTCGGCAAGGTGCTGTTGGTGGGCGCCGAGATTCATTCCACCGGCCTCGACTTCACGACCCGCGGCCGCCAGGTGGCGGCGCTCTTCGGCGACGGCGCCGGCGCCATGGTGCTCGACCGCGGCAACGACCCGCAGCGCGGGATCCTCTCGACACATCTGCACTCGGAGGGGAAGTTCGCCGATAAGCTCTGGCTGCAGGCCGTGTCGGCTCGCGCGCAGCGCCGCCTCACCGAAGAGATGATTGAAGGCGACGAACCGGCGATTTTTCCGACGATGCAGGGGCGGCATGTTTTCAAACACGCCGTCACACGATCGATCGAGGCCATTCACGAGGCGGTGGCGGCAAACGGTTACGCCGTCTCGGACATCGATCTGCTGGTGCCGCACCAGGCAAACCTGCGAATCAATCAGGCCGTCGCGATGACACTGGAGATTGCCGAGGAGAAGGTGGTCAACAACATCCAGACCCTCGGCAACACGACGGCGGCAACGATCCCGCTCGCTCTTTGCGACGCTCGCGAAGACGGACGTTTGCGCGAAGGGGCGCTCGTTTGCCTGGTCGCCTTTGGTGCGGGTTTCACCTGGGCATCGGCGCTCATTCGCTGGTAGACCGCTGTGGCAGCGCCGACGAGGCTGTTGTTTGTGCCGATGGTGGAGGCAGATCTCGCCGCCGTTTTGGAGATCGAACGGCTTGCGTCACCCTCGCCTTGGACGCAAGGGATCTTTCTGCACGAGCTGCAGCTCGCCTTCTCTCGCATCGTCCTGGCGCGCAGCGGCGCGGCGCAGTCCGTACTCGGCTTCGCCTGCTGGTGGGAAGTGGCAAGCGAGATTCACATTCTCAATGTCGCTGTGCACCCGTCGCAGCAGCGGCGCGGTATCGGCAAAGCCCTGGTGCGGCTTATTCTCGACGATGGAATGGCTGCCGGCGCGACCGTCGCTGGGCTCGAGGTGCGGGCGGAGAATCGCGCCGGGCTGGCGCTCTACGAGAGGTGTGGTTTCGCGCGCGTCGGCCAGCGGCAAGACTATTACGGATCGGGGCAGCACGCGATTCTCATGGACTGCCGCCTGCCGCAACGTGCCGATGACGATCGTCGAACCGGACCTGCTTGACTCGTTTTGCGAGCCCGGGATAAGACGGTGTCTCATTTGCAGATGAGATGACGACTCTCGAGCTGTATAGCCAGGCGCACTGGCGCCGGTGGGCGGAAAATGAGGCAACGGCTTGAGGGGCTGCTTCAGCAGGCATTGACCCGAGCACAAAAGGGGGGAGCGCTGAAGTTGGAAAGCCTCCCCCCTTTGATCTTCGAGATACCGCGCGACCCGGCTTACGGCGATCTCGCGTCGACGGTTGCGCTGGGTTTGGCGCGCAGCGAGGGACGCAAGCCGCGCGAGATAGCGCAGCTCGTTCTCGATCACCTCGAGGACCCCGAGGAGTTGATCGCCGCCGCCGAGATCGCGGGGCCGGGCTATATCAACTTTCGCTTTTCCGCTAATTTCTGGGGCCGTTGTCTGATCGACCTCGAACGAGAGGCCTGTGGCATTGCCAATTTCGGCTGCGGCGAGCGGGTGCTCGTCGAGTTCGTCAGCGCCAATCCCACCGGTCCGCTGCACGTCGGCCACGGGCGCGGGGCCGTGCTGGGAGACGCGGTCTCACGCCTTCTGTCGGTCGTCGGCTACGACGTGACGCGAGAGTACTACATCAACGACGCCGGCAAACAGATTGATACCCTGGCGGCGTCGGCCTTGGCGCGATTGCAGCAGGCGTGGGGCGCCGACTGCCTTCTCCCGGAAGACGGCTATCCGGGCGAGTACCTGATCGAGTTGATGAAGGAGCAACGCGACGCGGCGACATTGGGCGTGGCGAACGCGGTCGGCGTAGCGATGCCCAGCGATGCGGCGAACGCCCTCGCCATGCTTGCCGCCAACGTGGAGATCGCCCGCCGCGTCTGTGGCGAATTGGCCGCGGAGTTGCTCCTGGCGCGGATCGTCGAGGACATGGCCGCGTTGGCGGTCGAAATGGATTTGTTCGTCAGCGAGCGCGAACTGCACGCCCGCGGCGTCGTCGGCGACGCTCTGCGCGAACTCGACGAAACCGGCTTTCTCTACGTGGCGGAGGGCGCGCGCTGGTTTCGATCGACCGACTTTGGCGACGAGAAAGACCGCGTCGTCGAGCGCAGCGACGGCGAACTCACCTATTTCGCGGCGGACATCGGTTATCACAGGGAAAAACTCAAGCGGGGCTTCGCCGAGCTGATCGACGTCTGGGGAGCGGATCACCACGGCTACATCGCGCGCGTGGCTGCGGCCTTGCGTGCGCTCGGCGCAGAGGCCGATCGCTTTCGCGTGCTGTTGGTGCAGTTGGTACGGCTGACGCGGGGCGGGGAGCCGGTGCGTATGGGGAAACGCAGTGGCGAATTCGTCACGCTGCGCGAAGTCGTCGACGAAGTCGGTCGCGATGCGACACGCTTCTTTTTCCTGATGCGCAAAGGCGATAGCCAGCTCGAGTTCGATCTCGATCTGGCCGTCAAGCAATCTTCGGAGAATCCGGTCTTCTACGTACAGTACGCACACGCGCGGATATGCAGTATCTTCCGCCAGGCCGAGAAAGAAGGGGTATCCCTGCCGGCGGATGGAACGGCGGCGCTGACTCGCCTGCAGGCGGTCACCGAACTGGCGTTGATCAAAGCCCTGGCGACGTACGCGGACACCGTCGCCGAGGCGGCGCGCGAGCGAGAGCCGCACCGGGTGGTGTTCTATCTGATCGACCTGGCCAGTGCCTTCCATCGCTTCTACAATCAGGAGCGCATCATCACGGATGATCGGCAACTGAGTGAGGCGCGACTTTATCTGGTACGCTCGGCACAGCGCGTGTTGAACCACGGTCTCGGCTTGGTGGGTGTCGGAGCCCCGGAAGTGATGTGAGGGAGCGATGGCTGCACGAAGGAACGCCGGACTGACGATCGGACAGTCGCTGACCCTGGCCTTTGGGTTCACGCTTGGTTCGGTGATCATCTTCGTATTCGGCATCTGGGTCGGGCGGGACTTGGCGCAACAGCGACAGCGACAAGAGCGACCCGTCGTCTTCAAGCCCGTCGACACGCCCGTCGCCGCGGCCGAAGTGCCGGGCCAGACTGCCGCGCCGGTCGTCGGCGTACGCTCGGGCGAGGGGGAGCCCGAAGAACGTCCGACTCGCCCGCGGCTGGCGGAGGCAACCCCCGTGGAGACGCCGCTCGCCGTAGTGACGCGAACGGCGACATCGCGAATTCCCCCCACCACGACGCCGGCGCCGATGCGACCGCCGACGATCGTCGCGCAGCCGCGCGATCCGGCAGCGCCGGCCAGCGGCGCCATATGGACGGTCCAGGCGACGGCGACCAATGATCAAGTTCAGGCTATCGTGCTGGCGCGCGGATTGAAGGCGAAGGGCTACGACGCCTTCACCGTCCAAACCGATGTCGCCGGAGTGAAGTGGTACCGGATCCAGGTCGGCAAATTCAACGAACAGAAAGAGGCGGAAGCGGCCGCGCGGAAACTGCGGCAGGACGGTCTCGAAGCGGCCTTCGTCGATCGACTTCGCTGAGCCGAGTGCCTGATGACCTTCCGGCCCGAGTACGACGAGTTCTGTGAGCTGGCGAAACAGGGGAACCTGGTTCCCGTCTACCGCGAGATCCTCGCCGATCTCGACACGCCGGTGTCGGCCTTCCTCAAGCTCGACGATGGCGGCGACGCGTTCCTCCTCGAAAGTTTGCAGGGTGGCGAGACCTGGGCGAGGTACAGTTTTCTCGGAACCGCGCCGCGTAAGGTTCTCATCGCCAAGGGCCGTCGCTTTGGCGTTGCGCCAGCAGGCGAGGAGCCGGCGTGGCGTGAGACGGTCGATCCGCTGGGGGAGGCGCGGCGGGAGCTTGCCAGCTTGCGGGTTGTTTCGATCGCGGGTCTACCGCGCTTTGCCGGCGGCTTGGTCGGCTTCCTGGGCTACGACATAGCGCGATCCTTCGAGCGCCTTCCCGAGCGGGTGGTGGACGATCTCGATCAGCCCGATCTCTATCTCATGTTGGTCGATACGCTGGTGGTGTTCGACAACGTCGCACAGTCGATGAAGGTCGTCTCGCACGCATGGATCGAAGATGACGCCGATCTACGCGCGGTCTATGCGGCCGCCTGCGAACGCGTCGACCAGGTGACGGAGCGTTTGTCGCATCCGCTGCGGCGCGAGGTCCCGCCGCTGTTGAAAGACGCGCCCCGCGTCACGTCGAACTTCGAACCGAAGGCGTACGAGGGTATAGTCGAGAGGGCGAAAGAATACATTCGCGCCGGCGACATCATTCAAGTCGTCCTGGCGCAGCGGTTCGAGTGTCCGCTGCGCGCCCGGCCCTTCGACATCTACCGCTGTCTGCGAGCGCTCAATCCGTCTCCGTATATGTTCTTCTTGCGCACCGGCGATCGCATCGTTCTCGGCGCTTCACCAGAAGTAATGGCACGCCTGGAAGGGCGCGAGATCACCGTTCGGCCCATCGCCGGAACCCGTCCGCGCGGCACGACCGAACAGGACGACGACGCGCTGGAGAAGGAGTTGCGCGCCGATCCCAAGGAGATCGCCGAACACATCATGCTCGTCGATCTCGGCCGCAACGACGTCGGCCGCGTCGCCGAGGTGGGCAGCGTGGCAGTCACCGAACGGCTGAACGTCGAGCGCTACTCGCACGTGATGCACCTGGTATCCAACGTCCGCGGCACTCTGAGAGCCGGGCTCGACGCTTTCGACGCGTTCCGTGCGACCTTCCCTGCGGGCACGTTGAGCGGCGCGCCGAAGATCCGCGCCATGGAGATCATCGAAGAACTCGAACCGGTGCGGCGCGGCGTCTACGGCGGCGCCGTCGGTTACTTCGACTTCGCCGGCAGCATGGACACTTGTATCGCCATCCGGACGATGGTGATTCAGGGACAGACGATCTACGGCCAAGCGGGTGCCGGGATCGTTGCCGACTCCGATCCGGAACGCGAGCATGCGGAGTGCGTGAACAAGTCGCGCGCGCTCTTCCAGGCCGTGAAGATGGCCGAGGGGATGCAGGATGCTGCTGGTCGTCGATAACTACGATTCGTTCACCTACAACCTGGTGCAGTATCTCGGGGAGTTGGGCGAGAATGTCGTCGTACATCGCAATGATGCGGTGACCGTCGCCGAGATCGAAGCGATGGGTCCTGATCGCATCGTCATTTCGCCCGGGCCGTGTACGCCGGCGGAGGCGGGTATCTCGGTCGACGTCGTGCGACACTTTGCCGGCCGCGTGCCCTTACTAGGCGTCTGCCTGGGACATCAGTGCATCGGCAGCGCCTTCGGTGGTGAAGTCGTCCGCGCGGCGCGCATCATGCACGGCAAGACTTCGCCGATCGAGCACGATGGCCGCACGATCTTCACCGGGCTGACGAATCCGTTCGAGGCGACGCGCTACCACTCGCTGGTCATCGAGCCGACCAGCATCCCCGACTGCCTCGAGGTGAGCGCGCGCACGGCGGAAGGTGAGATCATGGCGGTGCGCCACACGTCGCTCGCAGTCGAGGGGATTCAATTCCATCCGGAATCGATTCTCACACTGGAGGGCAAGGCGCTTCTGGCGAACTTCCTGAAGCTCGAGCTGAGGGGAAGTGATGGATCTGCGGGCAACTCTTGAGATCCTCGGCTCACGGCAGTCGTTGCCGGCGGCCGAGATGGAGGAGATCGTCGCCGCCATCATGAGGGGCGAGCTGACGGCGGCTCAGCTGGGCGGCTTCCTGATGGCGCTGCGGACCAAGGGCGAAACGATCGAAGAGATCACCGGCGCGGCTCGCGCGATGCGCGGCTTCGCCACCCGGGTCGAGAGTCGACACGATCTCGTCGACACCTGCGGCACGGGTGGAGACGGCAGTGGGACGTTCAACATCTCCACCGCGGCGGCGCTGATCGCGGCCGGCGCGGGTGTCGTCGTTGCCAAGCACGGCAATCGAGCCATGTCGGGGAAGGTCGGCGGTGCCGATGTCCTGGAGGCGCTCGGTGTCAAGCTCGATCTGGCTCCGCAGGCGGCGGCCCGCTGTCTCGACGAGGCGGGAATCGCCTTCCTCTACGCGCCGGCCTTTCATCCGGCGATGCGGCACGCCGGCGTCGTGCGGCGAGAACTCGGCGTGCGCACGATCTTCAATCTTCTGGGACCCCTGGCCAACCCAGCGGGCGCCCGCCGACAAGTCCTCGGCGTCTACAGCGACCATTGGTTGGAGCCGCTGGCGATGGCCCTCGGGCAGCTCGGCAGCGAGCGCGCCCTGGTCGTCCACGGCGGCGACGGCCTCGACGAGATTTCCGTCTGCGCGCCGACCCGCGTCGCCGAACTTCGTGACGGCGCGGTTCGCAGCTACGAGATCGACCCGGACGAACTCGGCGTCGGTGGATTTGCCGGCGACGAGTTGCGCGGCGGCGACGTTGGCGAGAACGCCGAGATTTTGCGGCGCATTCTGAACGGCGAGGCGAGCGCCGCGCAAGCGTCGGTGGCGCTGATCAATGCCGCAGCCGTCGTATGGATCAGCGGCGAGGCGCCTACTCTGCGCGAAGGGTTGGAACGTGCCCGCTGTGCCGTCGCCGACGGCGAAGCCTTGCGCGCTCTCGGCAAGCTCATCGCGGTTTCGAACGCATGATTCTCGATGAGATCGTCGCCGCGCGCCGCCGAGACGTGCGTCTGGCGAAACAGCGAGTGCGGGGCGACCAGTTGGAGAAATCTCCTTCGTTTGCTCAGGAGAGGCGGGGATTTCTCGCCGCTCTCCGGCGGCATTCGCGCTCGATCATCGCCGAGGTGAAGAAGGCTTCGCCGTCGCGCGGTGTCATTCGCGCGGACTTCGATCCGGTCTGGATTGCCGGCCGCTATGCGGATGCCGGCGCAGCGGCCATCTCTGTACTCACCGAGGAGAGGTACTTTCAAGGCCGGCTCGAGTACCTGGAGGCGATCCGCGCCGCTGTGTCGTTGCCGTTGTTGCGCAAGGATTTCATCTTCGACGAGTACCAGATTCTCGAAGCTCGCGCCTGGGGCGCCGATGCGGTGCTGTTGATCGTCGCCTCCCTCAGCGATGCGGAGATCGCGGGCCTTTCGTCGTTTGCGCAGGCGCTCGACCTGGACGTCCTCGTGGAAGTGCACACGCTTGCGGAGCTCGAGCGCGCGCTGGCCGCCGGGGCGAAGTTGATCGGCGTCAACAATCGCGACTTGCGCACTTTCGAGACGACGTTGCAGACGTCCATTGACCTGGCGGAGCGCATGCCTGCCGGCGTACACCGCGTTGCCGAGAGTGGCATCCACACGGCCGAGGACATCGCGCTCTTGGAGAGAGCCGGGTATTCGACGTTCCTCATTGGCGAGTCGTTGATGCGGCAGGATGACCCGGGGGCTGCGCTCGCGGCTGTACTGCGGGATTCGTGATTGGCGATGGTCGAGGTCAAGATCTGCGGCGTCACCTCGGTTGCGGATGCCGAGTACGCCGCGCGCTGCGGCGCATGGGCTATCGGCGTCAATTTCTGGCCGGGCAGCAAGCGTGTCGTGACGATCGAAACCGCGCGAGAGATCGTCTCGGCGGTGGGGGCGGCGCTGCCGGTCGTCGGTGTCTTCGTCGATGCGCGGCGCGACGAGATCGAACGCACCGTGGATGCGGCGGGTTTGGCAATGGTGCAGTTGCACGGCGACGAACTTCCGTCGGATTGTCTCGGCTGGAGCGTTCCGGTGATCAAAGCGCTTCGTCTGCAAAGCGAGGCCACATGGGAAACCGCGAGTACCTATCCGGTGGACTACGTCCTCGTCGATTCCTTCGTCGCCGGCGAGCAGGGCGGTACGGGGCAGCGCCTGGTCAGCGAGTGGGTCGGTGTCGGATTGCGCGATCGCCTCATCCTGGCGGGGGGGTTGGATCCTGATAACGTGGCGTCCATGATTCACGCCGTTTCGCCGTTTGCCGTCGACGTGGCGTCCGGCGTGGAATCGGCGCCGGGGCGCAAGGAACGCGAGAAAGTGAAGAGGTTCATCGACAATGCCCACCATGCCTGACAAGGGCGGACACTTTGGTCCGTTCGGCGGCCGCTACGTCGCGGAGACGCTGATGCCGGCGCTGCAGGAGCTCGACGAGGCCTACAACCGACTGCGTCGCGATGCGGAATTCAAGCGAGAGGTGCGCGACTATCTGAAGGAATACGCCGGCCGAGAGACGCCACTGTATTTCGCGCGGCGCCTCACCGACCAGCTCGGTGGCGCCAAGATCTATCTCAAGCGCGAGGACCTGTGCCACACGGGTGCACACAAGATCAACAACACCGTCGGCCAGGGATTGTTGGCCCGCAGGATGGGCAAGCCGCGGATCATCGCCGAGACGGGGGCGGGGCAGCACGGAGTCGCGACGGCCACGGTAACAGCGTTACTCGGTATGCGTTGTGAGGTGTTCATGGGGGCGGAGGACGTGCGCCGCCAATCGCTCAACGTGTTTCGCATGAAGTTGCTCGGCGCCCAGGTGCACGCGGTCAACAGCGGCAGCGCCACACTCAAGGACGCGGTCAACGAGGCGCTGCGCGACTGGGTCACCAACGTGAGCGACACCTATTACCTGGTCGGATCGACGATGGGGCCGCATCCGTATCCGCGAATCGTGCGCGACTTCCAGTCGGTGATCGGAACCGAGGCGAAGCGACAGATTCGCAAGCGCGAAGGGCGCCTGCCGGACGTCCTCGTCGCTTGCATCGGAGGCGGCAGCAATGCGATGGGACTTTTCTATCCATTCATTCAGGATCCCGGCGTCGAGATGATTGGGGTCGAAGCCGCCGGCGAAGGTATCGACACCGGCCGCCATGCCGCGTCGATCAGCGGCGGCATGGTCGGCGTGCTGCACGGTAAGAAGACGTACGTGCTGCAAGACGAGACCGGCCAGATCCAGCAGGCCCACTCCATCTCGGCCGGGCTCGACTATCCGGCGGTCGGACCGGAGCACGCCCACCTGCACGCGACGGGGCGAGCCCGCTACGTTGCCATCACCGATAGCGAAGCGATGGAAGCCTTGCAGTTGCTCACCGCAACGGAGGGGATCATTCCCGCGCTGGAATCGGCACACGCGATCGCCTACGTGCGCAAGCTGGCACCGACGCTGCATGCCGACCAGATTATTCTGGTGAATCTTTCGGGTCGCGGAGACAAGGACATGAACACCGTGGCGAGCTACCTCGGAGTGACCTTATAGCCATGTCCCAGACGAATCGGATCGATCGCAGTTTCGCCGCGTTGCGCGCGCGCAAGGAGGTCGCCCTGGTGCCGTTTGTGACGGCCGGGGACCCCGATCTCGGTGCCACGCGCGCGCTTCTCGACGCGGCGTGCCGAGGCGGAGCGGACCTGATCGAACTGGGAGTTCCGTTCTCCGACCCGACCGCGGATGGACCGGCCATCCAGCGATCCTCGGCGCGAGCGATCGAGCGCGGCATTTCGCTGCCTAAGATCTTCGAGATGGTGGCGGAGTTCCGTCAGTCGAACGCCGATGTTCCGCTCGTGCTCTTCGGTTACTACAACCCCATCTTTCACTATGGTCCCGAACGATTCGCGCGAGATGCGCGGGCGGCCGGTGTGGACGGGATTCTCGTCGTCGATCTGCCGCCGGAGGAGGCCGACGAACTCTACGAACCGGCGCGGGCGGCTGGTTTGCGGATGATCTTCCTGCTGGCGCCGACCAGCGACGAATCGCGGGTGCGCGTCGTCATGAAGAAGGCGGGCGGCTTCGTCTATTTCGTATCGATGACTGGGGTCACCGGTTCGAAGAAGATCGAAACCAGCCAGGTGCGCACTCGCATCGAGGAGTTGCGGCGGCATTGCAAGCTCCCGATCGGTGTCGGATTCGGCATCACCACGGCTGAGGAGGCGGCGGTCGTCGCATCGTTTGCCGATGCGGTCGTCGTCGGCAGCGCGATCGTGCGCCTCATCGAGGAGAACTCGCAGTCGCACGAGTTGGCGGATCGAGTCGAAGAGTTCGTCCGCACGCTGAAAGAGGCGACGCGCCGGCCGACGACCGCGGCTGCGTAGAGCGACCGCTGAGAACTTCGTGGACGCCTACGCACGGACCCTCGGCTGGCTGTACTCGCTGGAGAAGTCGAAGGGAATCGACCTCAAACTCGAGCGGGTCGCCGCCGCGCTTGCCGCACTGGGCGATCCACAGCGAGACCTGCGGTGCTTTCACGTCGCCGGCACGAACGGCAAGGGCTCGGTGGTCGCATTTCTATCCTCGGTGCTCGATGCGGCCGGCTACCGTGTCGGGATGTACACCTCGCCGCATCTGATCGAACTGACCGAGCGGATCCAGGTCTCCGGCGAGCAGATCGCGCGATCAGATGTTGTCGAGTTGAGCGACGAGATCCGACGACGGGTGATCGATCGAGGTATCCCGCTGACCTTTTTCGAAGTCACGACGGCGATTGCCTTCCTCTATTTCGCACGCGCGGGCGTCGATTACGTTGCGCTCGAGGTGGGGCTTGGCGGGCGACTCGACGCGACCAATCTCGTCGACCCGTTGGCGGCGGTGATCACGACCATCGGCATCGACCACGCCGAGTTCTTGGGATCCTCGCTGAGTTCCATCGCCGGCGAGAAAGCTGGAATCGTCAAGCCGGGGCGGCCGCTGATCACCGGTCGCTTGGACGACGAAGCGGCCGCCGTCGTCGAAAGCGTGGCGCGAACCCAGGGGGCGGCGCTGTACCGTGCGGATCGCGAGTACCGGTGGCGGCCCGAGGCGGACCAGCGGATGGCGTTCGAAGGATTGGGCTGGAATGTATCGGGGCTCGAGGTCGGACTTTGCGGACGGCATCAACGGGACAACGCCGCCGCTGCCGTCGCGGCGCT
>JBGTMF010000032.1:0-3910 GCA_041743795.1 Thermodesulfobacteriota bacterium | reverse complement strand
TGGCCGCCGTCGCGCTGGCAATTCCACAAGCGATCCAAGGCGAAGAACCGCAAGGCTTGAAGAAGGCCTTGGCCCACCGCGGCCTCGCCGGGGCACAGGTCGGAGCCCTCGTCGTCGATGGCGCCAGCGGAGTCGAGGTGTTCTCGCGCCACGCCGACCGGCCGATGATCGCGGCATCGAACGTCAAGGTTCTCACCGCGCTGGCCGCTCTCGAAACATTTGGTCCGACGCACCGCTTCGAGACGACGATCCGCGCCGACCGCCCTCCGGATCTCAATGGCGTCGTCGCTCGCCTGGTGGTCGTCGGCGGCGGCGATCCCTCACTGACCTCGGAACAGATGTGGCGACTGGCCGCCGATCTCGCCCGTTCCGGCCTGCGCCGCGTCGACGGCGACGTCGTTCTCGACGCCGGCGTCTTTGATGATCAGCTCTGGCACCCGAGTTGGGGCGCCACCTCGTCGCGCGCCTACCACGCGCCGGTCGCCGGCCTGACCGTCAATTACGGTTCGTTCACGGTCGAGGTGTCTCCGGGCCTCGGCACGGGAGCCGCACCGCGGCTCACCGTCGATCCGCCGGTGCCGTATTTCACCGTCGTCAACCAGGCGCGAACCGTTGCCGGCGCCGGCGCCAAACTCGCGGTCGACCGCGTTGCCAGCGAAGGCGGCGACCGTGTCGGCCTCACCGGCAGCATCGGCATCTCCGCACCCACACAACAGGTGTTTCGCAGCGTCAGCAACCCGGTCGAATACGCCGGGCACGTGCTCGCGCAGCAGTTGGCGGCCAACAGCATCGCCGTAGGCGGCGTGCGATCCGGCGTCGCCACGGCGCAAGACGTCGAGGTCCTGCGTTTCTCCGGCAAAGCGATGTCGGAGATCGTCCACCTGTTCATGAAGTACAGCAACAACAACATCGCCGAGTCGATGGTGAAGTCGATGGGGCAACGGGCCAACGGCGGACGGGGAAGTTGGCACACCGGGGTCGCCGCGATGCGACAAACTCTGATCGACCTCGGTATCGCCGGCGATGGATTCTCACTGGTCGACGGCTCGGGCCTGTCGCGCGATAACCGGGTTTCGCCGCGTGCCTTCGTCACCGCACTCGCCACCGGAGCGAGGTCCTTTCGTTACGGGCCCGAATTCCTCGCCGCATTGCCGATCGCCAACCGCGACGGGACGCTCGAGAGGCGCGCCAGTGCGTCGCGCGACGCCGTCCGCGCCAAGACCGGATTGCTGACGGGCGCGACCGCCCTATCCGGAATCGCGCGCAGTCGGTCGGGACGTCAACTGCTGTTCTCGGTCATCGCCAACGGGTACGAGAACGGTGATCTCGAAGCGATGGCGGCCCTCGACGCCTTCGCCGCAGCGCTTGCCGAGCTCTGAACGGCCGCCGGCTCACAGCGTCAGCGCGAAGTCATCGACCAGAGCCCCCGGCAAGCGCGCCGTCTTGCACGAGCGCCAATGGTAGGTATCGGCATCGACGATCCATTCGCGCTGGCGGGTCAGGCCGCTGAGATTGTCGCCGAGAATGCGGTAGACAGAGTCGTCGAAACGCATCGCGTCGACTGGTCCTTGCACGCGACCGTTTTCGACCCAAAGTGTGGCGAAGCGCGTCATCCCTGTCGTTCTACAAGACGGGCGATCGGAGAAATTCAGGTACCAGAGATTTGATACCAGCAACCCGGTATGCAGTGTCTCGGCAATGCGGCGGGCATCGAGATCACCCGCCGCCATGTCGAGCGATAGCGGCGACTCGTCGCCGTCGGCGCCGTTGCCGGCGACGCCGAACTCCATCGCCGAGCGAGGCGACACCAACGACTCGGCGTAGCGACCGTGCTCGATCAAGCGGATCTGCTGCGGGCGCGAAAAGCCGGCTTTCTCAAACGGCGGCGCGGCGCCGCCGGCGATGTCTTCCGTAAGGTGAATGCTGGCGGCGAGTGCCGCCGCCCCCTGGTGCATGCGCAGGAACGGGCTGCTCTTCGTCATCTTACCGCGCAATCCGAAGCCGTCCCAGGCGAGGATCGACATCAGTTCGAACAGCGCCGCCGGTGCCAGATAGACGCGATACTTCCCCGGGCGCAGTTCTCGCGGTCGACCGCCGGCGAGGCGCAGATTTTCACGCGTCCCATCGATCTTCTCTGTGAGTTCTTCGCGGTTCCATTCGATTCCGGCGTACGAGGACTTGGCGGCGCCGCCGTGCCGATCGAACAGACTCCAGTCGAAGTGAAAGCTGTGAACACTGTGCCAGTTGCGCTGGCCTAGTGAGTTGGCGAAGCCGCGGTGCATCCCCCCGGCGGCATAGAGGCCAACCAGATCCGTGTCTGCGGCGCTGCCGCCAATTGCGTCGAGCACCTCCCCCCGCGCCGGCAGGACGGCCAACCTCACCTGTTCCGAGGACGCCGTTGGATCGGTGTTGTAGGTGAGGAACGGATCGTCTGCCGTCGCCGCGGCCACAGCGCGGAGTTGCGCCACCAGCTCGCGCGTGCGGGCGAGATCGCTGGCGATCTCGCCACACAGAGTCAGGCTGCCGACGGAATGCCGGCGGCCGGCGATGAGGTCGACTTCCATCTGGCGCTGGCGCACCTCTCCCGCCTGCCCGGCGCGGCCGTGATTGAAGCGGACGAACGTCGAATCCTCGGCGCGCCACTCGCAGGTGAACACCTCGCCGCCGACCAGCAGGTCGTTCATCGCCGCCGTCAGCGAATGGAAGTAGTCGCGCGGATCGCTCGCGCCCTGCGCGTCACTCGCCACCGAACACATCCACATCGCGGAATCGGCAGGCCGGCGAGGAATGTCCGACGCGAATGATCTGGTTCGGTTCGCCCTTGCCGCAAAAAGGCGTGCCCAACAGCTGTACCGTCGCGGCACTACCGACCGCGTCCAGTGTACGCCAGAAGGTCGCCGACACGCCGCGGTAGTTCGGGTTCTTGACCACTTCGGCCAACCGGCCGTCGCGGATCCGGCGTCCGTACTCGCAACCGAACTGAAATTTGTTGCGCGCATCGTCGATCGACCACGAGCGGTTGGTCTCCATGTAGACACCGCTGTCGACTGCGGCCACCAGATCGTCGAAGCCGGCCGTTCCCGGCTCGAGGTTGAGGTTCGCCATGCGATCGATAGCCGGCCGATTCCACCCGGAGGCGCGCGCGTTTGCCACTCCCGGCAGGCCGGCTCGCAACTGCGACCGCGCGCCACCGAGAGGCCGCAATAGGATTCCGTCGCGAATGATCTCGACCCGCTCAGCCGGATGCCCCTCGTCGTCGTAGGCATAGGAGGCGAACTCGCCTTGCACCGTCGGGTCGAACGCTACATTGAGGTGCGGCGAACCGTAGCGGTAGTGGCCGAACATCTCGCGGCTGACGAAACTTGTGCCGGCGTAGTTGCGCTCGTCGCCGAGAATGCGGTCGAGTTCGAGCGGATGCCCGATCGACTCGTGTATCTGCAGGATCATCTGGTCCGGCGCCAGCACCACCGGCATCACACCGCTCGGGCAGTTCTCGGCGGCGAGCAGTTGATGCGCCTCCTCGCAAAGGCGGGGTCCGCAAACCCAAAAGCCTGTCTCGTCGAGAATTTCGAGCCCTCCCTGACGAGCGTGCGCGTGTCCGCCGAATGTCCGCGTCTGCGTGTCGTGACCGTCGCTGGAAGTGACGCTTGCCATCGGTACGAGATACTCGAACTGTTGGCGAGTCTCACCGCCGACGGAGCCCACGACTAGCGTCTCGGTGTCGCAGTGCCAGAGTGACGCCATCCAATCGACGACGGCATCTCCACCCCGCATGGTCTGCGACATTTCGGCCAGGCGCGCGAACTTTTCAGCGTGCGACAGGGCTGTCCACGGTCGCGCCACACGCGTGCGATAGACGCCCGTGCCAGGTTGCGGAACCGCCCCTGCCAGCCCGGCGTCGGCCGCCGGC
>JBGTMF010000031.1:0-2236 GCA_041743795.1 Thermodesulfobacteriota bacterium | reverse complement strand
TCGTTCTGCGCCTTCCAGGTCGCTCACAGCCGCTCTTCGCGCTCGCGATCGTCACCATTCATGCAACCAGCTTCCCGAAGACCTAACTGCGCCCTCGAAATCTAACTTGGCCCTCGAAACCCTGCTTCTCCGACAGTCCCGAAAGCCGGGTTCCACCTGGTAGCCCGGATGGATGCCGGCTTTCGCCGGCATGACGGTGGGGAGGACCAGTTTCCAGTGAATGATCCGGCTTCGCGCCGGTGGTATAGCTAGGCTGAAGCCCGCTGCGCTCGTAGGCATTCCCCTTCGACCTTCGGAGGACAGCTAGTCGGGGCGCATGGCTCAGCGCCATGGCCGTCCGCTTCTTGCACGGCGACGTGGGTCCGCTAGAAGTCTTCGGATGCGCTACGACTACACCCCGGAGCAGGAGGCCTGGCGGGCGGAAGTTCGCGAGTTCATCGCGGCAAATCTGACCAGCGATCTGCTAGACGAGTTGCGTCAGGCGGGAAACGAGGGCAGAGGCCCGCGGGCTCGGCAGTTCATTCTCGCGATGCGCGACGCCGGGTACTGGGGGCTGGCATGGCCCGAGGAATACGGCGGTCTCGGCCGCAGTGCGTTGGACCAGTGGATCTTCGTCGACGAACTCGAAGCCGCCGGAGCGCCGATGCTGCCGTTGACCGTGACGTCGGTGGCGCCGACGATCATGCGGATCGGATCTGAAGCACAGCGCCAGGAGTGGCTGCCGCGCATCACCGCCGCCGAGGTCGATTTCGCCGTCGCCTATTCGGAGCCGGACGCCGGCACCGATATGGCGTCGCTGCGCACCAAGGCGGAACTCGACGGCGACGAGTGGGTGATCAACGGGCAGAAGATGTGGAACACGATGGCGCACCAGTCCTCGCACAACTGGATTGCCGTGCGCACCGAGCCCGACGCTCCAAAGCACAAGGGTATCTCGATGATGATCGTGCCGATGGATGCGCCCGGCGTCACCGTGCAGGCGATTTACGTGTGGCCTGGTTTGCGCACCAACGCCCTGTTCCTCGACAACGTGCGGGTGCCACGCGATCACCTCGTCGGCGAGCGCGGCATGGGTTTCTACTATGCGGCGATGGCCCTCAACTTCGAGCGCTTGTCGATCGGCTCGGTGGGAATGGTTCGGCGCTATTTCCGCGAACTGGTGGCGCTGGTGCGCGATTCGGTGGTCGATGGCAGACCACTGCGCGAGGTGCCCTGGGTGCGCGAGCGGCTGGCGCGCCTGGCCGTCGACATCGAGGCGGCGCGCATGCTCGGCCTGGAGACCGCATGGATTCTCAGCAAGGGCTCAGTGCCGTCGGCGCAGTCGTCGATGGCAAAGGTATTCGTCAGCGAACTCGCCCACCGGGTCGCCGATGCGGGCACCGCGATTCTCGGCCTGGCCGGCCAGCTGCACCCGCAGGAGCCGGCATCGCCGATGCATGGGCGCATGCAATGGCTGTATCGAACGGCGCCTCTTTTCGCCTTTGGCGGCGGGACCAATGAGGTACAGCGCAACATCATTGCCATGCTCGGATGTGGTCTGCCGCGCAAATAGGGCATTGGCGCCGGCGATGCGAAACCATTGCGAGAGCCAGTGAGGGGATTCGATGCACCCGGAGGTAACCGAGGAACAGGCCGAGTTGCAGGCGTCGGTGGAGCGGTTCTGGCGCCAGCAGGTGTCGCCGGAGAAGCTGCTGGCGTGGGATGGGGAAGCGGGCGGAATCGACGCATCGTCGTGGCGGGCAATCGCAGAACTCGGTTGGTTCGGCATTGGTGTATCCGCTGAACGCGGCGGCAGCGGCCTCGGCTTGGTCGAGGTCGCCTGTGTCGTCGAAGAATGCGCTCGCGGCCTGCTGCCGCGGCGCGTCATCAACGCCATTCGCGGTACGGTCGCGTTGAATGATGTCGCGGAGGACGCACCGGAACTCGACGCGCTTGCCAGGGGCAGCCGGCGGCTGACGCTGTCGTTGGACGAACGGCGGGCACGCTCCGCCGACCATTTTGAGACGACCCTCGCCGAAGGACGGATTAAGGGAGAGAAGTGGTGCGTGATCGATCCCGGCGCTGACTGGCACATCGTCGCGGCGGCGGACGGTGCGGGTGTATCGCTGGCGTTGGTCGATGGTTCGCTGGCCTCGGTCGCACCGCTGCGAACGTTCGACGGCGGCGAGCAGGGGGCGGTGACCTATCCCGGAGTCGACGTCGTCCGCCTACTCGCGCACCGCGACGGTGGCCGACG
>JBGTMF010000030.1:0-5459 GCA_041743795.1 Thermodesulfobacteriota bacterium | reverse complement strand
TTTCGCGGCCGCAACCGCGCGAGCGGCGTCGGAGTTCGGTTCGGAGTACGTCGTCAATCCGCCGCCGGGGAAGGCACTGGCGGCGGAGCCGATCGCGCCCGAGGATCGCATCGAGCGGTCGGACCAAGGACGTGCCCTGTGGATGCGGCGCCTCCTCTGGGGGAGCTGGTACCTTCCCGGCCTCGCGGCGATGGAGCGCGAGGGTGTCGACGGCGACGTCGCCGCACGGGCCGTCTGGTCCGAGGGAGTTCGCCAGGCCGCCGTCGCCGCAATGCGCGCCGTAGAGCAGCAGCGCCTGGATGCGATCGCCGCTCGACGTGACGTGGAAGCCGCGGGCATTCGGCAAGAGACCAATTACGAAGCAGAGGTCGCGGAGTTGGCCGCGCTGGAGGAACACGCTCCGGTGATCGTTGCCCGTCGCGAGAGCGTGAGCGAGATCAACCGCCAGGCGTGGAACCTGAAGTAATGTCGGCGCGCCAATGCCTTGGCGCCCCTGACGGTTTTCAGGCCAAGGCCCGAGTGGCGACTGGAGTTCCGTCGTTCGCCTGCGCCCTTGGGAAGATTGGCGTAGCAGTGCTCGGTCACGACGGCTGATTCACGGGCGCGCTGAAGGCCGAGGCGGCGAGAAGACGGGCGTAGCTTGATTGCGCGCCCTGGTTGCGGCAGCCTTCGAGATCGAACGCGGACATTCCGCGAGGAAGGTGACTTTTCATGGCGGACGGCAACAATGCGACAGAACTCGGGTGGGCGGTCAAAGTCGGTCAGAAACTGCTCGAGTCGCGCACGATCCTCATCTGCGGCGAGATCGACTCGGACGTGGCGCGGCGGGTGATGACCGACCTGCTGCTGCTGTCGCATGAATCGGACGACGACCTGACGCTTTACGTCCACTCTCCCGGCGGCCACGTCGAGGCGGCGGATACCATCTACGATATGATCGGTTTCATCAAACCGCGCGTGCGCATCGTCGGCACCGGTTGGGTGGCCAGTGCGGGCGCGCACATCTATCTCGCGGTGCCGCGAGAGGACCGCTTCTGTTTGCCCAACACGCGATTTCTCCTGCACCAGCCGTGGGGGGGTGCCGGCGGTCGGGCGACCGATCTGGAGATCGAAGCCGAAGAGATCCTGCGCATGCGCGAGCGCCTCAACAAGGTCATCGTCGATAAGACGGGACAGACGATGAAGCGTGTCGAGAAGGACACCGAGCGCAATTTTTGGATGTCCGCCGAACAGGCGAAGGACTACGGTCTGGTGGGCCGGATCATCGGCACGATCGCCGAGTTGAAGTAGGCGCGGGGCCGCGCGGCTTCTCCCGCTCAGTGCGCGGCGTTCTCGCCGTTCTGACGCAGCTGCGCGCAGTGCGCTCGGATATGCGCGACGAAGCCGCCGCCGAGGTCGGCGAGCTTCTTCTCGCCGATGCCGCGCACGCGGGCAAAGTCGTCGAGCGAGGTCGGTTTGAGACGGGCCAGTTCGCGCAGCGTCGCGTCGCCGAAGATTACGTATGCCGGTACGCCGCGCTCTGTCGCCAACTCGCGGCGCAGATCCCGCAGACTCTCGAAGAGATCGCGGTCGACACCTTCCCAAGATTCGCTCTCGATGCGTGTGCGCTTGACCCGGTCGGCGTCGCGCGACTTCTGCAGCTGCACTTTCCGCTCGCCGCGCAGGATCTCCCACGAATGGGAGTTGAGTTGCAGGATCGGCCGATCACCTTCAGAGCGGTCGACCATCCCCTGATCGAGGAGCTGGTAGACGAGGTTGAGGACGGTCTTTCTCGGCAGATCGGAGAGCAGGCCGTAGGTGGAGAGCTTGTCGTGGTGCCACTGGTGGATGCGTGCCGTATTGGCGCCAACGAGGATATCGGCGATGTGCGTTACGCCGAATCGCTGTTCGGTGCGCGCGATGCACGACAGGATCTTCTGCGCGGTCACGGTGCCGTCCTCGACGCCGGCTACCTCTTCGAGGCAGACGTCGCAGGCGCCGCAAGCCCCACCCTCGTAACGTTGACCGAAGTACTCCGATAGCGCGGCGTGCCGGCAGCGCATGCTGGAGGCGTACGAGCGCATCTGGTGCAGGAGGCGCACCCCCGTTTCGATGATCTGCGCGGAGGCCTGCGCTTCGGCGGCACTGCGCTCGATCAGGCTTTGCAGTCGCATCGCGTCCGCACCGGAATAGAGTAGGACGCACTCGGCAGCGAGGCCGTCGCGACCGGCGCGGCCGGCTTCCTGCTGATAATGCTCGATCGACTTCGGCATTGCCGTGTGGATGACGCAGCGGACATCACTGCGATCGATTCCCATACCGAAGGCGACGGTCGCGACGACGACGTCGATCCTCTCGGCCATGAACTCGTCCTGCGTGCGGCGTCGCTGATCCGCTTCCAAGCCCGCGTGGTAATGGGCGGCGCGTACCCCCTTTTGCGACAACCAGGTCGCCAGATCCTCGGTTTCTCGCCTGCTCAGGCAGTACACGATCGCCGCGGCACCGCGGTGGCGGTTCAGTACTTCGAGCGTCTGTGAGCGCGCGTCGACCCGCGGCAACACGCGGTAGATCAGATTCGGGCGATCGAAATTGCCAATCAACTCGACCGCATCGCGCAAGCGCAACTGTGTCAGGATGTCGTCGCGAACGCGCTCGGTCGCCGTCGCCGTGAAAGCATGCAGGCTGATGCCGGGAAGGCGTTCCTTCAACTCGGCCAGCTGGCGGTACTCGGGTCGAAAATCGTGCCCCCAGTGACTGATGCAATGTGCCTCATCGACGGCGAAGTTGCGTATCTTCGCCTGCCCGAGCCACTGCAGGAAGCGCGGCGAGACGAGGCGCTCAGGTGCCGCGAAGATGAGGCGATATCGATCTTCGGCCATGCCGAACTCGGCCTCGCGCATCGCCGCCGGATCGAGTCCGCTGTGCAAGGCGGCCGCCGGATAGCCAATCTGGCGCAGGCTGTCGACCTGGTCCTTCATGAGAGCGATGAGCGGAGAGACGACGACATCGGTGCGCCCGGCGACCAGCGGGGGCACCTGGTAGCACAGGGATTTGCCACCGCCGGTCGGCATCACCACCAGCGAGTCGCGCCCGTCGAGCCCGGCGCGGATCGCCGCGTCCTGCAGCGGCCGCAGTTCGTCGAAGCCCCAGTATTTCTTGACCACGGCGGCGATTGAAGCGGCGTCCGATTCGCTTTGCATGACAACACAACTCCATCCGGCGGTTCCACTGTCAACGCAGCGGCGCGAGTTGACACGCAATCGCCGCTGGTGGCATCGAGATCCACCACAGGGATGCGTATCACACGGACGAGGGGAGACGAGATGCCGCCAGCTGGAAGTGGGCCGCCGATGGTGGCGTTCACCCGCGACGAGGAACTGCCGTGGGTCGCCGCCGGCGATGGTCTCGAACTCAAGGTGCTGCGTGTCGTCGAAAGCTCCGGCATCTGGGTGGTTCGCAACCGCTTCGCCCCCGGGGTGCGGATTCCCACCCACAAGCACACCGGCGAGATCCACGCTTATACCCAGCGCGGCTGCTGGCATTACGCCGAGTACGGAATCGACTATCCGGCCGGGACCTATGTATACGAACCCGCCGGATCGATTCACACATTGACGGTCAACGACGACAACGACGGAGCGACCGAGGCTCTCTTCATCATGCAGGGTGTCAATCTGAACCTCGGACCGAACGGCGAGGTCGAACGAGTCGATGACGGTCCGACCGCGCTGGCGTTCTACGAAGCCATGTGCGCCGAGATGGGGGTGAAGGATCCGCCGATCCTGCGCGACTGAAACGCCGCCGTCAGTCCAATTGCAGGTTCAACAGATCGAAACGGTCGCCCATCCGCGGCGCGACCGTCTTGATGGAGAATTCCTTTTCGACCAGCGCCGCCATCGCCGTCGCCGCTTCGGCCTCGCCGTGCACGACGAAGACCACCTCGGGCAATCGCTCGCCCGAGCGCAGCCAGCGGATCAAATCTCGCCGGTCGGCGTGGGCGGAAAGGCCGTGCAAGTCGACGAATTGGGCCTTGATCGGCACCATCTCACCGTGGATCTTGAGGTGTTGTGCACCCTCGAGCATCGATCGGCCGCGGGTGCCGGGGGCCTGGTAGCCGACCAGAACGACGAGGTTCTTCTTGTCGGGCAGGATTCGCTTGAGGTGGTGTAGGACGCGTCCGCCGGTGAGCATGCCGCTCGAAGAGATGATGATTCGCGGGCCGGAAAAATCGTTGAGGTTCATCGATTCTTCGACGGTGCGGTGAAACTCGACGTTGTCGGGAAAGAGATGGTTCAAACCCTCGCCGACGACCGCCGCGTCCAGGTTCTCCTCGTCCATGTACTTGTTGTAGAGCCGCGTGGTGTTGATCGCCATCGGGCTGTCGATGTGGATCGGCACCTCGGGTAGGTCGCCACTTTCCATCGCCTCGCGCAGCATCAGCGTGACGAGTTGCGCGCGGGCGACGGCGAACGAAGGGATCAGGACGACGCCGCCGCGGGCAAATGTGTCGGTAATCGGCTTCTTCATCTGCTCGACGAACGTCGTCGCCTCGTGATCGCGATTGCCGTACGTCGATTCCATGACAAGGTAGTCGCAAGCAGGTGGCGGTGACGGATCGGGATGTAACGGCATGCCGTAACGCCCAACGTCTCCACTGAAGACGATCGTCCTCTCCTCTTTCCCTGACTTGGCGCGCACCGCGATGTGGGCGGATCCGAGGATGTGGCCGGCATTGACGAACTGAGCGCTGAAGTGCGCGTCGAGATCGAGCCACGTCTGGTAGGGAACCGCCCGAAGTCGATCGAGGGCGGCTTGTGCTTCTCCAGAGTCGTACAAAGGCAGGGCGGGATGGTGCTTCGAGAAGTGCTTCTTGTTGGCGTAGCGCGCGTCCTCTTCCTGGATCTTGGCGGAATCGAGGAGGAGGATCTCGGCCAATTCGACGGTGGCCGGGGTGCAGTGCACGAGCCCGCGGTAGCCGAGTTTGACGAGCCGGGGAAGGTAACCGGCGTGGTCGATGTGACCGTGCGTCAAGAGGACATGATCCAGCCCGGCGACGTCGAAGGAGGGCTTCTGCCAATTGAGCAGGCGCAGGTCCTTGAGGCCCTGAAACATTCCGGCGTCGATCAGCAACGATGATCCATTTGCCTCGAGCAGGTGCCGCGAGCCAGTGACAGTCCCGGCGCCACCGTGAAAGGACAGTTCAATCGACATGCGTCTGAAATCTCACACGGTCGCCAACGGCGCAACGCGCGCTCGTTCTCGGGTGCCGTTCTACGTACTCTCAGCCTTCCGAGGTGTACCTTGGTCCGCCTGTTGAACTTCCTCGTCACCCCGGCGAACGGGACTGTCGGAGAAGCAGGGTTTCGAGGGCCAAGTTAGATTTCGAGGGCGCAGTTAGGTCTTCGGGAAGCTGGTTGCATGAATGGTGACGATCGCGAGCGCGAAGAGCGGCTGTGAGCGACCTGGAAGGCGCAGAACGA
>JBGTMF010000029.1:0-1834 GCA_041743795.1 Thermodesulfobacteriota bacterium | reverse complement strand
CCGTCGCCGTATGCGTCGCCGTTTCCGACGGCGTCGCGGTCGGCGTCGGCGTCGGGGTCGCAGTCGGTGTGACCGAAGGGGCCTCGGTCGGAGTCGGCGTGTGGGTCAAGCTAGGCGTTGCCGTCGGCGTCAACGTCGGCGTATGGCTGTGCGTTGCGGTCCAGGTGGGTGTATGGGTCGAAGTCGCGGTCGACGTCGGCACCAACGTCGCCGTCGCCGTATCGGTCGATGTCGCCGTCGCCGTATGCGTCGCCGTCGGCGTCGCGGTCGGCGGCGCCACGGTGTCGGCAAAAACCTGCAAGAGTCCTGCGCCGTAGGCGATCGCCTCCGGATAGAAGAGACGCCCGTATATCTGCAGCATGTTCTCACCGGCGCTGTTCGGTTGGCCGCCGAATACCGCCGGAATCACCGGGCCGCCGTCGCCGCCGGTATTCTCGATGTAGGCAGATCCGACGTGGCGCTTGGCGCCGCTCGGCCCGCCGTTGTCCGTGGTCAGCAACTCGCTCGGCATCCACCAATCATCGAGGCAGAGTAGATCACAGCCCCAATCGCCGATGCGGTCGATCTCAAAGTGGTCGTCGACGAAGAAGCCGCCGGTGACGAAGTGCAGCGACGGAAACATCTGCTTCAAGACACTGTTCGGCTGCGCTCCCGCGGCCTCGTACAACAGCGCCTGATAGACCGTTTGCGCATAGATCAGAGCGCCGATCTCGTGAACGAAACCAGCTGCCGTGGGTGGACTGGCGATCTTCGGCGTCACCGCGGAGTAGTCGACAGGTGGGAAGTTGCCCGGTCCCCAATCCTCGAAATCTTCCTCGAACGGATGCTCGTCGTCGTGCGTATGCGCCGGCGACGTCATGTCCTGGATGAAGTGCAGGGCGCGTCCGAGGCGGTGAAACGCCGCGTCGGTGCCGACGAAATTGCTGTTGCCGTACTCGCTGAGCGCTGCGTTGTATTGAGTTTGCGAATTGTCGGTCGCTTTGCCCGAAGCTACGGCGAACCACGGCGCCGAGTTGGTCTGCGGGTTGTAGAAATGGCCGAGCGAGCGTGTCGCCGGAACGTCTTCCTGATCGCTGCCGTTGCCGATCTCGGTGCGATAGGCCGGCGTGTACAACGGGTGGCCGAGAATGTCGACCGACCAGTGCCCCATGCCGCGGTGAACGATGTCGCGGTTGTGCGCGGCGGCTGGGGACAGGAAGGCCGTGCCGTAGACCAGGCCGGCGAGTACCGCTCGCAGCGCGAGGCCGGAGTACTTCACGGCTGCGCCCCCAGAACCATCAATCTGCGCTCGGCCTTGGCGCCGACCGGCGTCGACTTCGCGCGTACCTTGCGCAACACCGCAATCGCTCCCGGGCCGCCAATGTCGGTGAGGCGTTCGACCGACCACTCCGCCACCGTACGACTGCGACTGTGCGCCAGCTCATCGAGGGTCGCTAAGCGCTGCGCCGCCGTTTCGCCGGCGAGGCGGCGCTCCGCACGCGCCAACATCGCGTAGCTCTTCCACTCGCCGTCCGGGTCGGAGAGAATCTCCTCGAGGCGCTCGCCGGCGACGGCCGCCGAGAAGAAGCCGAGCGCATAGGTCGCGCTCTTGCGCACCCCCGGATCATCGGACTGGCTGCCGAGCAGTACGATCTCGAGACCGCGTTCGTCTCCCAACATCGCCAGGGAACCCGCGGCAACGACCCGCATAGAGGCATCGTCGTGCGTCACGAACCCCTCGATCGACCGCACGTCGCGCGCCAGGCCGATGTGGCCCAGCGCGGCGATGCTCGACATGACGACGCCGAGGTCGCTCTCGTCGCGAAGGATCTGCCGCAGCCGCGCCGCGGCGCGC
>JBGTMF010000028.1:0-4113 GCA_041743795.1 Thermodesulfobacteriota bacterium | reverse complement strand
CAGACGGCGACGAGGTTCTCGGTTCCCGGCCGCGCACCTCGCTCCTGCGCGCCGCCGTAGAGAAGCGGGCGCACGGCGGTGCCGCGGCGGCGGATGAGAGCACCAATCCCCTTCGGACCACCGAGCTTATGCGCGGTGATCGAGATCAAGTCGGCGTCCGGCAGGTTCGTCGCGATTCTACCGAACGCCTGCACGGCGTCGGTATGAAACACTGTCTTCTTCTCGCGGCAGACGGCGGCAATCGAAGCGACGTCCTGCACCGTGCCGACCTCGTTGTTGGCCCAGCCGATCGTCACCAGTGTCGTGGAACTGCTGATGGCATTGGCCACGTGGGCAGCGGCGACGCGACCGTGCGCGTCGAGCGGCAACCAGCGCAGCCGGGCACCGCGCCGTTCGAGTTCGCGCGCCGGCTCGACCACCGAAGAGTGCTCGATCGCGGGCAGAAGGATCTCGTCGCCTCGCGCCGGGTCGACGGTGCCGAAGAGGGCGGTATTGTTGCTCTCCGTGCCACCCGAGGTGAAGACGACGTCACGCGGCGCTACCCCCGCCGTCTCGGCGATTGCGCGGCGCGCCGATTCGAGCGCGGCGCGCGCCTTTCGCCCGCTGTCGTAGGCGCTGGACGCATTGCCGAACAGGTCGAACGCCTCGACCATCGCCTGCCGCGCGGCCGGCAACAGAGAGCCGGTCGCATTGTGGTCGAGGTAGATCATGCGAGCGAGTACCATACCCGCTCGGACTGGAACCTCCAAGATGCCCGGCACATGGCCGCGGGCTACCGCTTGGCGGCGATTCTGGCCTTGCCGCCGGTCTTGGCCGCCTTGGCTTTCGCCGCCTTGCCCTTCGCGGCCTTCGATTTTGCCGCCTTCGCTTTCGCCGGCCGCGGCTGCTTGAGACTGCGCAGGTCCTTGTAGAGCTTGTACTCGAAGCTGTCGACGAGCGCCTGCCAGCTCGCTTCGATGACGTTGAGCGAGACCCCGACCGTGCCCCAGCGCTCCTCGGCGTCGGCGGTTTCGATGAGGACGCGCACCAGCGCCGCACTGCCGTGCTCGCCGCCGAGCACCCGCACCTTGTAATCGCGCAGCTCGACCTCGTCGATGCGCGGATAGAAGCTGCGCAATCCGCGCCGCAGCGCCTTGTCGAGCGCGTTGACAGGGCCATTGCCCTCCGCAGCGGTGTGCTCTACGACACCGTTCGGCCCGGCCACCATCACCGCCGCCCAGGCACTGGCCGGATCGTGTTCGAACACTTCGTCGGTGCGCACCTCGAAACTGCCGTCGCCCTGAAACACCCGGCGCATGTAGCCTTTTTCGTCGACGACGCGGAATTGGATCAGATCGAAGAAGTTCGGCACCTGGCCGAGGACACGCTGCATTCGCAGCTCGAGCGACGCGTCGGCGCCTTCGAACTGGAAGCCGCGGTGTTCGAGTTCCTTGATCTCCTCCACCAAGCGGCGCACGTGCGGATCGAGGCCGTCGAGGTCGATGCCGAACTGGCGTGCTTTGTAGACGAGATTAGCGCGGCCGGAGAGATCCGACACCAATACCCGCTGCCGGTTGCCGACCAGCGCCGGGTCGATGTGCTCGTAGGTCAGTGCGTTGCGCTGGACCGCGGCGACGTGCACGCCTCCCTTGTGCGCAAACGCGCTCTGGCCGACGAAGGGCTGGCGCTTGTACGGTTCGATGTTGGCCAGCTCGTAGACGAAGTGCGACAGCTCCTGCAGGCGCGCCAGATTGGCCTCCGACAAGACTTTATAGCCCATCTTGAGCTGCAGGTTGGCGATCACGGAGCACAGATTGACGTTGCCACAGCGCTCGCCGAATCCGTTGATGGTACCCTGCACCTGACGGGCGCCATGCTCGACGGCGATCAGGCTGTTGGCAACCGCCAACTCGGAATCGTTGTGGCAGTGGATACCCAGCTTCGCGCCCGTCGCCGCGGCGACCGCGTCGACGCCCGCCGCCACTTCGTGCGGCAGACGACCGCCGTTGGTTTCGCACAGACAGAGCAGGTCGGCACCGGCGGCGTGGGCGCTGGCGACGCACTCGATCGCGTACTCGGGATTGTGGTGGTAGCCGTCGAAAAAATGCTCGGCGTCGAAGATCACCTCATCGACGTGCTTCTTCAGATAGCGGACGGTGTCGTGGATCACGTCGAGGTTTTCCTCGAGCGGAATGCGCAGGTCGTCGCGCACGTGCAGGTCCCAGGTCTTGCCGAAGATGGTGACTACGGGTGTCTTCGAACGCAGCAGCATGACCAGGTTCTTGTCGTCGGCGGCGCGCACCCCGGCGCGCCGCGTCGAGCCGAAGGCCGTCACCTTGATCTGCTTCAGCGCGAGCTTGCCGACTTCCTGGAAGAACGCCTCATCGCGCGGGTTGGACCCCGGCCAGCCGCCCTCGACATAGCGTACCCCCATCGAATCGAGTCGCTCGGCGATGCGCAGCTTGTCTTCGAGCGTCAGGGAGATGTCCTCGGCCTGGCAGCCGTCGCGCAGCGTCGTGTCGTAGATTTCGACGGACTTGCTCATCCCGGGCTCTCCTCGACGAAGGCACGGTGCAGGACGCGTACCGCCAGCTCGCCGTACTTCGCCGCCAGCACCACCGAGATCTTGATCTCCGAGGTCGAAATCATCTGGATGTTGATGTTCTCGTCGGCCAGCACCTCGAACATCCGTGCCGCCACGCCCGCGTGACTGCGCATGCCCAGGCCGACCACCGAAACCTTGACGACGTCAGCGTCCGCTGCCACACCGGCGGCGCCGATTTCCGCCGCCGTCTTCTCGACCATCGGCAGGGCCCGTTCAAAATCGCCTTGCGGCACGGTGAAGGTCAGGTCGGTGTCGCCGGCGTTGCCGGCGTTCTGGATGATCATGTCGACGACGATGCCTGCGTTTGCGATCGGGCCGAGGACCTGCGAGGCAACTCCCGGTTTGTCGGGGACGCCGGCGACAGTGATTTTCGCCTGGTCGCGATCCAGCGCCACTCCGGAGACGATAATATCTTCCATACCTGCATCCTCTCGCACCACCCACGTTCCCGGGGAGTCGTCGAAGCTGGTTCGCACGTGCACCGCAACATCGTACCGCTTGGCCGCTTCCACCGAGCGGATCTGCAAAACCTTCGCGCCGAGGCTCGCCAACTCCAGCATCTCGTCGTAGGAGATGCGCGCCAGCTTGCGCGCCGCCGGACAGATGCGCGGATCGGTCGTATAGACGCCGTCGACATCGGTGAGAATCTCGCAGACATCCGCGTTCAGCGCGGCGGCGACGATGACGGCGGAGGTATCGCTGCCGCCGCGACCGAGTGTGGTTATGTTGGCCGCATCGTCGACGCCCTGAAAGCCGGCGACGACGGCCACTTCGCCGGCGGCGAGCACCTGGCGCAGGCCTTCGATCTCGACGTTGCGAATGCGCGCCCGGCCAAACGCGCTGTCGGTGCCGATGCGGATCTGGTGGCCGAGGAACGATCGCGCGGCGATGCCGCGGTCGTGCAAGGCGATTGCCAGGAGTGCCGCCGAGACCTGCTCGCCGGTGGCCATGATGACATCCAACTCGCGCACCGCCGGCTGCGGCGCGAGGTCGCGGGCCAACTGGATCAGCCGATTCGTCTCGCCCGACATCGCCGATACGACGGCAACCACGGCGGATCCTTGTGCCCGCGTCCGCGCCACCCGCTCGGCGACCGCGTTGATGCGCTCGAGCGAGCCGACCGACGTTCCGCCGTATTTCTGTACCGTAACGTTCATAGAAGTTCGCGCAGCGCTGCGAACGCCGAATCATAGCCGACACCGCAGCTCTCGACCACCACGCTGCGCGCTTCCGATCCCACGAACGTAAGTGTGACCGCCAGGTAGTCGGTCAGAGGCTCGGCCAGCCGTTCGAACCACTCGACCGCGGCAACGCCGTCCCCATATAGGTATTCGCGCAGTTCGTCGATATCCCCCGCCCCCGGCCGCTGGCGGAACAGGTCGATGTGATAAAAGGGCAGGCGGCCGCCCTCGTAGGGAAGGATGACGGGAAAGGACGGACTGCGCACGATCTCCGGCGGCAGTCCCAGCGCCGCGGCGACGCCGCGCACCAGGCAGGTCTTTCCGGCGCCGAGCTCGCCGCGCAGGCCG
>JBGTMF010000027.1:0-3977 GCA_041743795.1 Thermodesulfobacteriota bacterium | reverse complement strand
TTATCGGCGCCATCGCGGGCGACGCCGGCAAGGGCGCCGGGATCGGTGCCGCCGGAGGCGGCATGCTGGGTCGACGCGGTGCCATCGAGCACGAGAAGGCCGAGGCGGGCAACGACCGCAACGCATACGATCGCGCGCTCGCCGCGTGCATGGAGTCGCATGGCTACACGGTCAAGTAGCAACAGGAGAGGGGAGGAGGGATGACCGCACGGCGACAACCTTCCGCAGTCCGGGCAGCGATCGCTGGCATGGTCGCGCTCGCTGCGACGATGCCCACTGTCGCTGGCGCCGAAGAGGATCTCGCCAAGCAGGTGCAGAACCCGGTTGCCGATCTGATCAGCGTACCGTTCCAGAACAACACCAACTTCGGACTCGGCAGCGGAGACCGCACCCAGAACATCCTCAACATTCAACCTGTCATTCCGGTGAATCTCGCGGCGCTCGATCTCCCGCAATGGAACGTCATCAACCGCACGATCCTGCCTCTCGTCTACCAGCCGACCGGCGACCATGGAGGAGAGTTCGGACTCTCCGACATCAGCCACTCGATGTTCTTGTCGCCGGCCAGGCCGGGAAGAGTGATCTGGGGTGCGGGACCGATCGTCTCGCTGCCGACCTCGGTCAACGACCGACTCGGGCCCGGCAAGCTGTCCCTGGGGCCGACCGCAGTGGCGCTGATGATGCCCGGCCATTGGGTGTTTGGTGCGTTGGTCAGCAATCAGTGGTCGGTGGCCGGCGACTCCGACACGCCCAACGTCAACTCTTTCCTTTTCCAGTACTTCATCAACTACAACCTTCCCGACGGTTGGTATCTGTCGTCCACTCCCACCATGACCGCCAACTGGAATGCCGACAGCGACGACCGCTGGGTGGTCCCGATCGGCGGCGGGGCAGGCAAGATCTTCCGGGTCGGCGCGCAGCCGATGAACCTGGCAGTTCGCGGATTCTGGAACGCGGAAAAGCCGCGCGGAGGCGCCGACGCGACACTGCAAGTCCAACTCCAGCTGATGTTCCCCAAATGAGCCTGGACCCAGTCTCAACTACAGGCGATTTCTCTCCGGGCGCTTCGCCCTGACGTCGGGCAAATTCGATCTGTTCAGCACCGCCGCCACCGCGGTCCGCCGTGCCGTTCAGTTGCATACCCGCATCACATGCGACCAACTCGAATTTCCTCCGACGACTGCGCTGTCATCAGGGCATTGTTCGCAGAGCACTTCGGCGGCCCGTCGCCTGCGATCTGGAGCTACGAGTAGAGGCAGCGCCGTTGTTCCACTGCCGGCTCGGCGATGAAGCGCTCGCGAAGTCGGGTTAGGAGGACCAGGGATGGCTAGCACGCAATCGGAAAAGTCGAGATATCCCCATATACGGGCTCAGGGTGAGTCGAAGAGTCCTTTGAAATCCGGGCGGCGTTCCGCTCACGCCGAGGCGTTTGAGGTTGCCCCTCACAAACCTGTCGAAGCACGAGATAGCGTTCTTCAATGTGTTGCTCTGCCGCGGGCAATTAGCGCAGTCCGCCTCCTCGTCGCGTTGGCGGCGATCTACGCCGGTTCGGGATGCGCCGTCATCGGTCCAGCCGCGATAAAAAACGGGCGCGCTGCCTATAACGACGCCATCACGAGCTCGAACATCGAGCAGGTGCTCGCGATGATCGTGCGGCTGCGTTACGGAGAATCGTCTGGATTGTTGGCTGTTTCGAGCGTGACGGCCAACATGCACATCCAGACGACTCTGGGATCCGAGCTGGGGTTTGGCCCGGATAGCACGTTCGATGGCAACCTCACCCCGCTGAGTGCTGGCGTGGCGTACGAGGAGAATCCGACGATCTCGTACGTGCCAATCCAAGGGGCGCAGTACCTGCGCCAGATGATGTCGCCGCTGCCTCTCGACGTGACGCTGTTGTTGTTCCAGGGTATGAGCAATTCTCCTCGAATATTCTCGCTCCTCGTCAGAAGTATCAATGGACGCGACAACCCCGAGTTTCGCGCTGCTCCGGAGGTCGCTGTCGACCCCCGCTTCGTGCGCATTGCGTCTCTGTTGGCCGAGATGGATCGGCATGGGCGCGTCGCATGGGTGCAAGACTCGATCGATCCTCCCTCCTTTGCCATGGTCCTCGGGCGCGAGGGAGCGCGCCGTGGCCCCCAGATCGACGACATCTACGAACTATTGGGTCTGCCCATCCCTGACCAGTGCGAGAGTGTTTGCATACTCCCGGTCAGTCATGGACTCGGAATACCTGGCGAAGTTGGGATTCGACTCAGGACGCGATCGCTCTTTGATCTTCTCAATATCGCGGCTGCTTCCGTAGAGGTTCCCGAGGAACACCTCCAGTCGGGCCTGGCGCCGGCGCTGCCGCCAAGCGCGCAACATCCGATCCGTATACGCCGCTCCGGTTTCCGCCCCAGTCAGGCTCTGGTCGCGGTCCGAAGACACGGATGGTGGTACTCCATCGATGGTACGGACGCAGCGAGCAAGCAGACGTTCCGCGTCATCGAAGTACTCATGACGGTGCGGCTTGCCGACGCTGCCGAACACAGGGCTGCCCCGGTCCTCACCATTCCGGTTTCAAGGTAACCTGGCCACCGGCGAGACGGCCGGATCATCCGGTGAAGTCCGAAGACCGGGCGGAGCATTCTCGGAGAGTTCTTCCGCTTGCTCGGGACGATGGTCCGGCTACGCAGCTTGAATTGAGCTCAAGGCTGTTATGTGGAAAGAAGGCGTGCCCCGAATCGATACCGATGGAAATGGCAATCCCGAGGGAGTCGAAAGCACCGGGCCGAACAAGGATTGACTCGTGGTACGGGCCAGACTTTCAGCAATCGACGTCGCGGAGTCTCGGCCGGTTTCGGCGGATCTTCAGAGAACCTTCCGGACTTCGTTCGTCGAGCCTGACATGTTGCGAAGCGTGAGAGCGGGCTAAGTGATGTGATGAGGAGATCTTGGCTTAGAGAGCCGTTGCTGCATTTTTTCATAGCCGGTGCGGCTCTGTTCGCTCTCTACGGCTGGCTCGACGACGGGCAGACGCGGGAGGGGGAGCGCGTGGTGCGCATCACTGCCGCCCAGATCGAGTGGCTGAAGGACTCGTGGGCGCGCCAGCGGCAGGGGCCGCCCAGCGAGGATGAGCTCGAGGCCCTCATCGCAGGCTATGTGAAAGAGGAGCTACTCGCCCACGAGGCGAAGGAGCTGGGACTCGACGAGGGCGACACCGTTGTGCGTCGGCGACTCGCGCAGAAGATGGAGTTCCTCTTGGACGACACGGTACGGCTGGACGAACCGTCGGATACGGAGCTGGCGCGTTTCTACGAAGGCGTGCGCGATCGATACGCAATCCCGGCACGAGTCTCGTTCGCCCAGGTCTTCTTCGCTAACGAGCAGCGCGCCCGCGACGCACTGCCGGCCTTGGCGGCTGGCGACGGCGGCGAAATCGGCGATCCAAGCCTGCTGGAGTCCGAGCTCGTTGCGATCGACCAGCAGTCGGTGACCAACCTCTTCGGGCCCGATTTTGCCGCCGCGATCTTCGCTTTCGAAGTGGGCGAGTGGCATGGACCGACAACATCACCCTACGGCTCCCACCTGGTGTGGATCCATGAGCGCCAGGCGGCGCAGCCGCGCTCGTTCGACGAGGTGGAAGCCCAGGTCGTCGACGACTGGTACCGCCAGCGCCACGCGGAGGCGAACGAGCGGCTGTTGGCGGCGCTGGCGGAGAAGTACACAGTGATCGTGGAAGACAGCCGCGAGCCGCCGGTCGGACCGTTGGCGGAAGTGGCGCGATGAACCGCATCGCCCTCACTCTCGCGCTGCTGATGCCCCTCCCCGCCGCCGCCCACGAGCTGCGGCCCGCCTATCTCGAGCTGCGCGAGGAGAAGACAGGGGAGGTCGCGGTTCTGTGGAAGACGCCCATGCGCGGCGAGCTACGCCTGGCGCTGTGGCCCGAGCTCTCCGGTCGCGCCGAGCGCGTGACGCCGGTGAGCGCGCGCTCG
>JBGTMF010000026.1:0-3949 GCA_041743795.1 Thermodesulfobacteriota bacterium | reverse complement strand
GTCTTCTTCCGGGACTTATGGGTCCCAGAAGAAGACCCGAGATCGCCGGCTTCCTGCCTCTTTGCTTCCTCGTTCTTGTCGCCCATCTCGGTCTCCTTTCACAGAAGACCGCCCCTCGTACACACTTTTCCTGACAGACCCTCCCCCCATTCCTTTTCTCAAATACCTCCTCTCACTCTCCAACATCTCCCTTAAGCGCTGGCTTTCTCTTCGATCCGCCTGCAGCTCCAACGAGGAACCTCCTAGCCAATTTTGGAGGTCCCGGTCAATAGGTAATACTACTGATCCACAGAGCAGCATCGATCGTCCTGTCAAAGTTGCACCAGAGCTGCTCGCTCTAGCAGAGCACCGCGCCGCGATTCTTGATCATATGCCAGGCTAGGCGACAAGAAGTTGTAAATCGCTTGCAACTTCATGGCATCCTGACTATCGATGCGCCACCATTTGGTTCGCGGTAATAGTGCCCGATCCAATCCGAATTCATAATCCAGAGGGGGAAAGATGAGAGCACTCAGACTCGGAGTCTCGATCACCTTGGCTTTGTTCCTGGTGGCGTGTGGAAGTGACGACGATGGTGACGGTGGCGGCATGGACGTAGCCGACAAGTTCGGGACTTTGGACGAAATGCTTTCGAATCCGACAGTCCAACAGCTCATCGCGCAACTACCGGGAACGGACGATATCGGTGCCGGGCAATACTATTCGGGGAGCAATCCGGCGGACATCAGCGGACAGTACCGAGCGGATGACGTCAACTATGGAGAGACCGGAACGTTCGTCGGCGTCGATCCATCATTGGTCCGGTTCGGCGGCACGATCGGTTTCGATGTGACGGGGCCTGGCGAAGTCACGGTCTTGTCTTCCGGCGACCTCTTCGACTGCAATGGCGCAGGCAGTTTCATCGTCGGAGAAGGAAACCGAGTCACCGTCTTCTCGCAGCTCTTCTGCGAGTGCCAGGGTGAGATGTCTCGGCAGGTATCGGTCGACCGTTTGATCTTCACCGGCGCCGAGCCGGGAGAGGGCCTCGTCGACTACGCGCGAAATGCAACGGCGATCGTCGTTGAGCCAGGCGGTATCTGTCAGTTACCAAACATGCTGACCCTCACCGACGAGCCGGCATTCTTCGAGTACTCGGGTTAGTGCTCCTCGATCGATGATTCGCGGATATTCTCCGGGGGCGCGACAACCTCCCGGAGGGTATCCGCATCTGGGGCGGCTCTTGGCAAGGCGGAGGGAAGCCTTGCGCGGCTAGTCTCAATCTCTCAACAGCGGGGAAATAGGAATACGCCACGAGAGCGTGTTGATGGGGGAGAGATCCATGAACAGAATCAAGACGCTTCTCGCTCTTACACTAGTCGCCTTGTTGGGATCGGGGTGCGCCTTCTCGGTCGACAGGATCGATCTCGGATACATACCGCAGGCCGGGGTCGAGCAGGTGCCCGGGGCCCAGGACATTACTGTTGATGTCGCGGTGCGCGATGTTCGCCCGCAGACCGACCGAGTCGGGTACAAGCAGAACGGGTACGGGGTCGAGACAGCGGCCATCGTGGCGAACCAAGACGTAACGACTTTCTTCGAGCAGATGCTCGAGGCCGAGTTGCAAGCACGCGGATATCGGATCGGCGAGGGAAAGCCGGCGATCTCGTGCGAGGTCGACTCGTTTCAGAACAAGTGGCAGGTCGGAATGTGGTCCGGCTCCGCAATCGCCAACGCGCGGATGCTAGTGAAGATCAAAGATGCCGATCAAAACTACATCTATTCCGAGACGATAACGGGGGAAGGGATTCACAAGGGAGTGTAAATGACATCCGGGGCAAACGCGAAGATTGCCCTCGATCGAGCGTTTGACGATCTCATGAGCAATCTCTTCAGCCGGCCCGACTTTCACGATGCGGTCGGCCGCGCCGCGGCGTCATATGTATCCGTTCAGTGAGATGGGTGAGCCACCCATCGACGTAATCGGCTCACGGGTTTGGATTCGAATCTCGCTCGGACGACCTGACGAAGTTTGAGATGAGCAGAACCTTGGCGATTCGGTTTGGCTGCGATAGCTGAACCGCCGCGATCTTCGCCAGCCGATGAGCCGGCTGGTTATCGCATCATCGGCAAGGAGTATTGCCATGCACAACTCGCACAGGTTAGCGTCCGGGCTCGTCGCCGCCATTTTATTCGCTGCTTGCTCGGGTAGCGGCGGCTGCTCGAGTGACGACCCGCGTCCCCACACTTCCGACTGTCAGGAATGCAGCGTTAACGCGGCTGCCCGAGACTTCGAGGACTGCTTCGAGGTTTGTTACGCAGGTTGTGACGATCTGCTGGTCAGCGACAGCTGTGCGCCACAGTTACCTGCCGCCGAGGAGTGCGAACAGGGCGATTCGTCTGCTCGGCCTCACGCTTGCGCATGCCACGATTGCGTCAGTTGCATCGAAGAGTGCGACGCTTGTCCGGGCGACGGCCATTGTCTCGCAAAGCTGACGGAAGAAGGAACCCCTGCTGACACCGACGAGGGACGCTGTGGTCCGCCTTCTCTCTTCGGAGTCGAATGCAGCGACGGAACCTACTTGGCGGAGCGGTCGTGGGCTATCACCCCTTTGCTTCTTCCCCTTTCGGATCCCGCGGATTCTTCGGCGCTTCGTACTCTGCGGGCAAGGTCGGCCTCATCGCATTTCGTGGCTCCCATGAAGTGATGGACGACTGGCTGGATGCAGACGTAGACATTGCCAGGAGCCGTTTCCCGGTCTCCCAGTTGGGCGATGCATTCAAGTTTTACGGGGAACAACGCAATGCCCTGATGACGCGAAAACACTGCGAACGATTCATCGTCGTTGGTCACTCGCTCGGAGGGGCACTGGCAGCCGTGGTGGCTAGCGCGAGCCGTCGAGTTCCGACGAGTGCCGTCACATTCAATGCGCCAGGCATGGCGGGCATATCGCGCGTGGGCAACTACCGCGATCCCGAGTTGGATCGGGATATTCTGAAAGTCGCCTTTGCCGCAGGTCCATCCAGCGCGTTGCCTGTAAGCATAGGTCTCAAGGCATATTCGACGGCAGTAGCGGAACAGTCATTCGGGCGACTAAAACTCGGTCAACAAAATGCTTCTAATGTTCTGAACGTGATTATGCGGGGTGATTTGGTCAGCCTCAAAGAGAACACTTAGGGCGAGTCAGGTACGTTAAAGTCGAGCATGTGGTCACAAGCAGGAAGGATGGCTACTCGTATCGTTCCAGCTCGATCGGCCCTGTGATGTCATTTCTCACGAGCATGACCCACCCCGCGGGGAGTTTTTCTCACGGGATGACCCAGGGGGCGGAGCGAAATTCTCACGGCATGACCCACCCCTGAGAGGGGGGCGGCCGGGAGGTCGCCGAGTCCACACCCGAGACCAAAGAAGCCACGATGATGCACCTGAAGGAGGTGCGGATCGATGGCGTATCGGGAGGTGGACATGTGGGAGGTTCTGGAGGTCCTGCGGCGACTGCACCGCGGGGAGACGAACGCGGCGATCGAGCGCGCCACGGGCCGCACACGCAAGACAATCCGTCGGTACAAGCAGCGGGCGCGCAAGCTCGGCTGGCAGCCGGGCGGTCAGAAGGAGCCGGACGAAGAGCTGGCCGTTAACGTGAGCCAGAGCTTGCGACCGGTGAGCGATGCCCAGGGGCTGGGGACAATCGAAGCCAGGCTGATGCCGCATCGGCCGACGATCAGCGAGTGGGTGTCACCGGGCGACGGGAGCCGGGGGCTGCGACTGGCCAAGGTGCACGATCTTCTGGTGCGCCAGGGAGTGGAGGTCCCGTACAGCTCTCTGCACCGCTTTGCGGTGAGTTACTGCGGCTTCCGCGAACGCCAGCGCCTCACAGTGCGCGTGGCCGACGTCGATCCCGTCGAGCTGGCCGAAGTCGACTACGGTCGCCTTGGGATCGTGTACGACCCGGACACGGGACGGCGCCGCGTT
>JBGTMF010000025.1:0-7755 GCA_041743795.1 Thermodesulfobacteriota bacterium | reverse complement strand
GCGCAGCAGGAGATCGCGCACCTCGGCGGCCGCCGGCAGCGTCGCGTAGCGTACGTCACCGGTCGAGAGATCGGCCCAGACGGCGCCGAACGAGCCGCGGTCGCCGTGCAGCGCGACCAGGTAGCTCGGCTGCTTGGGATCGAGGTACTCCTCCTCGGTGACGGTGCCCGGCGTCATGACGCGAACGATCGCACGGGCGACCAACTTCTTGCCCTGGCCCGCCTCTTCGACCTGATCGCACAGGGCGACCTTGAAGCCGGCGCCGAGCAGCTTGGCGACGTAGGTCTGCACCGAGTGGTGCGGTACGCCGCACATCGGAATCGGCACCTCGTCCTTCTTACTGCGCGACGTCAGCGTGATGTCGAGAACACGTGCCGCGGTCTCGGCGTCATCGAAGAAGAGCTCGTAGAAATCCCCCAGGCGAAAGAGCAACAGCGAGTCCGGGTGTTCGCTCTTCGCCCGCAAATACTGCTCGAGCATCGGCGTGATCTTCATCCGCCCCTTGCGCTGCTCGAGACTCCCGCCCGCCGTCACCACGGGTAACGGTTATCCCGCACCCGGCGGTGGTTCAACCGCGAGGCGCGCCTCGCATGCGACCAGCTGCTAAACCTTCTTGCGTTTATGGGCGATGTAATCGACCAAAAGATATTCGCCTAGCCGGTCGGGGCGCGTGAACAACGCGCGGCCCTTGTTGATTCGCGTCATCTGTTCGACGAACGAACGCAAACTCGGGCTGTCGTCGAGCATGAAGGTGTTGATGACGACCCCTTGGCGCGTCACTCGCTCGACCTCTTTCAGCGTTTCGCGCGCGGCGCGCATGCTGAGGCCGCCGAACGACAACGGCCACTCGCAGTACAGGCGGCCACGGGAGAAATATGCCGTCGGCTGGCCGTCGGTGACGACGATCATGTACTGGTTCGGACTGGGATGCCGGCGCAGCAGCTCGCGGCCGAGGCGCAGCCCATCCTGCAGGTTGGTGAAGGGATCGCCCATGTTCCAACTGGCTTCGGGCAAATCCTTCGGTCGCAATTCGGTGGCGCGCGTGTAGAACCCGACGACGGCGAAGTAGTCGCGCGGGAATCGCGTGCGGATCAGGCTCTCCATCGCCAGAGCGACGCGCTTGCCTGCGGCAAATCGGCCCTCCCAGCTCATCGACCAGCTCATGTCGAGCAGTAGCACCGTCGAGCTGGTCGTCAGGTGCACTGTCTCCATGACCTCGAAATCGTCCGGGTGGACGGCGATGGGGTCGACCGAGCCGCGCGCCATCGCGTTCTTCAGGGTCCGCGCGACATCGACATTGAGTGGATCGCCGTAACGGTACCGCCGCGTTACTTCCGGCCGCGCTTCGGACAAGCCGCGGTGATCCGAGGCGTGTCCGCCGGTGCGATCGCGCAACAGCGCCTGGTAAATGTCGCGCAGGGCGAGTTGGCCGATCTTGCGCGCCCCCTTCGGCGACAACTTCACCTGCCCTTCGCGCTGAGCGAGATAGCCGGAGCTGTCGAGGAGCGTCACAACCTGGAGCAGATTGCGAACGTCTTGCGCGGTTCCGTCGCCGAGTAGATCCGCGACATCCCCGGTTTGAATATCCTGCATATTGCCTGCAACGAGCGCCTCTTCCAGCTGCTTGAGCCGATTCATCTCGCGAATCAGATCCAGCGTCTCCTCAAAGTCGAGCGCTTCAGGGCCATCGAAGAGGTCGCCGTGTTTGCGCTGAAACTCCTCGACACGGCGTATGTCGTCGAGATCTTCGCGCAGCTCCCGATAGGCGTCCCCCGCCGCCTCCTCGGCGAAGGAGTGATCTTCGAGCTGCGACAGCGCCTCGGATAACGCACGCGACAGCTGGTCGAGAGCTTCTTGCTGCGCTGCTTCGGCGCGGGCGGCTCGCTCCTCTTCCACGGCGTCATCGAACTTTTCGCGCAGCCGATCGAGGGCGTGGTCGATGTTGTACTGCGCCTGGCGTTGCCGCATCTCGTCGCGAACCATCTCGACGAGCTCGTCGACGCCGATGACCCGAATGCTGTCCGATTCGAAACCGTGCCGCAACAACCAGTCGCGCGCCTGCTGCGCGTCGTCCGTGTAGGAGAGGAACTCGGCGAAACGCTCGAATATCGCCTCGGGCGACAGGCGCACCTGCTGCGTTCCGTCCCACTCCGTGTAGCGGACCGTCAGCATCGGCAGTCAGCGATCCGACTTCATCCGGCGGCTTTCGATCGGCTCACATTCCATAGCGCATTCGTCCACTCTCCCGGGTGCGATTGAGTTTTTCGTGCAGGTGCAGACCCTCGAAGAGAAACTCCGACGCCGCCGCGATGAAGCCGGGGCTCTCGATCGGACCGAGCGCGTGGATGGCGTCGCGCAGACCGGGGATCTGCCGCACGCCATCGAGGTAGTCCTCCGAGCGCATGGCGTCGCCGACCTCGACGCCCCAACCCGCCTCGAAGTGCTGCACCACCGCCGCCAGCTCCTCGACACGCACCCGCCGGTCGAACACCGCGAGAATCGCCTTGTCGAGGAGCCGATCGAGGACGTCCACCGCACTCGCCTCCTCGGCGGCGTACTCGATCTCGATCTTACCGCTCATCGACGCATGCACGGCGTGCAGATCCGAGAGACGCGGTACGATCTCACTATCCCCAGTGCGCACGGCGCGCTTCTCGGCGTTGCTGAGAACGCTCTCGTAATTGTTGATCGATGCGCGAACGCTGACCCCCGAGGCCTGGTTGATCTCCGACGACGCGCGCGCCTCGAAGGTCAACTGGGCGACGATCTCGCGCAAGAAGTCCGGCATGTGCACCGGCCTGTCGAATCGTTCTTGCGTCGGCAGCTCCTGTTCCATGATGGCGATCTCGTCCTCGAGCCGGCGCGGGTAATGCGTGCGGATCTGAACGTCGAAGCGATCTTTCAGCGGTGTGATGATGCGACCGCGCGAGGTGTAGTCCTCCGGGTTGGCGGTCGCCACCAAGACGAAATCGAGCGGCAGGTGGACCTTGTAGCCTTTGATCTGGACGTCCTTCTCTTCCATCAAGTTGAACAACCCGACCTGCACCTTCTCGGTCAGGTCGGGCAATTCGTTGATGGCGAAGATGCCGCGGTTGGTACGAGGGATGAGGCCGAAGTGAATCGTGTCCTCGTCTTCGAGATAGCGCCCCTCGGCGACCTTGATCGGATCCACTTCACCGACCAGGTCGGCCATCGACACATCGGGGGTTGCCAGCTTCTCGCCGTAACGCCGCGCCCGACCGATCCAATCGATCTGCAGATCCTCGCCCTCGGCGGCGGCGCGTTCGCGACAGGCCTTACAGACGGGAGCCTCGGGATTGTCGTTGAGCGGGCAGCCGCGCACGACCGGAACCAACGCGTCCAGCATGCTCATCAAGCCGCGCAAGATACGCGATTTGGCTTGGCCGCGTTCGCCCAGCAAAACGATATGGTGGCCTGCGAGAATTGCGTTCTCCAGCTCTGGGATCACCGTGTCGTCGAATCCGATGATGCCCGGCAGGATTCGCTCGCCGCTCTCCAGATGCGCGAGGAGATTCGAGCGCATCTCCTCGCGGACCGTGCGAATTCGATATCCACTTCCGCGCAGCTCGCGGAGCGTCCGAGCCTCGTGCATACGCCACAGGCCTCCAAACCTGACTTGCTGGGTTCGCGGGATTATACGGCCGCCCCGCTTCTGTTCCAAGCGGGAGTTCCGCCCCTTCATCAGACAGTTTGATGCGTTCCTGCGGAGAATTTTTCCCGAAAAGCAGAGATCCCTCATCCAGGACGGCCGGCAACCAGAGCCCCCTCGTCCCGCATGTCATGCTATGCGAGAAGGAGTCGGCAGTCGGCGGCGTCAGGTATCGGATGGTCGGGTGCTCGCTGCGACGAGGGCTTCGAAGCGGGGGCGGAGTCGGTCGTAAATCGCGTCGAGATGCTCGGGCATTACCCGCACCTCGCCGATCAGCGGCATGAAATTGGTATCACCCACCCAGCGCGGCACGACGTGCCAGTGAAGGTGATCGGCGATCCCCGCACCGGCGGCTACGCCGAGGTTCATGCCTACGTTGACCCCTTCCGGGCGAAACTCGTCGCGAACGATGGCGATCGTCCGGCGCAACAAGTCGCACAATCCGGCGTACTCCTCCGCCGACAGGTCGTCGAGCACCGCGGTATGGCGCCGCGGCGACACCATCAGGTGGCCGTTGGCGTAGGGAAACTTGTTGAGCATCACGCTGCCGTGTTCGGCGGCGCCGAGAACCAACACCGGGCGGGGATCCGCCGCCCGCGGATTCTCACAGAAGATGCAGCCGGGGGTCTTCGGCCCACCGATGTGGACCATGCGCCAAGGCGCCCAGAGGACCTTCATCCGGCACCCCGAGGAGCGTCAGTCGCCGCTCGACTCGAGATCGACCCGCTCGCGCAACTCCTTGCCGACCTTGAAGAACGGCACCCGCTTCGCCTCGACTTCGACGCGCCGGCCGGTGCGCGGATTGCGCCCGCTGCGCGCCTGCCGGTGGCGCACGACGAAGCTGCCGAAGCCGCGGATTTCGATCCGCTCGCCGCGCCGCAGCGATTCCGCCAGTCCCTCGAACACCTCGTTGACCATGACCTCCGCGTCGCGTCGCGAAAAGCGCGGGAAGCGCGCGACCAGTTCGTCGATCAGGTCGCGCTTGGTCACCGAGTTGGCGTCGTCACTCAGAAGATCCGTCGTCGGCATCCGAGTGTCCCGTCGCTCCCTTGTCGGGCGCGCTCGTCGCCGACTCGTCTCGGTCGAGGCGCAGATCCGACTTGAGAATGTCCTCGAACGAGAACCGACCTCCCTCGCGCTCTTTCTCGAGGTACGATTCGATCTCTTCGCGCTCCTCGGACTTGCGCAGGGCCTTGACGCTGAGGGCGATCTTGCGGTCCTTGGTATCGATCGAAGTCACTTCGGCCTCGATCTTCTGGCCGTTCTGGAAATCTTCCTGTGGCCGATCGACCCGCTCGGTGCTGAGCTGCGATACGTGGATCAGCCCCTCGATCCCCTCCTCGATCTCGACGAACACACCGAAGTCGGTGACGCTGGTGATCGTGCCGGTCACACGCTGGCCGATCGGGTAGCGAATCTCGATACCGCTCCACGGATCCCCGGCAAGTTGTTTGACGCCCAGCGAGACGCGCTCGTTGTCGACGTCGATGCCGAGCACGATGGCTTCCACCTCGTCGCCCTTGTTGAAGACTTCGGAGGGATGGCGAACTTTCTTCGTCCAGTGCAGATCGGAGATGTGCACTAGGCCGTCGATACCGTCCTCGACACCGATGAAGACACCGAAATCGGTGATGTTCTTCACCGTACCCTTGATACGGCTGCCGATCGGATGGTTGACCCGCACCAACTCCCAGGGGTTCGGCTCGGCCTGCTTGAGGCCGAGCGAAATGCGGCGGTTGGCCGTATCGACGTCGAGTACGACAACACCGACTTCGGCGCCGACTTCGACCACCTTCGACGGATGGGTGACGCGCTTCGTCCAGGACATCTCCGAGACGTGCACCAGGCCTTCGATGCCGGCTTCCAGTTCGACGAATGCGCCGTAGTCGGCCAAGCTGACGACCTTGCCGGAAATGCGTGAGCCGACCGGATAGCGCTCGGCGACGCTGGCCCATGGATCGGGCATGATCTGCTTCATGCCGAGAGAGACGCGACCGCGCTCCGGATCGTACTTGAGTACGACGACGCGGCACTTGTCGCCGACGTTGACGACGTCCGAGGGCTTGTTGACGCGGCCCCAGGACATGTCGGTGACGTGCAGCAGACCATCGATGCCACCGAGGTCTACGAACGCCCCGTAATCGGTGATGTTCTTTACGATGCCCTCGAGGATGATTCCCTCTTCGAGGACCTTGAGCGTCTCCTGCTTGAGCTGAGCCCGCTCCTTCTCCATCACCTGGCGCCGCGATACAACGACGTTGCCGCGCGCCCGGTTGAATTTGAGAACCGAAAACTCACCGCGCGTGTTGAGGAATCGGTCGAGGTTGCGCGCCGGTCGGATGTCCGCGTGCGACCCGGGCAGGAACGCCGGCACACCGACGTCAACCTTGAGGCCGCCCTTCACCTTGCCGACGATGACTCCCTCGATGATGCCTTCGCTCTGGTAGGCCTGCTCGATCGCGCTCCAGACCTTGGCCTGCTCCGCCTTGGATCGCGAAAGTACGATACCGCCGGTCTCACCATCGTCGGATTCGAAGTAGACGTCGACTTCGTCGCCGACGGACACCAGCACGGTGCCGGCACGGTCGGAGAACTCCCGCACGGGGATCTGTCCCTCGGATTTGTAGCCGATGTCGACCGTGACCTGGTCACGCGTGACAAAGACGACGCGACCGGTGACGACTTCGCCGGGCTTGACGGTCCGCAGACTTTCTTCGAAAAGTCGACGAAACTCATCGCCACCGCCGTCGTCAGCGGCCACTTTGGGCTCAGCATTCATTTAGAGGTACCCCCTGGGGAACTGAAGATCCGTGATCCATATCGCCGTGGGGTGAGACTTTCAAGGGACCTGTCGCTGTTGCGCCAGAGAAAGGATGCGCGCGACCACTGCCTCGATGCCCTCGTCGGTAGTGTCAATCGTCAAAGCGTCGGCAGCCGGGCGCAGCGGGGAATGGGCGCGCTGGCTGTCGCGATCGTCGCGCTCGGCGATCTGGCGCGTAACTTCGTCCGGATCGGCAGCGTCACCGCGCGCGCTGAGGTCGAGGCAACGCCGGCGGGCTCTTTCCGCCACCGAAGCGCGTAGAAATACCTTCAACGGGGCGTCGGGAAAGACCACGGTTCCGATGTCGCGACCCTCCATGACGGTGGGTATCCGCTCGCCCATCGCGCGCTGCAGCGCTACCAGCCGTTCGCGCACGACCGGTGTCACGGAAACCTTCGACGCGTAATCGCCGGCCGCGGCCGAGCGGATCTCGCGCGAGACGTCGCGCCCGTTGGCGATGGTGTGCAAGCCGTCGTCGCGCTCCTCAAAGCGGAGATCGAGCCCATCGCACAGTTTCTCCAAGGCCGCCGCGTCTGCGAATTCGATGCCGTCGAGATGCGCCAGCAGTCCGACCACCCGGTACATGGCGCCGGTGTCGACGTATTGAAAGTCGAGAGCCTGCGCGACGCGGCGGCTGACCGTGCTCTTGCCGGCGCCGGCCGGGCCGTCGATTGCGATCACGCGCGGCGTCATCGGCGCAGCCCCTCGAGGCGATCGAAGTAATCCGGGAAAGTCTTGGCGACACACCCCGGGTCGCCAATGCGAATCCCCTCTACCATCAAGCCGACGAGAGCGAAGCTCATGGCGATGCGGTGGTCGTCGTAGGTCTTGATCACGGCCGGGCGCGGCGGCGACGGGTGGACAGTGAGCCCATCCGGTCGCTCCTCGACGACGACGCCGAGGCGGCCGAGTTCGCTGGCCACGGCGCTCAGCCGATCGCTCTCCTGCCAGCGCAGGTGACGCACGTTGCGAATGGTCAGCGGCGAGGTGGCGAACGCACCCAACACCGCCAGCGTCGGTGCCGTGTCGGAGATGTCATTCATGTCGACGTCGATTCCGGTAAGGGGCCCGCGGCCGCGCACTTCGATGAACTGCGCGCCGCGCTCCACCTCGGCTCCCATCTGCCGCAGCAGGTCGACGAAGGCGACGTCTCCCTGGATGGAATCGGCGCCGAGTCCGTCGACGCGCACGCGACCACCCGTCAGCGCCGCCGCCGCCCAGAAGTAATGCGCCGCTGAGGCGTCGGGCTCGACGGCAAAGGCGC
>JBGTMF010000024.1:0-13050 GCA_041743795.1 Thermodesulfobacteriota bacterium | reverse complement strand
CCGAGGCGTCGCGCCACCTGGCGCGCCGCCGCCTCGTCGCCGTCGGCGTCGCCACCGCGCAGGCCGTGGTGGACATGGCCAAGCACCAACTCACACCGCAAGCGCGAGCGCAGTTCCTTGAGGACGAGGGCGAGCCCCGTCGAATCGGCACCGCCGGAAACTGCGATCAGTACCCGATCGCCGCTCGCAATCATCGAATGTTGCCGGATCGTCCGCCGAACGACGCCGAGCAACGAGGCCAATCCGTGTCGCACCCCGCCACTCTGACAGCCGCCCACCAACCTGACAACGACCCGGCGACGGGATCACCCCGGTACGATATCGGCGGCTACCGTGCCATCTCATAGCTCCCGCTCAGCGGCGCCACCTGTTTGCTCCACACTCGATCGTAGCGGTCCGGGTCGGCTACCGCTTTGCGGATCATCCGCAGACAGCAGGCCATCTGCTTCTCGGTACTCGACGGCTGGCTGTATAACTGCAGCGCGTACTTCGACATGTCCCGCACCATGAAGTCGAAAATCTGATCCAACAGATCGTCGTCGATCTCGTAGATCGGCGTGTTCTCGAGAATCAGTTGGGCGTAGACGACGAGCGCGAAGATCTCACCGCCGGCCAATAAAAAGGCGATGTCTTTCATCTGATCGGGGCCCGGCGGGTCGCTCGTGAGAAGTTCGCGGAAGATCTCGGCCTGCTCGGCAAAGCGCTTCACGTTGGCGAGATCGACGTCCGCGAAGGCTTTCCGGTAGTCGTGGAACTGGATCTGACTGAGTCCCTTGGCGCCGCCCTGGGCGAACAAGAAATCGTCGTTCGCCGGTTGGTTCTGCGTGCCGACGGGCGGGTATTCGGCCGGGTCGAAGAAGAAGTTGGGCATGAACTTGACGATCAGAGCGATATTGACGTGGACGGTCCCCTCGAGCTTGGGCAGACCGCGAATGTCCATCGCTGCCTGGCTGAAATACATGTCCTTCTCGAAGCCCTTGGCGGCGATGGTATCCCACATCAAATTGATGACCTCCTCGCCCTGCGTCGTGACCTTCATCTTCACCATCGGATTGTACAAGAGGTAGCGGCGGTCCTCGTTGCAGGCGACGCGCATGTAGTCGGCGGCGCGCAGCGCGAACAGTTTCATGGCGACGAGTCGGCAGTAGGCGTCGACGAAGTTCTGGCGTACGTGCGGGAAGTCGGTGACGTGCATCTTATAGAGGACGCGATTCGAAGCGTGGGTGATCGCCTCGTAGAGCGCGTGCGTGCAGATTCCGATCGAGGCCCAGCCGAGGTTGTACTTGCCGATGTTCACCGTGTTGAGCGCGGCGTCCCAGGCAGCGCGGCCGCGCTGCAGAATTTCGCCCTGGGTTACGGGATAGTCGCGCAGTTCGAACTCGGACACGTAGTTCTGGCTAGCGACCACGTTCTGGACGAGGTGGTAATTGGCGTGGCGCGGGTCTGCTGCGAAGAAGACGTAATCATCGCTTCCATCGATGCGACCGAAGGTCGATACGATGGCGGCGGCGTTGCCGTTGCCGATGTAATACTTGCGCCCGTTGGCCCGCCAACCATCGCCGTCGGCAGTGAGCACCATGTCGGTCGAATAGATATCGGCACCGTGCGACTTCTCGGAGAGGCCGAAGGCGAAGATGCCGCCGTCCTCGAGCGCCGCCGCGGCGCGACGGCGGAGCGCGGCATTCTCACTCATCCAGATCGGCCCGAGTCCGAGTACCGAGACCTGCCAGGTGTACCAATACTGCAAGCCGTAGAAGCCGAGGATTTCGGCGAACTCGCAAATGCGCCAGGTATCCCAACGTCCATCCTCGGCACCCTCACCCGCCGGCGTGCACAGCGTGGCGAAGAGCCGGTTCGCCTTCACATACTCTAAAAACTCGGAGTACCAGACGCGGTCGTAGTAGTCGGCGAGAAGCTTGTCCTTCCCCTTGCCCTCGAAGAAGGCGATCGTTTTGCGCATCACTTCGGTCGATCGGTCATCCGCGTAGCGATGCGACGGCTGCTTCGGGTTCAATAAAATCATGCAAACCTCCTCCAAGACGGGGTGCCGGCCATATGGCACGAGCGGATTTGAACACCTATCACCCCGAGGGAGACTTGGGACACCTAGAGGACCGGGACACCCATGACTCGAAAGCCATCCTTCGCGGAACCCCGGCGGGGCGGCACTCAGGTTCTGCTCGTTCCTTGATCAAAGAGGTGCGCTTCAGCTATGCGCACGGGGTGCGAACTCATCTCGGCCCCTCTGGCTGCGGATTCTCAGCATGCGTTGTCGTCGCCGCTCTGCTCGCGACAGCTGCCGACGTCGAGGCACTTCCCAATGGCATCGCCGGCTACGCCGGCAACCTGGGCGCCGCGTGCGACAGTTGTCACGACGGCGGCGAAACGCCCGTTGTGCGACTCGAAGGGCCGCTCCAGGTTCGCTCAGGCGATCGAGTCCCCTACCGCTTCGTCGTCGAATCGCGCTCCTCCGAGCAGAGCGTTGCCGGCTTCGATGTCGCCGCCAGCGGTGGCATGCTCGACATCGTCGAGGGGCAAGGGGCGCGCGCGATCTTCGGGGAGATCGTACACGCAATGCCGAAGCAGAACGTGGACGGCGAGGCGGCGTGGCAGTTTCTCTGGACGGCGCCCGAACTCCTCGGACCGCAGACGCTCTCCGCCAGCGGCCTCAGTGCCAATGGCAATGGCCAGAACACGGGCGACGCCGTCGCCTCCCTCCGCCTCGTCATCGAAGTCGTCGGCCCGCCCTGCGTCGGCGACTGCAGCGGCGACGGCCGCGTCGTCATCAGCGAACTGATCCGCGGCGTTCGCATTGCGCTCGAACTCGATACGGTCGGCGCGTGCAGCGCCTTCGACCGCGACGGCGACGGCATCGTATCGATCGACGAGTTGGTGGCAGCCGTGCAGAACGCGCTGCTCGGATGCGGTCACGCTCAACTGCCGACGCCGACGCCAACTCCGACACAACTTCCGACGGCCCTGCCGACGCGGACGCCGGGCATGTGCCCAACATTCACGCCGGACACGAATGCCGATGCGGTCGAATCGATGACCTACGGCGGCAGCCAGTCGCGCACCTTCTTCAACGCCGAGGAAAGGCGCATCACCCGTGAAACGGTAGGCCTGTTGCGGCCGAAGTGGCGCTACCAGACCGGCGCGGTCGTCACCGCGAGCGCGGCCGTCGCCTATGTCGACGTCGCCGGCGAGGGCGTCATCAAAGTGCTCTTCATGCCGTCGTGGGACGGCAATGTCTACGCGCTGCGGGCGTCGAACGGCACACGCCTTTGGAGCTTCGCCATGAAGCCGCATCCCGGCGCCAGCTTTCCCTACGTCGGCTCAGCCACCGTCGCCGAAGTCGACGGCGAGCAGCGGGTCTACGTGCCGGGCGGCATGACCATGTACTGCCTGACGGCGGCGACCGGCGAGTTGCGATGGGCCTTCGACGCCGGCACCGGCTGCACGACCTGCGACCGCTTCACCGAGCGCAATCAGATCGAGTCCTCGCCGGCGGTTGCCGACGGCGTTGTGTACTTCGGCATGGACGTCGACGATTCGAGCCCGGGCAAGGGTGGCGCCTTCGCGGTAGACGCTGCGACGGGAACCCTGGTCTGGTATTTCGACCTCGAGACAGAGGCCACCTGTCGCCCCGATCCGAGCGACGAAGTCCGCCGCTTCGACGGCTTCCACACAGCCCCCGAGCTCGGCTTGCCGGAGGGTTTCTTGGCGACGCGCGACGGCTGCGACTTCGATCGCGCCTGGACCGAGTGCGGCAACATATGGTCTTCGTTCGCCGTCGACGAGGAACGCGGAGCGCTCTTTGTCGCCTCGGCAAACTGCGACACCGACGACGATCCGAATACGTTTCGGCCGTCGCCGCCGATGCCGGACTTCGACGCGGCGATCTTCTCCCTCGACTTCGACGGATCGCCGCGTTGGCGCTGGCGGCCTCGCGACGTCGACAATGAGGACTTCGGCTTCGGCGGGGTGCCGAATCTCTTCACCACCCTGATCGACGGAGAAGAGCGCCAGGTGGTCGGAGTCGGCGGCAAGGACGGGACGTATTACGTGCTCGACCGCGACGGGGTGAACCAAGCGACCGGCCTGGTCGAACCGTACTGGCGAGCGCAGGTGGTTCCCGGCGGTGCGATCGGTGGGATCATTTCCAGCGCGGCCGTCGGCGAGGATAAGGTCCAGTTCAGCACCGCCATCGGCATCGAACTCGCCAACCCGCAACGGCCCGCCGCCTGGGGATTACGCGCGGAATCCGGCGACGTGGTCTGGTCGAACGCCACTGCCGAGCCGAGTTATTCGGCGACGTCGGCGATCCCCGGCGTTGCCTTCATGGGCAGCCTGTTCTCCGGCCGGGTCATCGCCTACCACAGCGACACCGGCGAAGTGTTGTACCGCTCGCCCTTTCTCGGCGGACCACTGGCGTCGGCGGCGGTGGTGGTCGACGGCGAGCTATTCGTCGGTGCCGGCGTCGGCCAGCGCGGCAACCCGACGAGCATCGCTCACATCCAGTCGCTGACGCCGAGCCCGATCAGCGCCTTCTGCCTACCCGACGCCTGCGATTGCCCGACGCAGCTGTGCGAAGACGGCGATCCGTGCACGTATGACTACCACGACGACGGTGGCGAGTGCGCCACCGAGCCCGCACCCGACGGAATCCGCTGCACCGTCGACGACCTTCAGGGCGCCTGCACGCAGGGAGTCTGCGTCCCCCAGCAGTCTTGACGCCCCGGCAGTGACGGCGACGGATTCGCCGCGGGAAAGCAACGTGGCTTCCGTAGCGAGGGTCTGCCGCAATCGGTGCCCTTTGCCGCGCACCTCCGATCTCTTCGCGACCGCCGAATGACCCGGCGATCTCCGCGGACCAACCGATGCCGTGCGCCACGTCATAGATCTACAATAGACATTCCGGCCTCAGAGTGTGCCAGCGTGACCTGGCGAGCGATCGGCTCAGTACCGGTCCGCATATCGTCCTTGACAGTGCAGCAGCCGAGGCGATACCGGTGCATTGGAGCGAGCTACCGGCGCGCTCGGCATGCCCTACGCGACGAGGGGAGAATCAATGAGCCATCGAGTTTGGGTCGCCTCAGTTGTGACCGCATTGCTCGCCTCGCACCTCGCCGCTGCAGAAACGCCCGTGAAGGGCGGCAAGCTATTGATCAAGACCGAACCAGCGTCGGCGAAGCGGCGCATGGTTTTCAGCACCCGCAGGGACTCGGGCATCATCGCGGGCTCCGACCCCACCGTCACGGGGGCAACGCTCTTCGTGGCCGGCCTGACCTGCGACCAAGGCGACACCTGCGCGGCCTCTGGAGCCTCCGGCTCGATTCTTCTACCCGCCGCCAAGTGGGTCGGCATGGGCCAACCCGCTGGGTCGAAAGGCTTTCGCTACAAGGACAGCGATACGAGTGCCGGCGGCGTCCAAAAAGTCGTCTTCAAACCAGGCACGATCACGATCAAGGCGAAGGGGCCTAATTGGCCGTGGCTTCCCATCGGCGTTGGTGATGGCGTCGTGCTGACGTTCGAGAGCGGCGGCGAGCACTACTGCGCTGAGTTCGGCGGCACGGAGAAAGCCAACACCGCCGGCCACGTGTCCTACCGCAACGCCGAGGCGCCGCCGGCGTGTCGCGCCGTCTGCGGCGATGACCGGGTCGACTCCCCCGAAGAATGCGACGGCGGTGACTCCGCCGCGTGCTTCGGGCTCTGCCAGAGCGACTGCACGTGTCCGGCGCCGCATTGCGGCAACGGCATCCTCGAAGCGGGCGAGCATTGCGACGGCTCGCAGTACAGCCAGGACTGCGGCCAAGGCGCGCAACCAGGACAGGTGGGCTGCGATTCGTCCTGCGGCTGTTGCATCGAAACCGGCTACCCGGGGTGCGACGTTTTGCCGTGCTGCGATCCGGAGCCGTATTGCGCGGTCTCGCCGGGATTCGACTATTGCACGCTACATGGCGGACTAGGCGATCCGTGTCTCCTCGGGGCGCCGTCGTGTAGTGAGTCGTTGTTGTGCGAGCCTGACCCGGTCTTCGGCTCTATTGGCTACGGAGTCTGTTGTGGATTCGGCGAGTGCAGCGCCGACGACGAGTGTTGCTTTGGTGGCACTTGCGATACCGGGCAGTGCTGTGTGGAGAACGGCGGAGAATGCCGAATCTCACAGACCGGTGCTCTGGGGTGTTGTGCGGGTCAGTTGTGCTGTGAAGGAGTTAGCTGCCCGCAGCAGGCTTCGATCCCACCCGGCGAGGTGTTCGTCGGGGCATGCTGTGCCGACGTCGGCTCCGCGTGCACCGCCGGCTCACAATGTTGCTCGGGGACATGCGACCCCGGTTCCAACCAATGTCTGTAATTGATCGCTCGTTGCGCGCACGACCCGCTGCCCTCTGCCCCTGCACAAGCCTACGAACGAAGCGAGTTTCGAGCTACGTGCCGCAGAAGGTTGCCTGAACCTCTTCCTCTGGCCGCGGTGGGCGCTCGTAGTCGGCGTGCTCGGGGCGATCGGCGTAGGGCTCGCGCAGCGCCGTGTGAAGACGGTGGAACGGTTCGAAGTCTTCCTCGTTAGCCGCTTCGATCACCGCCTCGATCTGGTGGTTGCGAGGAATGACGACCGGGTTGACCGAGCGCATGTGCCGCACGGCTTGCGCCCGCTCGATCCCTTTCCTCTCGAGATAGGTACGCCATTCGTCGAGCCAGGCTCGCAGCGCCTCGACGTCGTCGAATTCGTCGAGCAGGGTTTGATGGTCGCCGTCGAGAGCGGGGGACAGGCGGTGAAAGGCCCTGGTAAAGTCGACGCGGTCCCGCTGCATCAGACGCAGTAGCGACTGGACCAGGGACCATGAGGCATCGTCTGCCGGCAACACACCGATCTTCGCGGAAAAGCGTCCGCTCAGCGCCGCCTCGAATCGCCCGGGAAACGCGGCGAGCGCCGCCTCGGCCTTTGCCACGGCAGCCTTCTCGTCGTCGGCCAACATCGGCAACAAGCATTCGGCGAGGCGGGCGAGGTTCCACTGCGCGATGGTCGGCTGATTGTCGAAGGCGTAGCGTCCGCCGTGGTCGATGGAGCTGAACACCTTGGCCGGGTCGTAGTGGTCGAGAAAGGCGCACGGTCCGTAGTCCAGCGTCTCGCCGGAGACGCTGGTGTTGTCGGTGTTCATCACGCCGTGGATGAAGCCGAGGCTCATCCAGGCCGCCACCAACTCGGCCTGCCGGCCGATGACGCCTTCGAGCAGAGAAAGCGCCGGATTCTCCGACTCGGCCGCCGCCGGATCGAGTCTTCGTACGGTGTAGTCGAGCAGCCGTCGCAGGTTTTCGAGATCGTTGCGGGCGCGAAAGAACTGGAACGTGCCGACACGAATGTGGGAACGGGCGACGCGGGTCAAAACGCCTCCCGGCTGTCGCGTTTCGCGGTACACCGCCTCACCAGTCCACACTGCTGCCAGCGAGCGCGTCGTCGGCACCCCGAGCACGTGCATCGCCTCCGCGACGAGGTATTCGCGCAGCACCGGTCCGAGTGCGGAGCGGCCGTCGCCGCGACGCGAGAAGGGAGTCTGGCCGGAGCCCTTGAGCTGGACATCGCGTCGCACGCCGTCGCTTCCGATTACCTCGCCCAGCAGCACTGCGCGACCGTCGCCCAGCAACGGCGAGAATCCGCCGAACTGGTGCCCCGAGTACGCCATCGCAATCGGCTCGGCGCCGGCCGGCACCGCGTTGCCCGAAAACACGGCGGCGGCGTCATCCGGCAGGAGCGTCTCGGGATCGAGTCCCAGTAGCGCGGCCAGTTCGACGTTCAGCGCGATCAGACGCGGCGCCGCCACCGGTGTCGGCGCGACGCGTGCGTAAAAGGCTTCCGGCAGCCGGGCATAGCTGTTGTCGAAATCGAATGACATGCGCACAGTGTACGGGGTGTCGGCGCGAAAGACAGCGGCCCGGCGCTTCCGCCCCGAATATCCATGATCCCTCGATTTGACCAGCAAAGCGCGGCGCTGTTATCCGTCGGCAGGTGAAGGCCGCTCGACGCCAGAAGATCTCCTGCCTGGCGGTTCTCGCGCTGCTGGCTTGGTCCTGTAAAGACTCCGCAGACGAGCGCGCAGCCAACCACCGCCAGGCCGCCGACTCTAAGGCGGGCGCAGCGGTGGCGCAGATCACCGAAGTGGTACCGGTCAGAGCCGATGGCGAGAGCAGTGCGCCTGCGCCTCTGTCGGCCTTCCAGCGACTTGGCGACCAGGTGCGCGCGGAAGTGCGGGACGTCGCCCTGCCCGGTAGCCTGACCTTCCGCATTGCTCAGATCCCCCCAGACGCCGTGTTGGACTTCGGCTACTCGACGACTCCCGTCGCCGATCCGCGAGCGGCCGTCGATCTCGAGGTGTCGATCGCCTCGGCGCGCGACCTGGAGGGCGCGGTTGAGAAGTTTCCGATCTCCAACGTCGCCCACCGCCCCGGTCCGGCGATCGAGCGGATCCGCACGCATCCGGCCAGTGCCCGGCCGGAGCGACTGGCCGACGGCGTCTTCGGCGAAGCATGGACCGCGCCGACTTCCAAACCGACGATGATCCAATTCGATTTTGCGCAACCCGTCGCGCTGACGGCATTTGCCCTCGGAATGGGACAACCGCGCAGCCGGCGCGGGATTCCCTCACGCCTACGGGTCGCCGTCAGTCGCGATGGGAAGCGCTTCGCGCCCATCCTCCGGCTGGACCGGCGCGAGAATCCCCTACACTTGTGGCATTTGCTGCCGGGAGAACCGATCCGTGGCCTGCGCATCTGGATAGAGAAGACACACGATGGCGGGCCTGCCCTGATCGACGAAGTACTGCTGTCGACCGCTGCGGACGTCGGCGACATCAAGAACGGGCTCGGTCGCTGGAACGGCGGCACCATCGACCTGACCGGATACGCTGGCGACGACATCGAGGTGACGTTCCGCTTCGGCGCGCTGCGTCCGAGCGCTCTCGCAGAGAAGGCGCGCGGCATGTTGAGCGGACCACGCTTGCTGTCGGCGCGACGCGAGGGTGAGAAGAACGTCATCCTGATTTCTCTGGATACGGTTCGCGGCGATCGCATCAGCGCGTTCGGCTATGAGCGACCGACGACGCCGTTCATCGCTCGACTCGTCGACGAAGCGGACACGGCGAGCTTCACCAACGCCCGCAGCACGTCGACCTGGACACCCCCATCTCACCTGGCGATGATGACCGGCCGCACTCCCTTTCAGCTCCGCGTGAACGCTTCGCGCGCGCGCATCACGTCCAGGCACCTTCGCGGGCTCGATCCGTCGATCCCGACGCTCGCCTCGATCCTAGGTGCGAATGGCTACGCGACCTACGCTATTTCGTCGCCCGGTGGGACGGATGGTTCGCTCGGCCTTCGCAACGGTTTCGCAGTATATGAGCAGCCGTGGAGCATGCTGGCGGCCAGACCGATCGACTATCACGGCGAGTTGGTCTCGCGGGCAGAGCATACGGCACGCTGGCTCGAGCAACACCAGTCGCGAAAGTTCTTTCTGTTCCTGCACACATATGTCGCGCATGCGCCGTACAAGAGCGTCGAGTTCGCAGGCTGTGAGGCGTCCGAAGCGGCGTCGGCTCGCTGCAAGCTGTATTTGGCGAAACTGAATCTGGCCGACAATCGCCTGCGCCGCGGCACCGAGTGGGGAAAACGCGGCGCCGAATACGAAAGTGCCGGAGTGCACACCGCCCACACCATGAGCGACCTCTACGACGGCGGACTGCGGCTGGCCGATGACTTCGTCAAACACGTCATCGATGCACTCGATCGACTCCGCTTGCGTGACGACACCATCGTCGTCATCACGAGCGATCACGGGGAGCCATTCGGCGAGCACCACCGCAACCAGTTCGACGGCGGTCACGGCCGCGGTTTCTACGACGAGTATCTCGGCATTCCCCTGATCTTCCGCGTGCCCGGCCTCGGCCGAGCGATACGCTCGGATGCCCCCGTCAGTTTGGTGGATATCCCGCCGACGCTCCTCGAACTCTTGCAGATTCAGTCCGCGGCCCCATTCGAGGGCCGCAGCTTGGTACCCGCAATGCGCGGCTTGCCGCATAACCTCGACCTGCGTCCGATCTTTTACGAAGTTCTCTCCGAAGAGCACATCGCCGATCCACACCTCATTGCGGCTTCCCGGGCGAATTTCAAAATCCTTGCCAACCTCTACGATCTGTTCGACGGCAAGCATGCGCTCTATAACCTCAGCGCGGATCCAGGTGAGTCGCACGACGTCGCGGCCGTCGAGCCGGCGATCGCCGGCGACCTCCTGCAGGAACTCGACCGGCACATCGTCGATGCGTTCCGAGGAATGTTCGTCATCGACGTCACCGCGCTGGGGCGAAAGGGAAGGTTCGGGATCAAAGGAACTGCAACTTTTAGCGAGGACGTGCGGTTGTTCGAGATCGCCGTCCGCAAGGGACATGAGTTCGTCCGGCCGGTGGCCCGAGGGGACAGGCGTGAATACGAGATTAATCTCGCGGTCGACGGAGAGAGGCGCCTGATCGGATTCCTGCCACCAACGAACACGGTGCGGGTAGTGCTAGAACTGAAGTCCAGCAAACCGTGCGAAATCAGAGTACCGACCGGCAGACTATCGTCAGCCGTCTTTCCGGTGGAGTTCGCCGTCGGTGATCTCACCGCCCCAGCCCTATCGCTGCAAACCGAGTTGGCGCGGGGGAAGTGCTCCATCGGACTGGCGTACGTCGAGCCAGATACCAATGCCGCAAATCAGGCAGTGCGCATCGGCGCATCGGAACAGATCGACGAAGCGGATCGAGAGCGGGTCATGGAGCATATGCGCGCGCTCGGCTACGTCGATTGACGCGGCAGCGCGCAGGGCGGAAGCCCGTCGCCTCTCTCCCCGCATTTCGAGGAACGAAGGGCACCCGCTGTGCGAGGGCGGTCCGACGACCTCTGAGTTCGGGCGTTTCGCGTCGGCCGAAGGTATGGGCATCGGCTGAGGCAGTGGAGTATACTGTTCGACAATGGGACAGCAGGAAATCGAGGTCATCCTTCTCCGCCAGCTCGCCAGCTACCTGGCCGTGCCCATCTTCATCGTCGATCCGAACGGGACGTTGCTCTTCTACAACGAACCGGCGGAAGTGCTCCTCGGACAGCGATTCGAGGAGACTGGCGCGATGGGGGCGGATGAGTGGGCGACGTCGTTTCGTCCAATCGCCGCCGACGGCACCACCATTCCCGCCGATCAGCTGCCGCTCGTCCGCGCCCTCACCGACCGCCGCCCCGCGCATACGGACTTCTGGATCGAGGGGATGGATCGAGTGCGGCGCAACCTCTCGGTGACCGCGCTTCCGCTCGACAGCCAGTCGGGACGACTCCTCGGAGCCGTCGCGTTTTTCTGGGAGGCCCGGCCGTGAAGATCACCCTGTGGGGCACGCGCGGTTCGCTCGCCAGCCCCGGCGCCGAGACGGCGCGCTACGGTGGCAACACGTCCTGTGTCGAAGTGCGCGGCGATGCCGGCACGATCCTCGTGATCGACGCCGGCTCGGGCATTCGCCGCCTGGGTCGAAGTCTGCCACGCGACGTGCGACGCCTCGACATCCTCCTCACCCATCTCCACATGGACCACATCCAGGGCCTGGGATTTTTCGAACCGCTGTACTGGAACGACGTCGACGTGCACATCTGGGGCCCGGGCAGTGTCACACTCAGCCTGCGCCAACGCCTGCACCGCTACCTGTCGCCGCCTCTCTTCCCCGTGCGGTTGCGCGATCTCGCCTGCCGCCTCTCCCTGCACGAAGTCTCACACGAAGAGATCGCGATCGGCGAGTTCCGCGTTCGTGCGGCGTTCATCTGCCATCCCGGACCGACCGTTGGCTATCGCATCGCCGATGCGCGCGCGACAATGGCATTCCTTTCCGACCACGAGCCCGCCCTCGCCTGGGGCCGGGCGCCGGGCAGTCCGGAGTGGACCTCCGGCTACGACCTCGCCGACGGCGTCGATCTGTTGCTCCACGACGCCCAGTACACCGCCGATGAGTACAGCGAGCGCGTCGGCTGGGGACACAGCGCCATCGGCGACGCCGTCGCCTTTGCCCTCCACACCGGCGCTCGTCGACTCATGCCGTATCACCACGACCCATCACACGACGACGAGCAACTCGACCGCATGACGGAGAACGCAAGGCAACAAGCGCACCCGAAGTGCGAGGTACTCCCGGGCCGCGAAGGCGACAGCCTGACACTATAGCTCCGCCAGGCGAGGAACATCCCGTCGGCGTTGCGGATTCCGCGACGCAGGTTGACTGAACGATTCGCAGAATCAGTGGTGGTGCGTACCGCCCCCTAGCGCGACGTCGATGACCTTTTCGAGGCGCGGATCGGGAGGGGATTCGCGCACCCCGCGCAGCACTCGTACGGCGCCCGCGGATCCGATGTCGCGCAGCGCGAATACGGCCGCCACCTGGGCATCGTAGTTGGCGCCGGCGAAGGTGCCCGACAGGGCATCGACCGCTTCCTGCCCGCCAGCGACAGCGAGCCCTCTGGCGGCCTTGTAGGTGATGCGTCCGTCGTCGTCATCGAGGAGCGCGGCGAGCGCAGGCACCGCCGAACGCCCGCCGCTGGCGAGGACGTCGATGGCGGCGATACGGACCTCGATTTCGTCATCCTCCGCGGCGACCATGGCGAGCAGTAAGAGCCTCTCAGCATGGGGCAGCGCCTGCGATGCCTCGACGGCTGCGCGTCGCGCCGCGGAATCGGGCCGCTGAAGATCGGCGCGCAACTCCGCCACCGCCGCGGCTTCGCCGAACGATGCCAGTACCCGCCGCGCGAAGGGCGCCAGCTCCCGGTCGTCCAGGAGCGGGCGCACGGCCGTGAGGAAATTCGATAGGCGCCTCGCCGCGACGAGATCGAGGAGCGCGCGCCGCCGCTCGAGGGGAAGATCGCGATCGCCCAACGCTGCTGCGAAGAGGTCGGCACCGGCGCCGGAGAGATTCTTCGCAAGACTCGCTTCGGCGGCGAGGGCGCGCACGGCGTCGCCGCCGACTTCGTCGCTCGCCAGGGCTGCGACGAGAGAGACGA
>JBGTMF010000023.1:0-4725 GCA_041743795.1 Thermodesulfobacteriota bacterium | reverse complement strand
TGCGGATCCTCGATATCGTCCAGAGCGGCCGCGCCGGCCGACTCGAACAGGCGAGCGCTCGGTTTCTCACCGATCAGCGCCGCCTCGGCAGTTGTCGCCCGCAGCGGCGTCGCGCCGACGCCAAATAAGACGATGCGAGCGGCGTCGCACACACCCGCCGCGTCCACCGTGAAGAACGACACCACTCCAGCCAAAGCGTAATCGCCGTGGCGGCGGGCCAGTTCGGTAAAGGACCAGGCAGCACCCCGCGGCAGCGCGGGGAGCCGCACCTCGGTGAGAACCTCCGCCGCGCCCAGCTCGGTCGTCAGGTAGGTGAGAAAAAACTCGTCGGCTGCAATGACGCGCTCGCCCTCCGGCCCAACCGCCTTGAAACGCGCGTCCAGAGCCACCGCCAGCGCCGGGTACTCAGCGGATGGATCGGCATGCGCCAGCGAACCGCCGAAGGTACCCTGGTTGCGATTCTGCGGGTGCGCGACATTGAGAGTAGCCGCAAGCACCAGCGGGTGCTTCTCGCGCACCAGCGGACTCATTTCGACGGAGCGCTGGCGCGCCATCGCTCCGATGACGAGATCGCCGCTGTCTTCGCGAATGTGATCGAGCCCGGGGATGCGCGCGAGATCGACCAACACCTCGGGTCGAGCCAGACGCATGTTCAGCAGAGGCATCAGGCTCTGCCCACCGGAGAGAACCTTGGCGTCGCCTTCGTGCGCCTCAAGCACGGAGACCGCCTCTTCCAGGCCATCGGGGGCCACGTACTCGAACGGAGCTGGCTTCATCGGTCCTCAGGGCGCTGCGGCAATCGAGCCAAACGATCGTTTTGATAGCCCGATCACGCACGACCGGCAAGGCGCGCGGCCGCGCCGCCTGGCGCCGCGAACCGATCCCAGCGCCTCAAGCGGCGACGCCGCTCTTGCGACTCGGCGTGAACACCAGCGGCAGGTGCGCCAGCCCCTGAGTCAATGACGTAACGTCAGGTGTCGGACTCGTTCCCGGTGCCAACTGCAGATCCGGCATGCGATCGAGGATGTGCTCGAAGGCGATTTTCATCTCGAGACGAGCCAAGTTGGCGCCCATACAGAAATGTGGGCCGAAGCCGAAGGCGACGTGATCGTTGGGATCGCGGTCGATGCGAAACGTGTCCGCCTCGGCAAAGGCCTCCTCGTCGCGGTTGGCCGATGGGTAGACGACGACGACGCGATCTCCCTCGCGCAGCTTCTTTCCGCGCAGCTCGGTGTCCTGCGTCACGGTGCGCCGAAAGCAGCGCAACACTGAGGTCCATCGCAGAATTTCCTCGATCGCGGTCGGCAGGAGACTTCGATCGGCGATCAAGCGCTCGCGCTGGTGCGGATGTTCGATGAGGGTCTGCACGCCACGCGAAATCGAATTGCGAGTGGTCTCGTTGCCGGCGGTGATGAGCAGGACGCAGAACATCACCAGCTCGTCGTCCTGAAGTCGCTCGTCGCTGGCGTGCAGCACGCCCTCGCTTTCGGCGGCGATCATGGCCGACAGCATGTCCTCGCGCGGGTGACGGCGGCGCTCTTCGAGGGCCAGGACGATCTGCGTCGAGAACTCGCCAAAGGCCGCCATCGCTCTTTCCAGGGTCGGTATGTCGCTCGCTCCATTGGCCTGGAACATCGTGTCGGTCCAGTGGCGGAAGTCGGCCAGGTTGGCGTCGTCGAAGCCGACCATGTGGGCGATGATGCGCATCGGCAGTGGCACGGCGATGTCTTCGACGAAATCGCACTCACCGCGCTCGATGACGGCGTCGATGGCATCGGCCATGAACCGATGCACCAGCGCTTCCTGGTGCATCACGACGCGCGGCGTGAAGCCGCGACTGAGGATTCCGCGCATCTTGGCGTGCTGCGGGTCATCCATCGTCACGATCGAGACCATCGTGTCGTTGCTCAGCAGCACCCCGCGGCCGGAGCAGAAAACCCTGGCGTTTTTCGACACGTAGCGGACGTCTTCGTACTTCGTCACCAGCCATTGCTGGTTCTTCGCGTCCCACCACACGGGATCTTCGGCGCGAAGGCGGCGCAAAGCCTCGTGCTGTGAGGCGACGTCTTGTTCCAGATCCATGATGTCGTACATGAGTGAGATTCTCCTAAAAGCTCGCCGCTATGGCGCTATTCCGCGAACGAAAACATCGACTGCATGGTGCAGCGTCTTGCGTAATTCAGATTCAGGGGAGCCCAGTCGCAGCAACAACAGGCCAAACAGTCCGGGCAGAAACGCGGCCGAAAGCTCGCTCGGCAGAATGTCGAGACGAATTTCGCCGCGCGCCTGCGCTGCTTCGAAGAAGGCGGTGACACCGGTGTAGAGCGGAGCTACGTTGCCCAATTCCTCGACGTGGCGACTGACCACCGACAGCGCTTCACGCAGCAAGGTTGGATCTTCGCCGCCGACGACGTCGAGTACGATGTCGATGGCGTCGCGAAAGAAGAGTCGCGCCGACGCTTGCGTCAGCACCGCCAACCGTTCTGCCGCGCGCCGCTGCAACCGTACGACGTACTCGAGCAGGACGTGGTCCCTGGTCGGGAAATGCATGTAGAAGGTACCGCGCGCCACCCCGGCGGTGCGGACGATGTCCTCGATCTGCGCCGCGGCGAAGCCGGTGCGCGCAAACTCGGCCATCGCCGCGTCGTAGATGCGCCGCCTCGTCTCGAGCCGCTGCCGCTCGCGCGGCGAGTGCCCGTCAACTTCATCGGCGACATCGTGAGTCCGGGGCACTGACATACGTCAGTGACATACGTCAGTGACGTACGTCAGTCAATGCTCAAGTGAGTGGGAGCCGAATTCCTTCCCCCGTAGTTTTCCCTTTTTAATCACGTTTTACGACAGTCTCGACTGGGAGGTGCCGGCGCGGCACCGCGCCAATCCTCCTCCTCGCTTGCTGTCTCGCTCGGATCGCTTGTCGTCAGGTAGCGGCAACGTGTAGGAACTCTTCCGTCGATGTAATCTGCGCGAGGATGTGTGGCGGGGCGTCGCAGCCGGGTTGTCAGAATCAAGCAAGGGAGGGCGTAGAGGTGTACCAGCTAGCCAGCACCCCACTCTCCGTGGGACAAGTTCTCGACCGCGGGTTCGCACTCTTTCGCGAGAGTTTCTCGAGTGTTCTTCCCCTCATGCTGGCAACTGCCGTCCTTTCGGTGGTCATCGCGCTTCTCGACCATCCGACGGATGTGGGGGACCCCGGCGGCACCATGCGATCGGCCGCCCTGTGGATCACAGCCTGGGTGCTATCGGCGCCTCTGTCGATCGGAATGATCGCCATCATTGGTGCCGTCGCCGGGGGCGGCTCACTTGCGGTAAGCGACGCACTCGGCGTCGGAGTACGGCGCCTGATCCCCTTCATTCTCGCCTCGACGGCGTACGTCCTCGCCGTCGGCGTCGGCAGTCTGGCTCTGCTCGTACCGGGTTTGATTCTATCTATTTCGCTATCGATGTTCCCGTACGCAGTCGTACTCGACGGCCGGGGGCCGCTGCAGGCGCTCCGTTACAGCCGCAGTTTGATTCGCGGGAACTGGTGGCGAACCGCGGGAATTCTGTCGATTATTCTCGTCATCGCGATGGTTCTCTATTTACTGGTGGGAACGATAGGGGCCGGCGGCTTCGTAATATTCGGCGCCCCGAACGCAGAGCAACTAGGGTTTGTCGGCCAGCTTGCCAGCTCGCTGCTGCAAGCGCTCTTCAGCCCACTCTTCAGTGCCTTCGGCATGACGATCTACTTCGATCTCAAGCTGCGGCGCGAAGGGGCGGACATCGAAGCCCGCTTGCAGGCCGTCGAGTCGGGTCGATCTGCGTGAGGGCTGCGGCCGCCGCGGCGGCGACGCTGTTATCGGCGGCCGCGGTCCTGAGCACGGTCCTACTCGGTATCGCTGCTGCCATTGCCACCGACGAGATCGACGTCTGTATCGACACCCTGCGGCTGTTCCCCGATACAGACAAACCGCTCACCGCCGGCGAGCAATGTCCCGCTCTTGTCGCAGCGCTTGCCGGCGATCCCCTGGCGCAATCGGTCGCGGCGATACCGGTCGCTCAGTTTGGCGCCGCGCAACTGAGCGACCTCGCCGAGCTCGGTGGCCGGTACGGCGAGGCACCTACGGGTGTCTTGCTGCGCACCGCCGAACTGGACGGTATCCTCCGCGAAGTCCTGCGATCGGAGGCCGAGCCGCCGTTGTCGCTGTGGCAAAAATTCCGGCGTTGGCTCGAGTCTTTTCTCGACGATGAGGAGAGGTCGACTTCGATTGGCTGGTTTGCCCGCTTTCTCGAAAGCATACGCATTCCCTCCTCGATCGCCTCGACAGTCCTCAACGGCTCGATGATCTTGCTCGTCGTCATTGCCCTTGCAGTGATCGGCAACGAGTTGCGATACGCCGGCTTGTTGCGCCGCCGGTCGGCGGGCGGCAGGGGCAACCCGCCGCCGCAGCCGAAGCGCGGCATATCGCTACTCGGCCACGCCGATCTGGATCGGGCGGCGTTGCGAGACAAGCCGGGAATTCTTCTGGCGATCGTCGTCGAGACCCTCGCCGCGCGGGGCACGCAGATCCGCTCGAGTTACACGCACCGTGAGTTGCAGGACTCGGCACACCCGCTCGGTGATTCGAATCGGGCGGACCTGGCGGCGGTTTGCCACGCCGCCGAACGGGCGGCGTACTCGACGTGGCAACCGGAAGGCGACGAGATCGACCGGCTCATCGCGCGCGGCCGGTCGCTGCTGGCGGC
>JBGTMF010000022.1:0-11576 GCA_041743795.1 Thermodesulfobacteriota bacterium | reverse complement strand
CGATCGGCCCGCTGAGCGACGCCGCGGCGGCGGACTTCGACGGCGACGGCCACCTCGATCTCGCCATCGCCGGCGACGAGAGCGGTCGCCTCGAGATCCACCTGGGGCGCGGCAACGGGCACTTCACGGCGACGCCTTCCTACCCAGTGGGGATGACGCCGCGATCGATCGCCACCGGCGATTGGGACGCAGATGGACATGCCGATCTCGCCATCGCCGACTTCGGCACCGACCGCGTCGCCATCCTCTACGGCAACGGACGCGGCGGCTTCGCCGTGCCGGTTCTGGTCGCCGCCGGCACCGGCCCGGCGGCGATCCTGCACGGCGATTTCGGCGGTCCGGCCGGAAACGACCTGGCCGTCGCCAACCGGCTCTCGGAGAACATCACCATCCTGCACGGCGATCGATCCGGCCGCTTCACGCCCGGACCGGTCTTTCCGGTCGGTCTGCGCCCCACCTTCCTATTCGACGGCGACGTCGACGGCGACGGCAGGGCCGACCTCGTCACCGGCAATCAGCAGTATGAGACGATCACCATCTTGCCTCGCACCGACCATGGATTCGGCGAACCCTACAACCGCGTTCTCGCCGACACGCCGCAGCCGTCGGCGGCGCACGATCTCGACGGCGACGGCAAGCCGGAACTGGTCGTCACAGACACTGCCGGCGACAAAGTGATGATCCTCAAGGGCGACGGCGGCGACTTCAAACCCTTGCTGACCATTGCCGTCGGTCGCTCGCCGTCGTCGATCGAATTCGGCGATTTCGATGCCGACGGCCGGCACGACATCGCCGTCGTCCACAAAGCGAGCGGCGTCGTCGCAATCTTGCTGCGTCTGGCGAAGTGAATACGGAACTCGGCCGCGCTCCTGAGAGCAGCCCGCGCGCCGGGCTCACTAGTGGATCTCGCCGAGAACCCAACGAGCTGTGTCTTCTGGCAGGTCGGGCACAACGGCGAGAAACTCCTGTACCGTTTCACCAACCAGGTTCGCCCCCAGATTCTCCTTGAGGAAATCGTGGTAATGCGTGGCGACGCGTTCGCTCAGAAGTCCGCAGCGGCGCAGCGTCGGGATGACGAAGCCGGTGACCGGACCCAAGCGACGGCCGGGCTTTATGTGAAGCGTCAGCTCATCGCGCTCCGCCTGGACGCTCTTCATCAACTCTCCGGCATCGACGCCCACCTCGGCCCAGATCTTCAGCGCTTCCGTAAAAAAAGTCGCCTGATTGCGGCTGTCGATCAGCGTGCGTGAGGCTTCCAGAGCGAAATCCTCGAGTTCGCCGCGCTTGGCGTCGTCGAGTTCCGGGACGCACCGCGACACGTACTGCACGCCGTAGGCGTGGTGACGCGCCTCGTCGCGCGCGACATAGGTGAGCAACTCCTTGAGCAGCGGCTCTTCGGTGACGTTGCGCATGTCGCGAAAACTATAGAGCGCCAACCCCTCGACGACGATCTGCATGCCGACCAGTTTCTTCAGCCAATCGTCCGTCTTCAGAGTCTCGTCCAAAACGTCCTTCAACGGCGACGCGATCGGCCGCACCTCGTCGAGCTTCTCGATGTAGCGGGCAAAGACTTCGACGTGCCGCGCCTCGTCCATCGTCTGCGTCGCCGCGTAGAACTTCGCGTCGGTGTGGGGCACCGCGTTGACCAGTTGCGCGGCGACCATCAGCGCACCCTGCTCGCCGTGCAAAAAGTTGCTCAGGCGAAAGGCGGCCGTACGCCGCGACAGCTCCCAGATCGTCTCCTCGTCGAGACTCCTCCAATACGACGTCTTTTCGATCGGAATCGCCGAACCGAGCGGCGTCGAGCCGAAGACTTCCCTGTCGATCGGGCGATCCCAGTCGATGTCCCGATCGGCGATCCACTGCGACTCCGTGGCCTTGCAGTACAACCGTCGCAGTTCCTCGACTTCGGGTTCGTAGTTCCATTGGTAGACGACCTTCATCGCCGTATCCAGATCAGGCTCCTGCGTATCGGTCTTCAGCTTGAACTGTCGCATGTCTCCCTTTCCCACGTCGATCAGGACGCCGCCGCGGACGGCGCACGCGCTTCGTCGCGACGACTCTCGTCGATCGACAGAGCGAGATCTCCAAGATACTGCACGAATTTTCGCAATGCACCTACCGCGACTTCCGGCTGTCCTCCGGCAATCGCATCGAGGCAGCGGTCGATGAGGGGGACGACTTCCCAAGGATCGCGATCCGCCATCCGTCGCGCTTCGCACAACGCCGGCGAGGCGAGAAGATTTCGCGTCTGCCGCGCCAACATCTGCCAGACACGGTTCTTCGTCATGTCGGAGAGAACGACAATCACCTCGCGACTGGCGCGGAAGCGCTCCTCGCGCTGCCGCGCCGCGTCGGCAACGACATCGCGCAAGCGACGGATCTCAGCGAGTTCCTCCGGGCGATGTCGCTCGATCGCCAAGCGCGACATCTCGAGCAAGAGCGGCCGGATGACCTCGGTCACCTCCACCAACACACCTGCATCGACACAGCCGCCGTGGTAGATCATCGGCGCCAGGATATCGAGGGACGCCTCCGGCAATGGCAGCACGGTCGCGCCGTCGCCTTGGCGAACTGCTACGAGCCCGAGACCCTCGAGGACTTTTATCGCCTGGCGCAACGAGGTGCGGTTCACCTGAAAACGATTTGCCAATACGCGCTCTGGCGGCAACTTCGAACCCGGCGGCAATAGCCCGTCGAGAATCGCGTCGCGCAATTGCTCGGCGACATCCTCGTGAACTCGCCGCCGCCGCGGCGGTCGGAATCTGGCAACTGTAGAAACCATGCGGTTTGCCGCGAATCATCCATTGGTCCAACCAATTTGTCAAGATCCGTAAAATCCGCAGAGCACCCGCAAAACCCGAAATCCCACTGATCACGCCTATTTCATTTCCCTTAGCGGAACCCGCGTGTTAGCGAGGTCCAATAACCTTCACCTCGGATTCAGCAGGGGGATTCATGCATCGACCGTTCCGTATTTGTACGTACGCACTGCTACTGATGGCGCTGCTCGCTCACGCCGCCGCCGCAACTTTCATCACCTTTGAAAGTGGCCAGGTGCGACCGTTGGCGCTCTCGCCGGACGGATCCACCCTGTTCGCCGTCAATACGCCGGACAATCAACTCGAGATCTTCGCGGTCAATGGGGGAAACCTCACGTTCACGGGATCCGTCCAGGTCGGCATGGAGCCGGTCGCCGTCGCGGCGCGGTCGAATGCCGAGGTCTGGGTGGTCAACCACCTGTCCGATAGCGTCAGCGTCATCGACGTCAGTGCCAACCCGCCGCGTGTAACGCGAACGTTGCTCGTCGGCGACGAACCGCGGGATATCGTCGTAGCCAGCGGTTCGGTTGGCGATCGCGTCATGATCACAACGGCCCGTCGTGGACAGAACAGCCAGAATCATTCGACCGACCCGGTCGATCCGGCGTTCATCAATCAGGGCGTCGGTCGCGCCCTCGTCTGGATTTTCGACCCCGACAACCTCGGAACCAACCTCGAGGGCGATCCGCTATCGGTCGTCGCCCTGTTCGGCGACACGCCGCGGGCGCTGACGGTCAGCCAGGACGGCAACAGCGTCTACGCATCCGTCTTCCACTCCGGCAACCAGACGACGGCGATTTCCGAGGGCTCGGTCTGTGACACTTCCGGCTTCAACATCAACAACGACAACGTGCAGCCGGCTTGCACCATCCTCGGCGAACCCCGCCCCGGCGGCTTACCACTGCCGCACGACGACGTGCACGGCACGGTTCGCCCTGAAGTCGGCCTGATCGTCAAGTTCAACCTGTCGAACGGACAGTGGGAAGATGAACTCGGTCGCTCGTGGAACAGCCAGGTGCGCTTCGACCTCCCCGACCTGGACGTCTTTGAGATCTCGACCAACAGCGGCGCCGTTCTCAATACATTCGCCGGCGTCGGCACAATCAATTTCAACATGGCGACCAACCCGGTCTCCGGTAAGGTCTACGTTTCGAACACCGAGGCGATCAACGAAGTGCGCTTCGAGGGACCCGGGATCTACGCCGCCGGTTTCAAGCCCGTCGGCGAGCCGCCGACGGTGCAGGGGCATCTGCACGAATCCCGCATCACCGTGCTCGACGGCGCCAACGTCCTGCCGCGCCACCTCAACAAGCACATCCCATACGGCGTTCAGCCGGCTCCGCCCGGCGTCAAGGCCGCCAGCCTGGCGACACCCACGGGCATGGCCGTCAGCAATGACGGGTCGACCCTGTACGTGGCCGCTTTCGGCTCAGGCAAGGTCGGAATTTTCGACACTGCGATGCTGGAAAACGACACCTTCACTCCGTCACCGCTGTCGCACATCAGCGTCGGCGGCGGCCCCTCGGGTTTGGTTCTCGACGAGGACAACGACCGTCTCTACGTCTTCAACCGCTTCGAAAACTCCATCTCCATCGTCGACACCAACTCGCAGTCGGAAATCGCGACGCGCACCCTGCACAACCCCGAACCGACTCATGTCGTAGAGGGACGGCCGTTCCTCTACGATGCGACCGTCACCTCGAGCAACGGCGAGGCGTCGTGTTCGTCTTGTCACGTCTTCGGCGACCTCGACAGCCTGGCCTGGGATCTCGGCAATCCGGACGACGAGTTGACGATCAACAACCTGCCGATCAACATCCCCTTCCTCGACATCGGATTCAAAGATTTTCACCCGATGAAGGGGCCGATGACGACGCAGAGCCTGCGCGGCATGGCGAACCACGGAGCCATGCACTGGCGCGGCGATCGATCGACTGGTTTCTTCGGCGATCACCCGACCGACGAAGCGTTGTCGTTCAACAATTTCATCGTCGCCTTCGAAGGGCTGGTCGGCAACGACGGACCGATTCCCGTCGCCGACATGAACCGCTTCACCGACTTCATCCTCGACGTCTTCTACCCGCCCAATCCGGTGCGCAATCTCGACAACACGGCGCATTCGCTTTCGACGACGGAAGCCAACGTCCTCAATCTGTACAACGTGCCGGCGACGGACTCCGGCGTCGCCACCTGTAACAATTGCCACACACTGTCGGCGAGCAACGGCTTCTTCGGTGGCGACGGCGGCCGCAGCTTCGAGAACGAGACGCAGCATTTCAAGGTCGCGCACCTACGCAACGTCTACCAGAAGATCGGAATGTTCGGCATGCCGGCGGTTCCGTTCGTCGCCGCTGGCGACAACGCCCCCAAGGGCAACCAGATCCGCGGCTTCGGCGTTCTCCACGACGGCAGCATCGACACCGTGTTCCGTTTCCTCACCGCCACGGTCTTCACCCTCAACAACACGCAGCGACGCGACCTCGAGTCGTTCATCCTGCAGTTCCCGACCAACCTGGCTCCGGTGGTCGGTCAGCAGATCACGCTGACCAATACCAACAGTGGCGTAGCGGGACCGCGCATCGACCTGCTGCTCGCACGTGCCCGGGCGTGTTTCAATGTTCTCGGCACACCTGGACAGAACGAATGCGACGTCGTCGTCAAAGGCGTCCAGGGTGGTCAGGCACGTGGCTGGACCGTTCAGCGCGTCGGCGCGTGCGGCCCGGCGCAGAGCATTTCCTTCCGCAGCGATCGCCTCGCCGAGCCCCTCCTCACCGATGCGCAGCTGCGCAACGTGGCGGCGACTCCCGGCAACTACCTGACGTACACCTGCGCCCCGCCGGGATCCGGCGAGCGCATGGGTATCGATCGCGACCAAGACGGCTTCCTCGACCGCGACGAGCTCGATGCCGGCAGCGATCCCGCCGATCCCCTCTCCGTACCGGGCGCTACCAGCGCGTCGCTCATCTCGTCGCGTAAGGTCGTCATCGCCGACAATCGCTACGACAACGAGTCGAAGCGAAGGATCACGGTTCTCAGCAAGGACGCGGCAATCGGATTCCCGGCACCCGGCTCGCCGGGCGATCCGCGCTGCAACATGGCGCCAAACGGTACCGTCAAGGCATCCATCACGATCGCCAGCACCACGTCGGGGCAGAGCCACGCGACGGACCTCCCGTGCGAGAACTGGAAGCTGCTCGGCAACCAGAACAACCCCAGGGGATACCGATACCGCGACTCGACCCTAGCCGTCGGTACGGCGCGCACTGTGGTCTGGCGAGCGGGCGTGCTGAAGGCGGTCTTGCAGGGACGAGGTCCGTCCACCCTGGACTACGACCTCATCCAAGGTGTTTCGCAGGGAACGGTCGACGCTCTCTTCAACAACGTCGACAACCCGATGTGTTTGGCCTGTGGACCGCACAACGGCAGGGACGGCAGCAACGGCCGGCGGTTCGTCGGCAAGAGCTGCGCCGCTCCAGTCGCCTGCGGCCTGTAGAGCATCCTTCCTGACGAGTCCGGGTCCGCGCCAGCGGATCCGGACTCGCAACCGCCGCCAAGCGGCAACCGTGGTTGACGGCCGCGTTTAGCCGGTCAGAATCGGCGGGATGATCGTCCGCCTCGAGGCCGTAAGTAAACGCTTTGCCGAGCGCACCGTCGTCGACGACGTCACCCTGGCGATTCCGGCGGGCACCTGCTTCGGCTTGCTCGGACCCAACGGCGCAGGCAAGACGACGACACTGCGGATGGTTTACGGTACGACCGAACCGAGCGCCGGCCGCGTCGAGGTCTTCGGAATCGACGTCAATCGCGACCCCCGCGCGGTGCGATCGCGGCTCGGTGTGACGCTACAGGACAACGTCCTGATCGAAGCGCTCGATCCGATCGACAACTTGCGCATCTTCGGCCATTACCACCTGCTGCGCGAGCCCGAACTGAGCGACAGGATCGAATACTTGATCGACTTTCTCGAATTGCGCTCGCACGCGAAGGTGCCGGTGCGCAATCTCTCGGGCGGCTTCCAACGCCGCCTCGCCATCGCCCTGTCACTGATGAACTCGCCTGAACTACTGATTCTCGACGAGCCGACCACCGGACTCGATCCGGCGGTGCGTATGGCGCTGTGGTCGAAAGTTCGCGACCTGCGTGCCAGCGGCACAACGATTCTCCTGACGACGCATTACATGGACGAAGCGCAGCGCCTGTGCGATCGCGTCGCGGTCATGTCCGGCGGACGTATCGTCGCCGACGGATCTCCCGTGATGCTGATTGCCGAGCACCTGCAGCGGCACGCTATCGAAATCGACTGCAGCGCCGACGGCGAGCGCGTGCTGATCGCCAAACTGCCGCCGCCTACGGAGACGATCCGCGCAGGTGGCCGTCTGGTCATCTATGCCGATGACGCCGTCGCCATCCACGCCATCCTCGACGCCGCCGGTGTCGATGACGAACGCACGCGCACGATCCGCCCGACCAATCTCGAAGATCTCTTTCTGCACCTCACCGGCGCCAGCCTGGAGGGAGGCGCATGAGCGTATCACTACCCCACGCCACCGCCGTCTGGCGACGCAACGCATCGATGTACGCGCGCACCTGGATGTACAACCTGCTGCCGAACTTCTTCGAGCCGGTCCTCTACCTGGTCGCCATCGGCGTCGGTGTCGGAGTGTATGTCGGCGAGATGGGCGGCATGTCGTACGCCGAGTTTCTCGCCCCGGGCCTGGTCTGCGTCGCCGCCATGAACGGCGCCAGCTTCGAGGCCACCTACAACGTCTATGTCCGCCTCACCTTCGACAAGGCTTACGACGCCATGTTGACGACGCCGATCGGCACCGACGAGATTCTGCTCGGCGAGGTGCTCTGGGCGGTAACGCGCGCCTCCATCTACGGCGCATCGTTTTTCGCGGTGCTGGTAGGCTTCGGGCTCGCACCGCTGCCGTATGCACTGTTGGCGATCCCGGCGATCCCACTTTCGGGATTGCTATTCGCCTCGATCGGACTCGCATTCACCCTGCGGGTGCCGACGATCGATCTGTTCGCGTTCTACTTCACGCTCTTCCTGACTCCGCTCTTTCTCTTCTCGGATGTCTTCTTCCCGCTGGCGGAGCGCCTGCCCGGATTCTGGCTCTGGGTCGCCGAAATACTACCGCTTCTTCACCCGGTGCGAATCGCCAGGGCGGCGTTCCGCGGCGAGTTCAGCCTCATCCTCGTCTGGGACGTCGCCTACGTACTCGGACTGTCCGCGCTCCTGCTGCTGTCGACGCGCGGCGCCGTCCGCCGCCGCCTGATGAGTTGACCGCGCTGGCCTACGACCGTGGCGAGTCAGCCTAAAAGTACCCGGTCGGCTCCTGGTTGGTGTCGCCGCCACCGCCGCCTTCGTCATCCTCGGCGGCGCGACCGCGGATGTACTTGCCGGTGATCATGTCCTTGTACCCCAACCCGGGACCGACCATCGGATACACGTGAGCCGTCGCATCGACGATGACCTCGAGAAATGCGGGTCCGTCGAACTCGATGAACTTTTTCAGGGCGTTGCGCACTTCCTTGTTCTCGGTCACCCGCATCGAGAAGCCGAAGCCATCCGCTTCGCAGGCTTTGACGAAGTCCTTCTTGTGAAGAGTCTTGTCGGTGCCCGAGTAGCGGTTGGCGTAGAAGAGATCCTGCCACTGGCGCACCATTCCGTCGCCCATGTTGTTCAATAGCAGGACTTTGACCGGAACGCCGTAGGTCGTCACCGTTTCCAACTCGCCGAGGTTCATGCGGATACTTCCGTCACCGTCGACGTCGATCACCAGCGCGCCGGGATTCGCCAGCTGCGCGCCGATTGCCGCCGGCAAGCCGAAGCCCATGGTGCCCATACTGCCCGATGTCATGAACAGTCGCGGCTTCTTGAAGTCGAGGTACTGCGCTGCCCACATCTGGTGCTGGCCGACGCCGGTGCTGACGAAAGCTTCGCCGCCGGTGAGTTCATTCAGCGTCGAGAGCACATACTCCGCCTGCACGTTGTCGGATTCGCGATTGTAGTTGAGCGCGTGCCGCTTCTTGAGCTGTCCTGCCCGCTGCGCCCACTCGGAGAAGTCCGGCTTGAACTTCTCGCCGCCCTTGAGGAGCTGCGAGAGGCCGCGCTTGGCATCGGCGACGTGCGACCAGTCGACCACCTTCACCTTACCGATCTCGGACGCATCGATGTCGAGATGGGCGGTGCGCGCGTTCGGCGCGAAGTCCTTGACCTTGCCGGCGACGCGGTCGTCGAAGCGCGAGCCGACCGCAAACAGGAAATCACAATCCTCGACCGCGTAGTTGGCGAAGGCGGTGCCGTGCATTCCGAGCATCTGTAGCGACAACTCGTCGGTGGTGTCGAAGCTGCCGATTCCCATCAGGGTAGTGACGACGGGAATCTGGAATCGCTTGGCGAAACGGGTCAGCACGCCGGAAGCGTCGCTGTTGATGACGCCGCCGCCGGCGTAAATCAACGGCCGCTTGCTGCCCAACAAGAGCCGGTAGAAGCTGTCGATCTCCTCCTGCGTCAGGCGCGATTGGCCGACGTTCTGCACCCGCTCACGGTAGCCGGGTAGCGGCAGCATACCTTCGCCCCTGAACTCGACCATGCAGTTCTGCACATCCTTGGGCACGTCGATGACCACCGGCCCCGGCCGGCCGCTACGCGCAATGTCGAACGCGCTGCGCACAGTGTCCTCGATCTTCGTCTCGTCGGTCAGGAGAAACACATGCTTGGCGCACGACGACATGATGTTGAAGATCGGCGCTTCCTGGAATGCGTCGGTTCCCATCGCCGCCCGCGGCACCTGGCCACAGATGAGCACAACGGGGATCGAGTCCGCCTGGCAGTCGCGAATCGGCGTAACCGCGTTGGTCGCGCCCGGCCCGGAGGTCACCAGAAACACCCCGACACGGCCGCTCGACCGCGCGTATCCCGCCGCCATGAATCCGGCGCCCTGCTCCGTCGCCGGTACGATCAGCCGCATCTCGTCGTTGGCCGAGCGTCCGTCGTTGTATCGGAAAATGGCGTCGTAGGTCGGCAGGATTGCACCGCCGCTGTAGCCGAAGATGGTGTCTACGCCCTCGTCGGCAAGCACCTGGACGATCATATCGGCACCACTCATCACGGTGCCGGCGAGCGGATGACGGTCGGTCGTCGGTTTGGCGCTGGTGGGTTTCATAAGTGTCGGCATGACTCACTGCCCTCTCGGCGGGAAAATTGCCCGGACTATACACCGAAGGCGTTGATTTTACGAGCACTCTGCGCCGTTTTCCACAGCTCCCGTCGGCCTCATTTTCAACCCTCGTCGAAGCGGGACTGCCGCCCCGAGCGTCGTCGCGGCTGGCGTGACCGGCGAACCTGATGACGACTCTCCGACTCGGAATACGAGAATACGGTCGCCGATCAGGAGCGCACGTCACCGGGTATCGGCGTAGAGCTTGCGCAGCCAGACCGGCGACGCGCCGAGGAAATAGAGGAAGCGCATCGTCCACATCAAGAGGATCGTGCGCACGACGCCATCGCTTCGCCAGCGGCGCGAGTCGCTGACGACGCGCTGCCGCAAGCAGGCGATGCGGCCGCGGCGCTTGAGCTCGATGCTGAACGCCAGATCCTCCATGATTGGCAGGTCCGGAAAGCCACCGATGGCGTCGAAAACCGCTCTACGGACGAAGATGGCCTGGTCGCCGGTGGCAATGCGAGACAACCGCGAACGAAGACTGATCAGGCGCGCCGTCAGCCAAATCAAGGGCGACCCCGGCTGCAGGTCGATATCGAATCGGCCGCCGACGACGGCAGCATCTTGCATGGCGGCATGCACGACTCGATCGAATCCGGCGGGAAGGCGCGTATCGGCGTGTAAGAAGAGGACGATGTCGCCGGAAACGGTCGCAGCGCCTGCGTTCATCTGCGCGGCGCGACCGCGAGCTGCGCAGATGACGTGGGCGCCTTCGCTCGCGGCGATCACCGTGGTTGCGTCGACACTGCCGCCGTCGACAACGACGACCTCGCCGACCTCGCCGGCGCAAGACCGAATCGCCGCGGCGATGTTGTCCGCCTCGTTCAGCGCGGGAATGACGACAGAGATGGGCACGCGCAGACAGTGCGCGCGCCACCGAGATCGGTCAACGGCGCGGTATTCGGTGCTGCGAGCCGAAGACAACCGAACCTCCGACCCGACCTGCCCGCGAGTTCAGTCCCAATCGAACTCATCCCGACCTCCCCCGACGAACCGATCCACTAAGCGGAAGGCTACCGTCGTGATTTTTCCTCCGATCGCGGCTACCTTGGCGAACGTCATGGAATTCGAGGGATACGTCGACGTACCGGGAGGTGCCGCGCTCTTCGTGCGAGCCGAGGGAAGCGGCACGCCGCTCTTGCTGACGCACGGACTGGGCGATGATCACCGCTTCTGGGATCCCTGCATCGAACACCTGTGCGTCCACCACCGCGTCATTCGCTGGGACGTGCGCGGCTTCGGCAAGAGCTCGAAACCCGCCGGCCCCTACGACCTCGAACTCTTTGCCGCCGATCTATTGCGCGTGCTCGACCATCAGGAGATCGAGCGCGTCCACTTGGTCGGCTTGTCGATGGGCGGGGTCATCGCGCAGCGCTTTCTCCTCAGCCACGGCGAAAGGCTGCGCGGTGTCGTCCTCGTCAGCACCTCGAGCGAGATCTCCGAGAGGGCTACCGCCAACTGGCGCCGCCTCGCCGACCGCGTCGAATCGCACGGCTTCGGCCGCGTCGACGCCGCGCGCTCC
>JBGTMF010000021.1:0-2236 GCA_041743795.1 Thermodesulfobacteriota bacterium | reverse complement strand
GACCGCGGCGACGTCGTCGTCGTCGCCACAGGCGACCAGCGCCAGCGCGACCAGCAGCGCCGCCGTGAAACGTGCCGCGCCCGCCGTGAATTGCCGTTTCCCTCGCCTCGCTTGCAGAGTTCGCTCCATGCGCGCCGTATGCCACAACGGCACGGCGAGGTCGACGGCGCGCGGCCTGGAATTACGAATTCCAGATTCCAGAGGCAAATTCCAAGCTCTGGAATCTGGAATTTTCCTTCTGGAATCCATTGCCCCGGAGTCTGGAATTTCCTTCGAGGCTGACGGAAGCAAAGCCGGCGAAGTCGTCAATACCGGTAGATCGCGGCGATCCCCGTCGCTGTCGGCATCTGTTCGGCGGGGACGACGACGACTTCTCCGCCCATCTTGAGAGTCAGCGCACCCAGATCGTCCAGCACATCGTCGATCTGCGGATTTGCCAAGTCACCATACTCGATGTCGCCGGTCGCGGAGTCGAGCCTGCCCGGAATTTCACGCCGAGCCTCGATGAGCACCGTGGCGACCCTGCCTGCGGTCACCGCCTTGGCGACCTGTGCCAGATCTTCGTCGGCGAGCCCACTCGATTTGGCGCTACCGAACTGCTCGATCAATCCCCCCAGACGCGCCATGTATTTTGGTTCGAGGAGCTCCCAGGTCCGTTCGCGCAGCTCGTCGATCGACGCCAGCGCGTCCGGGTGTATATCGATACTCTCCGAAACTAGAAACGGATTGCGGCTGACCTGGTGAAATCGATGATGGTGCTCTGGCAACGCCGCCAGAATCAGCGGCATGCGCGACGGCTGCGAGTGGTGTTCCAGGATCGCGCGATCGACCGCGCGGAAGAAACGTTCGGCGTCACTGTCGATCTCGTCTTTCTTCCCACCGTGGCTGTGGCGCATGGGAGAGCTCCCGCTGCCAACCCCGCCGTAGGAGGCGACGGTCTGGTGCGGCTCGGACAACTCGTCGCCGAGAGCCTCGATGATCGTCCGCGGGACACCGTCAGCCGGTTCAATCTCGGCAAATGCGTCGCGGTTCCCCTCGAAGAGGCGAATTCCCTGCAAACTCAAGCCGAGGACGGTATAACGGTCGGCGGATTGCAGAATGCGCATCAGGGGTTTGGTGTGGAACGTGTCCGCAACGACGGCCAATTCAGCCACTGGCCGCTGAAGCTTATAGACTCGAAACAAATCCTTTGCCGCGAGCACAGCCAGGCCGTCGAGGGTATGGTTCCAAAACTCGCGATCCTCGGCCAAAGCCAGAAACGGATCGAGCAGCGGCCGGGCTTCCTCCTTGGCCAACTTTTGCAAAAGCGACTGTTCCAGTGCCTTGACCAGGTTGCCAAAGCGAATCGGATCTTGCTGGTTATCCGGATGATGCCGATGAGTCGGCTGGTAGAGAGACAGACAGGGCGGTCCGGTGTGATCGAAGACCCCTGCGAGAAAGTCCTTGTCGAGCGTGTCCATTTCCACTCCTTTGGAATTGCGAATCGCGGCGGACGCCTACCAACCGCGGGTCTCACCGATGGAGAACGTCCAGCCTATCATGCCGCCGCCCGGCATCGGACACGGATCGGCCCGATTGACGAAGCGACTGCCATCACGCGGTACACCGGATCGGCTCATCGCGGGATCCGCCGAGACGATCATGACGGCTATCAGCACACTCGCAATTCCCACCCCTCGATCTTGCGCGCATTCTCCGCCGGGAACAAACGCACGCGCGGATAGGTGTTCTTACCGCTGACCAGCGTCCCTTCACTGACTTGAACTCACCTCGTTGGTTGCCTTTCGTCGACGTTCCGTTCCGGCGCAGTGTTCTTGGCCGAACATCCGCCGCTGTGGCGAGGGTCGGGGGACGGGATTCCGATTGCCACCTTAACGGTCAACGCTTTGAATTGCTTGCCACCCGGCGCTCGCGCTCCAATAGAAGCTGATGGGCGACGGCGCGGTGGCGGGAGTCGCGAGGCAGTGGCATCGTTGTCGAGCTCCCGTCTCTTCGTGTCTCGCCGGCGTTACACTGAGCCGTCGCAGCCGGCGAGGGCGCGGTTCACGGCGCGGATGAGCTGGGCGATGTCGACGACGCCGAGGTCGTTTGCGAACGCCGGGCAGGCGGTCGTCGGCAGGATTCCGAGCGCGATGTTCACACCGGTGATCAACTCGTTGATGGCGACCTTCCCGTCGCCATCGCAGTCGCCGCTACAAGCCGCGTCGCGGCCGGTCGGGGTGGGGCTGGCGGCCGG
>JBGTMF010000020.1:0-4802 GCA_041743795.1 Thermodesulfobacteriota bacterium | reverse complement strand
CACATTATTCGGCGGCCCTTGGCGCCCATGCCGGCGTTGCTCCTCCTCGAAATATTACAAATATTCCTTCGTCGTCGCGCCTTGGCACAGGCGCCAATTGCTCGCCGACTAATGCAACGAACTTCCAACTCAGGACACTAGAGCCGGTCGAGGTCGCTGAGATCCTGCGGTCTGCCGGCAGCACGCTTGTTCTTCTTCAGATCCTCGAGTGCGATGAACACAATCGGGACCCCGTCGATATCGGACACAATCCGACGCTCATAGCATTCGGAGAACTCGACCCCATCGATCGTCGTCAAGATTTCGAGTCGAAGGGGAGGATTTCCCATTCGGATCACCTGGTCGGGCCGCATGAACAATGCGGCATCTACTTCGGGCAGGTCGAAGCCGAACGACTTCAGGACTCTCTCGGTTGCCAGGGCGTTGGCCTCGGACATCCGGATCCAGATGTCCATGTCGCCGGTCGCGCGGGGGTGTCCGTAATAAGCGACCGCGTAGCCGCCGACGACCAGGTACTCAACTCGGCTTTCGGCTAGTAACCGTAAGAACTCTTTGAAGTCGGGAGGTAGCCGGATCGTAGTCATAGAGCACCTGTCGCAGCAGCTCGAGAGCCGCCAAACGCTCGGCTCCGGACTTGGTCGCCCAGTACGCTTTGTCTCCGGAAGGTTGTCTCAACGACACTACCGAGAACGCAGACCGGTCGACACGAAGATCCCCGTCCATAGGGCCGACGCTACATCATCCCCACCCGAGGGGAAACGATTCGGTCTGCGCGTTCGCCAATCCCAGAGGGAAAATCTCAGATCCCAAAGGTGATCGCCGTTGTCTCGGGCCGCTGCATCTGGGAGATTCTGCTGGCATGCCGGGGCAGCGGAGCGAGGTTCCAGGGGTTCATTTCGAGAATGTCTCGCGATTCTTTCGCGAGAACGTTCCCGGCGGCGACGTCGAGCTGTCGTTCGAGCTGATCGCCGGCGGCAAATCCAACGTCACCTACCTGGTGCGCGGCGGCGACCGTAGCTGGGTGCTGCGGCGGCCGCCGCTCGGGCACGTGCTGCCGACGGCGCACGACATGGCGCGCGAGTACCGCGTGTTGACGGCACTGAAGGGCACCGGTGTACCCGTGCCTCCGACGATCGCCCTGTGCAGCGACACCGCCGTCAACGAGATGCCCTTCTACGTGATGGACTACACGCCCGGCATCGTCCTCATCAACGAATTACCGCATGGCTACGCCGCCACCTCCGTCGATCGACGGCGCATGTGCGAAGCGATGATCGACACGCTGGTGCGGTTGCACAGCGTCGACTACCGCGCCGTCGGCCTCGACGACTTTGGCCGCCCGGACGGTTATCTTGAACGGCAGGTGCGGCGCTGGTCGCAACAGTGGGAGCGGTCGAAGACTTCCGAATTGCCCGAAATCGACCAACTGATCGAACGGCTACAGCGGGCCCTGCCGCAGTCACCGCCGCCGACCATCGTGCACGGCGACTACCGGCTCGGCAACATGGCACTCGATCCACTCGACCCGGGACGCATCATCGCCGTCTTCGACTGGGAGATGTCGACGCTCGGCGATCCGCTCGCTGACCTCGGTTACTGCCTCATCTACTGGGTCGACCCGGACGACGACTTCTCGACCAGCAGCGTCGGCACCGCCTCGGCCTTCACGGCGCTCGACGGTTTCCTGCGGCGCCGGGAATTGATCGAAGAATACGCCGCGCGCAGCGGGCGCGACGTCTCGGCAATCGATTTCTACCAGGTGCTCGCCCTCTACAAGCTGGCGATCATCAGCGAGGGCATCTACGCCCGCTTCATCAAGGGGCAGACCCTCGGCGACGATTTCAAAAACACCATGCGCGCCGCCGAGCCGCTCGCCAAACGCGCGCTGCAGATCGCCGACAACTCATCCGACGCGAAGTTACGATAGCGCCGCCCCTTGGTGTCCACCTGGTTCCGATAGCCAGAGACGCGTGTCCGAGACGCCCACTCATTCCGACCAATTGGTTGGAACTCAGCGGCTCTTGAGTGGCTGTCCAATTGAGTGCTGTAGCTGCCTCATCCGGCTGGGGCCGCCATCAGTCGTCGATCGCGGCGAATGTCTCGAGGTCCCCGATCGCTGCGACCGTGCGACGAATGTTCTCTGCGGTGATCTCTTCGCCGTAGTTCTCCGGCGGACAGATCAACCAGCCAATTACCAGCCCCCACAGTGCCGCTCTGCGCATTCGCCGGAAGGCCTCGTCGAACGACGGAACCGCGCCGACGCCGAGGTCACTGAGTCGGTCCAGGTATTCCGCCAACAGCTCCGCCTGCAGAGCCTGCCGGGTCGCGGTGTCGAGGCCCGTGACGAGCACATAGGTCACATCGTGAGCCCAACTGCCGCGCACCATCAGCTGCCAGTCTAAAAAGCCGCCGCGACTGCCGGGCAGCAGATAGGTGTTGCCGATGTGCGTATCGCCATGCAGGAGCGTGACCGGGGACTCGGCATGGCTGGCCTGAACCCGCCACAGCGGGCCCCACATCTGACCGACGGTGCGGCCCAAAGGTGCGATCAGATCGCGTTTGAACGAATGGCGAGCTACCTGGTCCTCGATCAGCGCCAGACCGATCGAGGTAAACACGTCCGCCATACCGCCGCGCGTCGGCGTCGCGACCCACGACAGATCGCCTGCGAAGCGCGGGCTATCCCAGAATTGGGCATGCAGGGTGGCGAGTTGATCGAGCAACGATCGGATCTCCGCGACCGAGACCTGGCTCAGAGCGGACGGAAATCGGGCGCCCCGCTCCGTCAGGTCTTCGAGCAACAGACCGAACCGACCGGTGTCCGGGTCGTACCTACTCGCGAAGACGACCGGAGCCTCGATCGACAGCTCCGGACGCAGCTCTCGGTAGAAGCGGACCTCGTTCTCGTACATCGTCGCGGGCGCGCCCGGCTTGGCAATCATCGTCTTGAAGATCAACCGACGCGGCAATCCGACGCCGCTGCCGCTGCCATAGCCAACCTCCAACACCACCCGATCGGCCGTCGACGCAACTCCCTCTCCGGCGCGTTTGGTGGCGACGATCTCGATCGCCTCCACCACCACGCCAGGCGAGCGCGCCGCCAGCAACTCACCGACGATCTCGGGACAAAGGTCATCAACCGATACCGGCAGCGGACGGCTCGCGCCGCAATTCGTGTTCAAAACAAGTTCTCCTTCAAACGAGGCCGTGCAGGCTCGCGTCCTCCTTCGCCGCCGACGCCGTGAAGCGCGGGCACCCCGCGCAGGGACTGGAGCAGGCTGATTTCCGTGGTTTCCAAGTAGACTTTCGGCTTTACGATCGCAGCGTAAGCGCGAGGAATACTCGGGTCAAACGAGGGCGGGGCCGCTCGTGCCGAACGCCGGCGTTCAGCCGCGCGGCCACCCCGATCACCCACGGCGCCAAAGGCCCGCCGCCAAACTCTATGGGTGTCTCGGAGTTCTTCTCGGAGTTCTCTCTCGGAGTTCTCGCTCACCTGCTTTTCCTCTGCGTCGATGACGTGCGGGACTTGGAGCGCTCGTAATACCGCCGGGAAAAAGTTAACAAGCCAGAAACGTCCCCTGGGATCCCTTCAACTCATTCGACGATAAGCTGAGGTAGATGCGCAATCGACAAACTTGCCGGCACGCGGCGCTGCTCGTTTGCGCCGCTGTAATCCTCGGCGCCTGCGGCAAGCCCGTCGGCACGCCGTGCACGATAACTGGCAGCGGATTCCACGCGCGTCAGGACTGTGCGACGAAATGCCTGGCGCGCTGGAACGTAGCCTGCCCCGATGGGACCCGCGTGCTGCCCAACGTCTGCGCCGGGCGCGAAACGTGCCAACCGGACTCGTGCCCGAAAGGGCAATTCTGCTACCACTTCGACGACCCGTTCGACGAACGCAGCTACTGCATCCCCGACGACGTCTGCGGCGCGCCGCCCTCCGCCGAACTCCGGCTGCGCTGGGAGACCGACTCGCTCGAGCGCGCAGCAGCGACGAGGTCCCACATGCGAGCCAAACACGGTGCCCGTACCGGCACCACGAGCCTGCCTGCCGAACTGTGAACACGTTTAGTCGGCCGATTCAGCGCCTCGATCCGGGGCGACCACTCTCCTTCTCGCGCCTGTACCACGTACTCAGCGCACTGTTCGCACCGGTTTTTCTCGGCGCGATCGCCGGAACGGCGCCGGCTCACACCGACCCTGCTTGCTGGGACGGACCGCGCATCTTTCACAGCGGCGCGCCACCGGCGGATCTGGCGAATCGCCTACACCTGATCCAAGGGCCCGCTTCGGTCATACCGCCGGGGCGCGAGACGGTCGCTCCCGCAGGTCGCCATCGCTTCTGGGTGCGCAATCCCGACACTTCGAAACCCGGCCCCTGGGGCGCCGGGGTGGTGGTCGACACCGGGCAGCCACAGCGGCCGACGCTGCTCATCGAGAATGTCGGCGCGCCGATCCAGCCGCGCTGGCTCAATGAAAGGCTGATCTTCCTGCGCATCATGTGGGGACGAGCGGTGTTCAGCGATCTGATCTTCGATGTCGAATCATCCACTCTGCGCTACCACGAGCAGGCGCAAGACGGGCAAACAGCCTACGCGCAATATCGCCAGGCGTGCGGCGGTAGCTGCCCCTGCGCGGCCGGCGACACCGACACGCCAGCGGGAAGCGAGCGGTTCACCACGGACGCGCCGATTCCGCCTGCCACCCCGGCCGCGGATGGGTTGATCGGCCTGCTTGAATTGCCGACGGTGTTCGGCCCCCCGGAGCAGGGCGGGGTCGTCGCCGCGGCGGATCCGCGCCCC
>JBGTMF010000019.1:0-1839 GCA_041743795.1 Thermodesulfobacteriota bacterium | reverse complement strand
GTGTCGCGTGAAGCCGCCCGCCGTGGTGCTGGCCGGGGGCCAGGTCCCCAAGCCCCCAGACCCTCAAGCCCTCTTCAGATAGCGCGTTCTCGTCCCTGCCAATACGGATCGCGCAGCTTGCGCTTGTAGAGCTTGCCGTTCGGGTCGCGCGGCATCACTTCGATGAAGTCGATCGACTTCGGCTGCTTGTACTTCGCTAAACGGCCGGCACAGAAGGCCAGGATCTCGTCGGCCAACGCCGGGCCCGCTTCCACACCGGGCGCCGGCTCGATGACCGCCTTCACCTCTTCGCCCCAGTCTTCGTTGGGAATGCCGAACACGGCGGCGTCCGCCACCTTCGGATGCGACAGCAGCTCTGACTCGATCTCGGCTGGATAGATATTGGCGCCGCCGGAGATGATCATGTCGATCTTGCGATCGCAGAGGAAAAGAAAGCCCTCGTCGTTGAGATAGCCGATGTCGCCGACGGTGAAGAAGGTCTTGCCGTCGTCGGTTTCGATGCGGTTGCTGCGCGTCTTCTGCGCGTCGCCCTTGTATTCGAACTTGGTGGTCTCGCCGAGTAGGATGAAGACGGTGCCGCGCTCGCCGCAGGCGACGGCTTTGCCGTCGTCGTCGAAGATGCGGATCTCGGCGGTCGGCCAGGCCTTGCCGACAGTGCCGGGATAGCGACGCCACTCCTGCGGCGTGACGATGGTGCCGCCGCCCTCGGTGGCGGCGTAGTACTCGTAGATCGAATCGCCCCACCAATCGAGCATGCGCTGTTTGATTTCGGGCGGGCAGGGCGCCGCGGCGTGGATCATCGTGCGCGTCGACGAGCAATCGTAGCGCGCGCGCACCTCATCGGGCAGCGCCAGCAATCGATTGAACTGCGTCGGCACCATGTGGCTGGTCGTGCATTTGTATTTGTCGATCAGGCGCAGCATGTCCTCGGGGGTCCACTTGTCCATGAGGACGACGGCGTGGCCGAAGTGCAGGGCCGACGACGAGTGCATCAACACGGCGGTGTGGTAGAGCGGCGAGCCGCAGATGTGCACGTTGCCGTCCTCCGGCTGGATGCCGAACATCGACAGGAACAAGCCGTAGAAGCCGGCGACGACGTCGGGCTCGATCTCCGCCGGCGGCAGGGCTCGTTTGACGCCTTTGGGATTGCCGGTGGTGCCGGAGGTGTAGTTCATGACGGCGCCGGAGGCGCGATCGCCGGGCAACTCGGTGGGATAGCCGGCGATGAGATCGGTGAACGGGCGAAACCCCGGCACCGCGCCGATGGCGAAGCGCGCCTCGGCCGGGAAGTCGATCTCGTCGGCCGCCTTGACGCAGGCGTCGGCGACCTGATGGTGACCGATGAAGGCCTTGGCGCCCGAGTCGCGGACGATATAGGCGATCTCCGGCGGCGCAAGATGCCAGTTGACCGGCGTCAGGTACCAGCCGGCCTGCGTGCAGGCGAGGGCGGTGATGAAGTACTCGGCGCAGTTGACGGCGTCGATGGCTACGACGTCGCCGTGCCGTAGCCCCAGATCGCGCAGCCCGTGCACCAATTGGTTGCACTGTGCCAGCAACTCGCCGCGCGACCAGGCGCGCTCCTCTGGATCGACCAGTGCCAGTTTCTCCGGCGCGCGCTGCGCATAACTCCAAAACCCATGCTCTGCCATGTCGTTCTCCGTCTGCGGGGGAAAACGAGATGCATAGCGCGATCGGCTTGCCGGATCCATCCGCGGCGGCCAGTGTCCTGAGTCAGAGATTCGTCACATTATTCGGCGGCCCTTGGCGCCCATGCCGGCGTTGCTCCTCCTCGAAATATTGCAAATATTCCTTCGTCGTCGCGCCTTGGCACAGGCGCCA
>JBGTMF010000018.1:0-2991 GCA_041743795.1 Thermodesulfobacteriota bacterium | reverse complement strand
GCCTGTTCGGCACTTCGCGAGCGCAGTTGTGCTGTGATTCTCGAACCGTTTGCGTCCGCAAAGTGGCAGCCTGCGTCCGAAATCCCGGTTCAGAATTGCCAAATCCAAGGACGAGCGCGCACCGGCGACCTGCGGCTGGCTTGTGCCGATGGAAGACCGGCTGATTTCAGGCGGCGCGACGATAGGTCTTCAGCAGCCCGCCGAGGCGCGACTCGCACTCGAGTTGTTCGACAGACTCAATCAATGGTGGACCGTCGGAATCTTCCGCGCCGATCAGCCGGTTGCCAATTCCTTGATGCGGCCGGCAATCGTGGTAGAACTCATCAACGCAAGACCCATAATGTCGTACTTCGGGAAGTCTGCTACATGTGGCATCCCTGGCAAGGTCGCCAGGTGCAAGTTGTCGAGGGAATGACGCGCAACGATCGCGCCGTTTTCCGCTGCCGGCTCGAATCGGACGAGTCGGGCCGGACGCTCGAACTGCCGCAATGGATGCTTGACCGGGCCGCGTGTTGCCGTAGGCGACTGGCTGTCCGCCCGGTAGTCGGTGTCGACGATCTGCGATCTTTGCAGTGGTTGCTGGAGGTGCATCGGCGCGGCGAATCGCTCGATGCGGTAGAAGATCGGCATGGTCCTTCCGTACTGAAAGGAGATGCCGATGCCCACGCGACCGAAGTTCGTACGCTTCCAACAACTTCACCTGTTCCGACCTCGGCCTGCGACGCCGCGCTGGGAGAATCTCTCGACCGAGATCCAGCGCAAGACGCTGAGCCTCGTGGCGAGGATGCTCCGGGCTTCTGTCCATGCCCATCTCTCGGCCGAACGCGGCAGGGAGGCGAGCGATGAGTGACAAGATCCTGGCCCATCATCTGGCGCGGAAAGCGGTGCTGTACGTGCGGCAGTCGTCGCTCCATCAAGTTCTCCATAACCAAGAGAGCCAACGGCTCCAGTACGCCATGCGCCAGCGATTGGAGCTGCTTGGTTGGAGCGAGATCGAAATCATTGATGAAGATCTGGGAAGGTCGGCTGCGGGAGGCGTACAGCGGAGCGGCTTTGAGCGGATGGTGGCGGACGTCTGTCTCGGTAAGGTGGGCGCCGTCGCCGCCCGCGAGGTCTCCCGCTTCGCGCGCAACAGTCGCGAATGGCAGCAGCTTGTTGAGGTCTGTCGCATCGTCGACACGCTGCTCGTGGACCAGGAGACGGTGTACGCACCGCGGCAAAGCAATGATCGGTTGCTGCTGGGGTTGAAGGGAAGTCTCAACGAGTACGAACTGGACCTGCTGCGGCAGCGGTCGGTTGAAGCACGTCGCGAGAAGGCTCGTCGCGGCGAGCTGATCGTGTCGGCGCCGGTTGGCTTCCAGAAAACCGAGGACGGACGCCTGGAGAAGGATCCTGACTTGCGGGTGCAGGAAGCAATTCGATTGGTCTATCGCAAATTTCGGGAGCTCGGGACGGTGCGACAGACACTGTTGTGGTTCCTCGAGGAAGATTTGCAGCTCCCGGTGCGTCGCGCGGACGGTTCCACGGTTTGGCGACGCCCCGCCTACGCCTCCGTCTACCGCATTCTCACTCACCCCGTGTACGGCGGCGCTTATGCCTACGGGATGACGGAACATACGACCCATTTCCACGAGGGGGCGACGACCAAGCGGTCCCGCCGTAAGCCACGCGACCAGTGGCATGCATTGATTCCTGAAGCCCATGACGGCTACATTGACTGGGACGAGTTTCAGCGCATCGGACGTGCGATTGCGGCGAACTCCATGCACGGCGAAGGCTCTGGCGCGCCGAAACGAGGCGCCGCACTCTTGACCGGCCTGTTGCGTTGCCGCCGTTGCGGCCGCAAACTGACGGTCCGTTACACGGGGCGGCGGCACGACATGCTGCGTTATTGCTGTGTGCGAGGCTGGTTGGACCAGGGCGAACCGAAGTGCATTGCGTTCGGTGGAATTGCCGTCGATGGGGAAGTCGGTCGTCAGGTGCTGGAAGTAGTGAGCCCTGCCGCGTTGGAGGCGGCCGTGTTGGCAAGTCAACAAGAACAGCAGCAACGTGACGACGTTCGGGAAGCGCTCCAGCGGGACTTGGAAGCGGCTCGCTACTCCGCCGAGCGAGCTCGCAAACAGTTCGACGCTTGTGATCCTGACAACCGATTGGTGGCGGACGAGCTGGAACGCCGCTGGAATTCGGCCCTCCAGCGGGTGCGAGCGTTCGAGCTGCGTCTTGGCGAGCATGACTCGGGCCGTGCTGAATCGACGGCCACGGTCGAGGAGTTCTTCGATCTGGCCAGCGACCTGGAGCATGTCTGGAACTCTCCTGGTGCCGATGCTCGGCTCAAAAAGCGGATCGTCCGAACGCTCATCGAGGAGGTAGTCGCCGACGTCGACCAAGAAGCCGCCGAGGTCGTCCTCTATATCCATTGGAAGGGGGGCGTTCATACCGAGGTGCGGCATCCGCGACGGCGCCGCGGTCAAGTGAACCACACATCCAAAGACATTGTGACGGCGGTGCGTAGCCTGGCCCGCCTCTGTTCCGACGATGTGATCGCCGGCGTACTCAATCGCAACGGCCTGAAGACGGGGCGTGGCAACCGCTGGACACGCGAACGAGTCGTATCGCTGCGGACCCGGAACAAAATTCCGTGCTTTTCCTGTGTCGACGAAGGTTGGCTCAAGCTGAATGAGGCCGCTGCCCTGATTGGCGTCAGCCCACGCACCTTGCGAGTGGCCATCGAGCGCGGAGATATCGCCGGCGAGCATCCACTTCCCGATGGACCTTGGGTCATTCATCGCTCAGACCTACAATCACCAGCGGCCATTGCTCTCGTCGAACGGGCTCACAGTCGAACCGGCGCCCCCGCGAAACCAGACGCACGACAAAAATCTCTCGGCTTTTCAAGCACATAGCGAGGTGTGGCAGTATGAAGCATGGTTGTAGTAGTCGACGAACTCGCGCACAATGTGGTCGAAGTGTGCCAGGCCAAACACGACAAAG
>JBGTMF010000017.1:0-9375 GCA_041743795.1 Thermodesulfobacteriota bacterium | reverse complement strand
CACATTATTCGGCGGCCCTTGGCGCCCATGCCGGCGTTGCTCCTCCTCGAAATATTACAAATATTCCTTCGTCGTCGCGCCTTGGCACAGGCGCCAATTGCTCGCCGACTAATGCAACGAACTTCCAACTCAGGACACTAGCAGCCCGTTGAAGAAGTAGACCGGGCTGCAAATGGATCTTTCGCCCCAGCTCTGCGTTTCCGAATCCTCAACAAAAGTTACGACTTTGCCTCCGGTTGACCGGTCAAAATTTTACGTCGACCACCGAGGCCGAGCAGGTGTTCGCAAAGATCGAAACTACGATGAACCAGGCCCGCGAGCAGTTCTCCCCGCCCTCTCGACCGACATTCGAAGGCCGCGAAATCGTGCTGGGTCCACGGGCCGGTGGTAACTATCTTGTCGCACACGGTCTGCGTGACGGTGAACTGGTCGTTACGCATGGCAACTTCAAGATCGACGCCGAAATCCAGATCCAGGGCAAACCGAGCATGATGACGCCCGAGGGAGGCGGCGGGGGCGGTCACGACCACGGTAGCGGAGGAGCGGTTGCCAAAAAACCAGGCGATGATCGGGCTGGACAGAAGACGGCGCTTCCCGCTGAATTCCGTCGTCAGATGCGCGGTCTCGAAGCGGCCTACGAACTCGTCGTTCAGGCGGTTCAGCAACAGAACCTGAGCAATACCACCACGGCATTCGCCCAGATCAGCCAGGCCCTTGACGACATCGATGACGCACCGCTGACCGGCCACGCCCGGATGCAGTGGAAGGAGTTCGCCATGCTACTGGGAAACGACGCAGTCGAAGGGCGTGCAGTGCGGCAACTCGCGGAAGCAGACCGCGTCTTCCTCTTACTGAAGGGACACATGCGGCGGATGCGAGAACGGATGGGAATCGCAACCGAACAAGACGACATTCATTCGCAACACTAGAGAACGACAGCATCGTCGATGGTAGATAAGGTCATACGCTTCTGCCTGGAGAACAAGCTGATCGTTGCGCTCGTAGTGATCGCGGTGATCGGTTGGGGCGTCCTGGTGGCGCCGTTCGATTGGGAAGTCGGCGCGTTGCCGCGCAGTCCCGTACCGACCGATGCGATCCCCGACATCGGCGAGAACCAGCAGATCATATTCACCGAGTGGATGGGCCGCTCGCCACAGGACGTCGAGGACCAGATCTCTTATCCGCTGACGGTCTCTTTGCTCGGAGTGCCGAGCGTAAAAACGGTCCGCAGCTACTCGTTCTTCGGGTTTTCCACGATCTACGTCATCTTCGACGAAGACGTCGAATTCTATTGGTCGCGCACGAGGGTGCTGGAGAAGCTGAACAGCTTGCCGGCGGGAACCTTGCCAGAAGGCGTGACGCCGACACTTGGCCCGGATGCGACGCCTCTGGGCCAGGTATTCTGGTACACCCTCGAAGGTCGCGATCCCGACGGCGAGCCGATTGGTGGCTGGGACCTCCACGAGCTGCGCACGGTTCAAGACTGGTATGTGCGATATTCGCTGCTATCGGCAGAGGGGATCTCTGAAGTCGGGTCGATCGGCGGCTTCGTACAGGAGTATCAAATCGACGTCGACCCCGATGCCATGCGGGCCGCGCGTGTCGGCATCGACGATATTTTCATGGCCGTCAAAATGTCGAATATCGACGTCGGTGCCCGCACCATCGAAATCAACAAGGCCGAGTACTTCATTCGCGGCCTGGGCTTCGTCGAGAGCGTCGAAGACATCGAGGACAGCGTTGTTGCCGTAAACGACAACGTACCCATCTATATCAAGAACGTTGCGCACGTCTCATTAGGACTGTTTTCGATGACGAGAAAGCGCGTGAATTTGGCGATGGGTTATTCGGTAGGATTCTTTGATTTGCGTTTACGTGCGCAGGCCTTGGAGGCGGATCGTTCTTTGGCTTCTTTGAGTCTGTAGCTATCGCCCTTGATCTCGACGATTTCGGAGCGGTGAACGAGGCGATCGACGAGAGTGACGGTGCATCCGGCGTTGGAGAATACGTCGGCCCACTGCTGGAAGGGCTTGTTGGTGGTGAGTACGATTGGTCGAGATTGATACCTGCGTGTGACGACCTCGAAGAGGAGGTCTGCGTAGCGGGTGTCGTAGGAGAGATATCCTACCTCGTCGACGACGAGCATTTCTGGGCCGCAGTAGCGGCGTAGTCGCCTGGAGAGAGCAGCGGAGGAATCCTGGGCGGCGAGGTCGTGGAGCATCTCGGAGGCAGAGGTAAAGCGAACACTATGGCCGGCGAGCAGTGCCTGCTGGGCGAGGTTCTTGGCGAGCATGGTTTTGCCGACGCCGTTGGGACCGACGATCACGACGTTGGAGCACTCCTCGATGAAATCGAGCGAGAAGAGCTCGCGCAGCAGGTTCTGATCGATCGAGCTGGGCCACTTCCAGTCGAAGTCGGCGAAGGGCTTGAAGGAGCCTAGACGGGCGTTGTTGATACGGCGTTCGAGGGATCGTCGTTGCCTCTCGTGGAGCTCGTAATTGATGACCGTGGGCAGCCACGGTTGATCGTGGACCTCGCTCCAGTTGGCGAGCAGGCCCCACAGGCCGAGTTGGCGCAGGCTCACCCGCAGGTCTGAGGGAAGCGTGGGGTCATGCATCGTCTTCATCCTTCTTGGTTGGCGGGGCAGTGGCGTGGTCATCGGTTTCGATCGGCGGGGCAATGTCGTTGTCTTTGCCGTCAGCCAGAGAGTCGTAGCTGGCCAGGGAGTGGGGTCTGACGGCGATCTGGGTGAGCCGTGGGTCGTCGGGGACGGTGACGGCGATCGGTGGTGGTTTACCGAGGGCGGCGTTGCGTTGATCGAGGATCTGGCGGACCGAAGCCGCACTGGGCGAGTTGCCGTCGACTATGGAAATCCTCAGGGCTCCCTCTGTGATAATGAGAGTGAGACAGTTGGGTAGCGAAATTTCACTGTGTCCTGGCTAAGTAGCGGATCTGCAGCACCTGCCAGCGGCAGAAGATTCTCCCCGGCTGCGACTTCGCACTTGCACGAAGACTTTCATCCGAAGGTCGTCCAGGAGATGCTCGGGCACTCGCGGATCTGCATCACGCTCGACACGTTTAGCCACGCCGAACCGTCGAAGCAGCGTGACGCGGCTGCCTTCTGGAGCGCTTGTCGAGGATGCGCGCTCGTTTCACCGGTGGCGTCTCCACATGGCGCGACGCGCCATGTGGACAGTAGTGAGATCAGCGGGGCCAGCGCGGCGGGCGTTTTTCCAGGAATGCCGTCATTCCCTCGGCCATCTCCGGCGACATGAGTTCGCGGCGGAAGACGTTCATGTCGGCGGCGGGCAGGTGGCGGTTGATCTCGTCCTTGACCAACATGCGCGCGCGCGGTCCGGTCAGCCGGATCTGCTCGAGGATCCATTCGACTTTCTCGTCCAACTGCGCGTGCGGCACGACGGCGCCGACGAGACCGATCCGTTCCGCTTCGGCGGCATCGATCGAGGCGGCGGTGAACAGCAGGTACTTGGCCTTGGCCAGACCGACGAACGCCGCCAGGCGGGCTGCCATCCACGGCTCCGGTGCTCCGCGCAACAGCTCGGGAACGCGAAACGTGGCGCGGTCGGAAGCGACGATGACATCACAATGTAGGCAGAGGTCGAGGCCGCCGGCGTGGCATAGTCCGTTGACGGCGGCGACGATCACCTTGCGGCACTGTTCGAAGTGGCGAAAGGGGAAGTGTTCGGTGGGGTCGAGCTCGGCGTTGAGCACATCCGGGTGCTCCATCTCGCCGCTCATGTCGCCTCCGCAGCCGAACGAGTCACCGGTTCCGGTGAGCAGCATCGCGTCGATCTCGGCATCGCCGTCGGCGACGATGGCGGCTCGCTTGAGGCCGCGGTACATGTCCTGAGTCGTCGCGTTGCGCTTGTGCGGGCGGTTGATGCGAACCCGCAAGATGCGATCGCGCAGCTCCGCTTCGAGGTAACGAGTCTGCAGGTCGATCGTCGACATGGGTACCGTGTGACGCCACCGCGGCAGGGGAGGTGTCGCCCCCGCCGCGGTGAATTCGGCTCAGCCGACGGCCTTGATCGTACGCAGTTCGTCGCCGATCGGGTAGCGCTGGAAGACGCGGGCGACGTCGTCGTCCGTCGCGGTGATCGCCATGTCGTTCGACGGGATCTTCTCGGTGCGCAGCCATTGCGGTACGTCGGTTGAATAGCCTGCGCGCTTGTTGAACTCCCACTCGTCCTGCATGCACTGCCAACCGAGGTCGGCCGCCTGCTCGAAGGTCAATTCGGCACCGTACATCGCATTGTAGAGGCTGCGGATGTCGTCGATGCGCGGCCCCTGGAATTGGCAGAAGCCGCTCGAGTCGCACAGTGCATTGACGATCTGCGCATTCTGCGAGCCGAGAGCCGGGTCGGCTGGGGTGCCGATGACCAGGCCCGCCGTGTGGTCGGCGCCCATGGCACTGGTCATGTAGGTCAGCGCGGTGGCGGGCAGGGTGCGCGGCTCCCATGCCGGCAGTCCCTGACCGCCGATGGCCGGAATGCGGTCGGACTTGAAGTGTTTGGCGACGGCGACGACGCCGTTGGCGATCGCCTCGGCGAGCGGATCACCCTTGTCGATTTTCTCCATCAGCGCGATGGCGCCGTCGGCATCGCCGAACTCGAGTGCGCCGCAATCCATCGCCAGGCCGATGGCGCCACCGGTTTCGATCGTGTCGAGTCCGAGCTCGTCGCAGAGGCGGTCCATGATAGCCACCTTGTCGAGGTCGCTGATGGCGCAGTTCGATCCGCACAAGGTGATCGTTTCGAATTCCAGCGCGGAGGTGACGTATGCACCGGCCTCGTCGTGCACGACGTTTGAGCAGGAGACGATGCAGCCGGTCATGCAGTGGTGCATGCCGCCGCCGCGCTTCTCGAAATTCTGCACGATGTTGGCGCCGTCGAGCTTGTCGGCGTGTTCGAACTGCATTTCCCGGCGGTTGCGCGTCGGAAAGGTGTGCAACATGTTGGCCAGCGGCACGGTGGTCGAGGTGCCGAACTCGAAGAGGTTGTGTCCTTCCTTGAATGCCTTGGTGAAGCTGCCGACGTATTCCTTGAACGCCTTCATGTCTTGCGGCATGCGCGCCTTGGTGCCGGTGTCGTCGACGACCACCGCCTTCAGTCCCTTGACGCCCATGGCGGCGCCGAGGCCGCCGCGCGCGGCGTGCCGCGCCGGGTGGCGATTACCTTCGTCGGTGAAGGCGACACTGGCGCCGGTGAAGCCCTTTTCGCCGGCCGGTCCGACGAGAACGAAGGCCGCCCGCTTGTCGAACTTCTCGGCGATCTTCTCCGAAGCGGCGTAGGTGCGCAGGCCCTTCAATTCGGGACACTCCTCGATCTTCGACCCCTCGGGGTTGACGACGACCATGTATCGCTTTTCTGGATCGGCCGCCTTGCCCTCGATGATCATCGCCCTGTAGCCGAGGCGCGCCAACTTCTGCCCCGCCTGGCCGCCCGAGTTCGCTTCCTTGATGCCGCCGGTCAGCGGACTCTTACCGCCGACGCTCATGCGACCCGAGGTCGGTGCGATGGAGCCCGACAGCACTCCCGGGGCGAGGACTACCTTGTTGTCGGGACCGAGAGGGTCACAGCTCGGATCCACTTCTTTGAGCAGGATCTTCGCCGACAGGCCGCGGCCACCGCAGAACTTCCACTCGTCGGGAAACGGTTCATCCGCGACGGTGAGCTTCGTCATGTTGACGCGCAGGATCTTCTCTTGCATCGGGCAGGCCTCCAAGTTTGGCAATTCGCCACGAGTAACACGCTGCCAGCGCAAAGGAAAATAGCTGTCAGCCTCCCTCACCGGGCGACGGACAATGTCCGAGATTTGTCAAATTCGTCACCCCGGCGAAAGCCGGGGTCCAGCCGACCCCCGCCCTGGATTCCGGCTTTCGCCGGAATGACGCTATAACACGGGAGGTCGTGCCGCGCGGCAGCCAACTTACTTCCTCGAGAGCGGACGCGGCAGACTTTGCGTCGCCCTGGCCTCCCTCATTCTACGTCTTCTTCGCGGTGAGAGTACTGGCGGATCAGGTCGAACATCCCGCTTGTTTCCACCATTTGCTCGGCGCAAGGTATTCGGATGAGTTCCGCGCTCCTCGGTCTCGGCATCGCGAGCACTCTGCTGTCACTGGTGGTAGCGGCGCGCGGCAGAAATATCGGCCCGTTCGTCGTGCCGTATTTCCTCGTCGGCTGGTTGATCGGCGAGTTGGCGCCGCACGTCGCCGTGGCGCAGGCGATAGCGGCATTGGCTCTCGTCGGCGGTGGCGCGCTCGATTCGCCGGTCGGTTGGATGGGACTCGGTTTCCTGGTTGTGTCGTGGTTCGTCCTCGGCGTCGCCCAATACCGCGCGTCGCGGGCGGAGCCGGTTCTGCGTGCGGCCCTGCGCGACGGACTCGGGCGCGCCGATGAAAGTCCTGGCGAGTTGGGCAGGGTGCGCTCGTACGTGCCGTACGTCGATCTGGTCAATCCATTTCGCATGTGTCGACCCGGCGTCGAGATCGTGCGGGACATCGCCTACGGTGAAGGCGGAAAGCGGCATCATCTCGATCTGTATCGACCGCAACGGATCGATCAACCGCTACCGGTGCTGCTGCAGATACACGGCGGCGGCTGGAGCACCGGCGACAAGCGGCACCAAGCCGGGCCGCTGATGAATCTGTTGGCGGCCGGCGGCTGGGCCTGCGTCGCGGCGAACTACCGGTTGAGCCCGGCGGCGACGTTTCCCGACCACCTCGTCGACGTCAAACGCGCTATCGCCTGGATTCGGCGGCACGGCCGCGAGTACGGCCTCGATCCTGATTTCATCGCCATCACCGGCGGTTCGGCCGGCGGCCACCTCGCATCACTGGCGGCGCTCACCGCCAGCGATGCGAGGTATCAACCGGGCTTCGAGGAAGTCGACACCGCGCTCGCCGCGTGTGTGCCGTTATATGGCGTCTACGACTTCCTCGACCGCGACGGTGCGTTCGGCCGGCAGTCGATGGAAGGCTACCTGCAGCGCTACGTCATGAAGGTACCGCTCGGCGAGATGCGAGAAATCTGGGAGACGGCGTCACCGATTTCGCACGTGCACGCCGGCGCGCCGCCCTTTTTTGTCATTCACGGTACGCACGACTCGCTGGCGCCCGTCGAAAACGCCCGTGGCTTCGTCGCGGCGCTGCGCCGCGAATCACACCAGCCGGTTCTCTACGCCGAGCTACCCGGCGCGCAGCACTCTTTCGATGTTTTCCACTCGCTGCGCACAGGGCACACCATCAACGCGGTACACCGCTTCCTGGAGAACAGTTACGCGGCGTGGCGTCGCGAAGCTTTTCGCCGTCAGCCGTCAGCCGTCAGCTATCAGCTGTCAGCCGTCAGCCCCGCACTTGGCTCCGGGGCGACGATTGTTGAGGCTTGAACGCTGATCGCCACAACCGAGCCCGTCTGTGGCTCGGTTGCATTCCCCCATTTCCAGATCGCATATTGGCCCGCTATGGATCTCCAGTTCACGCCGGAGGAAGAGCGGTTTCGTCGCGAGGCGCGCACCTGGCTCGACGCCAACAAGCCGCCATTCGAGCAGCGCGGTGAAGATCCGCGCGAGCGGCGCGACTTCGACCAGGCCTGGCAGCGCACAATGTTCGACGCCGGCTGGGCGGGGATCAACTGGCCCGTCGAGTACGGTGGCCGCGGCGCGTCGTTGATGGAACAGGTCATCTGGTACGAGGAGTTCGCCCGCGCCGAAGCGCCCGACCCGACGACGCTTTTCGTCGGGCTCAAGCACGGCGGGCCGACTCTCATGGCTTGCGGCACCGATGAGCAGAAGTCGTATCACCTGCCGAAGATCCTCAAGGGCGAGGTGGTCTGGTGCCAGGGCTTCTCCGAGCCCGGAGCCGGCTCCGATCTGGCGGCCCTGCAGACGCGCGCCGTCATCGACGGCGACGAGTTGGTGGTGACCGGGCAGAAGATCTGGACCAGCTTCGGCAACATTGCCCAATACCAGGAGCTGCTGGTGCGCACCGATCCCGATGCCCCCAAGCACAAGGGAATCTCCTGGGTGATTTGTCCGATGGACCTCAAGGGTATAGACATCCGCCCGATTCGCACGATCGCCGGCCACGAGGAGTTCTGCGAGGTGTTCTACGATGAGGTGCGGATCCCGCGGGCGAACATCGTCGGCGCCATGAACGCCGGCTGGCAGGTGGCGATGTCGACGCTGAGCTTCGAACGCGGCACGGCCTTTCTCGCCGAACAAGTGAGACTCGCCCGTCTCGTCGACGAGTTGGTGGCGTTGGCGCGTGAGACGCCGCTGCTCGGTGCGTCGCAGCGACAGATGGCGCTCGAGGACGACGAGATCGCGCGCCGCCTGGCGCGCATTCGCGCCGAGGTCGCGGCACTGCGCGCGATGACCTACCGGAGTGTCAGCCGTACGGCTCGTACCGGCATGCCGAGTGCGGAAGCTTCGCTGATTCGCCTCTTCTTCTCTGAGTTGCAACAGCGCGTGTATGCCTTGGCGATGGATATCTTCGGCCCGCGCATCATGGATTGGGGCGGCGACGGCGAGTCGGCGGCGACGCGCAGTTCCTGGGTCTTCCACTACCTGCTGGCTTTCTCGGCGACCATCGCCGCCGGCACCAAGGAAATTCAGCGCAACATCATCGGCGAGCGAATCCTCGGCCTACCGCGCTGATCGATTCAACCACGGAGGCGCGCAGTGCCCAGCGATTTGGAGTCACGGGAGAGTCCGACCAACTTCCATCAGCAGACACTCTCCGCGCCTCCGCGCGAGAAGGTTTTCCAATTCATTCTGGTTGGTCCGCAGGACCGATCGCTGAGAGCTGACGGCTGAATGCTACCAAAATGGACTTGATGCAGAGTGAGGAGCAGGACGCGATCCAAGACACGGTGCGTTCGTTCATCGCCGCTGAGTTGCCGCTCGAGCGGGTGAGGGTGGGCTTCGATTCCGCGGCGCCGGTGGGGATCGAATCCGTCTGGAGGCGCGCCGGTGATCTCGGATTCTTCGGTCTCGGCATTGCCGAGAAGGACGGTGGCTCCGGCTTCTCGCTGGCCGAGGAGATGATCCTCTTCAACGAAGTCGGCCGATCGCTGGCGCCGGGGCCGTGGCTCGGGTCGGTGCTCGCCGCGCACGCCCTGCGCGACGAGGCGATGCGGGCATCGGTGCTGCGAGGCGAGACGGCCTGTGCCGTGGTGGAAGTTGCCGACGACGGCGATTTCACCGTCGCCGACGGTCGAGCCAGCGCTACGTTGACCGGCGTCACCGATGCCGCGTTTGCCGGCGCTCTCCTGGTGAATTGCGGCGGGCGATGGTTCTTTGTTCCGCGGGCCGCCGCCGCCTGGCGAGTCGAGCCGCGGCGCGCCTTTGATCCAA
>JBGTMF010000016.1:0-33219 GCA_041743795.1 Thermodesulfobacteriota bacterium | reverse complement strand
GGAAGGCGACCGCGTCGTCGTCGAGCCCTTGCGTGCTTGTCGCCGCTGCCGGCGGTGTCGGCGCGGCGACTACCACCTATGCGCCGAGTTGCGGATTCTCGGCGTGCATGACGACGGCGGTCTGGCGCAGGCGGTTCGCGTGCCGATCGAATCACTATACCATTGGCCCACTGGTCTGGCTTTGGAGGAGGCGGTGCTCACCGAACCGTTGGCGGTAGCGCTGCACGCGGCCCGGCTCGGCGGCGTCGGTGCCAACACGCGGGTGTTGGTTCTCGGGGCGGGAGCAATCGGTTTGCTCAGCGTGGTGGCGGCGCGCGCCATGGGAGCGCCCGAGGTGCTCGTCAGCGCTCGTCATTCTCATCAGGCAACAGAGGCGCGGAGGCTCGGCGCGCAAGCGGTGTTTGCCACGGATCGGGAGGGTCGCGCGGCGCTTCTCGACGCGGCCCGTGCGGCCGAAATCGACGTCGTCCTTGAGACCGTGGGCGGTACCGCGCCGACGCTACGACAGGCAGTTCAACTGGTAGCCCCCGGTGGTACCGTCGTCGTTCTCGGCCTGTTCCACCCCGACCCCGCCTACCCGTCTTTGGCCTCGCTGATCAAAGAGGTGCGAATCATCGGATCGATGGTATACAACCGCGCCGCCGAGTGCAGCGACTTCGAACGGGCATTGGCGGTTCTCCAGGAGGCGACGCCGTCCCTCGCCGCGCTGGTTACGCAGCGGTTTTCATTGAGCGATGCCGGAGCGGCATTCCGCACGGCCGCGGACAAGAGTAGCGGCGCGATCAAGGTGATCATCGAACCGTGAAACCACGCCGTGCGCCTGAATCTGCCGCCGCCATCGCGGCGTGGCGAGGGCGCATCGCAGAGGATCAGGCCGCCGACGAAGTGCGGTGGGGGACCGCCCCGGGGACGGTGATCGGGATGCGCACCTCGAAGCTGGTGCCCTGCTCCGGCGTGCTGTCGACGTCTATCGATCCTTGCAGGATGTCGACGTTGCGGCGGACGATCGCCAAGCCTAGACCGACACCTCCGAAGGTCCGCGTGTCGGAGCCGTCGACTTGACGAAACGGCTCGAACACCGACCGCAGCTCGTTCGGCGCGATACCGATGCCCGTATCGCGGACGCGGAAAACCGCGTCGTCGCCATCGCGCGTCAGTTTCAGCGTGATCTTTCCCTTGGGTGTGAACTTGAGCGCATTGAGGAGGAGGTTGCTGAGGATCGAATAGAGGCGGTCGTAGTCCGTGACGAACTCGATCCGGCAACTCTGCGACAGGTCGAGCTTGACGGCGAAGCTGCTGCGGACGTCGTTGCAGAGACCTTCCAGCTCGAGCAACATGTGGTCGGAGGAGAACGTCGTCGGAATGATCATCATCCGGCCGCGGTCGAGCCGCGCGTACTCCAGGATACTCTCCACCATGCGGTGCAGAGCCCGCGACGCAGCGCCGATGCGATCGAGGAAGGAGCGCGCATCGCTGTGGAGCGGCATACGGAGATCATCGGCGAGCAGGTCGGCGTAGCCGATGATGACGTTCAAGGGGGTGCGCAGCTCGTGCGACATGTTGGCGACGAACTCATCTTGCAGCCTTTGAGACTCTTGCAGCCTGGTCAGCAGCGCTCGCGTCTCATCGTCGCGTCGGCTTCGCTCGGTGACGTCGCGCGCGATGCACTGGTAGCGCTTCGGCTCCTGCCCGGCGGGCGAGATTAGGCGAACGCGGACTTCGAGGATCGCGGGATCGCGCTGCGGTCGAGTGATCTGGACTTCGAAGGAATCCGATTTATGAGCGCGCTGTCGGCGGGCGATTCTGGCCCGCCTGAGAATTCGGGAGATTTCGAACGGTTCGAGGAACTCCGTCCAGCGGATCCTGCCTAACTCGTCGGAGCCGGCATCGAGGAATTCGAGAGCCGCCTGGTTGGCGAAGTGCAGACCGCCGGCGACGTCGGCGACGAAGATGAGATCGTTGGCGCGTTCGAAGAGGTCTCGATAGGCGGCTTCAGAGGATGTGAGTTCATCGTACAGACGAGCGTTACTGATGGACACGGCAGCGTGAGCCGCGATGCCACCGAGGACGGCAACCTCGCGACTGTTGAAACCCTCCGAGCCCTTCATCCTACCGGCTACGAGGACGCCGAGGAGTCGGCCATGGTTGACGATTGGACTGAAAGCGATGACCCCGACGCCGGAAGCTTCGAGTATGTCGGGCGCGACCAGGTCCTGCTGAGTGATGTCGGCGACACTCACCGTCCGGCCAGCCGCCATGGCGCGGTATAGGCTACTGCTCGACCAAGTGTGGAATCGTGTGCCGACGGGGTGGGTGAGTGCGCCGTCATAGATGTGGCAAGAGGCGAGTTCGATGGTGTCGTCGCTATCGTGTACCAGGAATGCCGTCGAAAAGGCGGCCCCCATGGCGTCGGCGGTGGCGCGGTTGAGGCGTTCGAGTACGGAGCGCAGATCGGTCAGTGCGTTGGTGGCACTGGCGACGCCTAGCAAGACGCGGTCTTGTGCCAGAGCTGCGCGCAATTGCCGTTCCGAAGCCTCGAGTTCCGCACTGTGTAGTTGCAGTGCCTGGTGGGTTCGGTCGAGGCGGCGACAGGCGAAAGTCGCGAGAATTCCCGCCAGAACCGGGGCGACGAGTTGGTGCGTCTCTTCGGCGACACGTTCGCTCAGCCAGAGGGCACCGGCGTAGAGAATCAGCGTCGTCAGGGCCGAACGGAACTGCTGCGATGGATGCCACGGCAACAGGACCGAGGTGGCCACCATCTTGAGGCAGAGAGCTACCGTGACGGCCGATACTGTACTCGCGGGATCGAAGAGAAACGCCAGGATGACGACGGTGAAGGTGAGGTCGAAGACGACCGCCAGATCCTGCACGGCGAGCCAGCGCGGCGGCAGGTACGTCAGGCCGAAGCCAATCAGGGGCACTAGAAGGAGCGCGCCGTAGGTTCCAAGATCACCCGTGTCGACAAACGCCCGGTTGGTTAGATCGATCACGAGGTGCAACAGCACCAGCCCGAAGGCTACCAGGAGGGTGGGGCGAAGTTGCTGGCGCAACTGCTCGCTGCGAACGTCCGCGTAAGGACAGGTCGGGGAGTTGAACTCACGTGGTTGGCCGGATGACTTGCCCATAGCGCAAAGCTGATGTTAGCCCGATGCCGGCGGCTGAAAAAGCGTGAATTTGCAGGGTTCATGGCAAAATGTTGGCTGATCACGCATCCGCAATGGCGAATTGCACGGCAGTAGCCATGGCGAATGACCGGCGGGCGGGAAACTCCGTCACGGATTGCAGCAACCAGCTTGGTGCTGGTATGGACACACGTATGGGTTCCGCGATTCCGTTCACACTCCTCGTTGTCGTCTGGCTCTTCTGGATGTCGGTCAAGATCGTCCGCGAATACGAGCGCGGAGTGATCCTGCGTCTCGGCCGCTTGGTGGGCGCGCGCGGTCCCGGGTTGGTGCTGGTGATTCCGTTCATCGAGCAGATGATCCGCATGGATCTGCGTACCATCACCCACGACGTTCCGTCGCAAGACGTCATTACGCGGGACAACGTATCGGTGAAGGTGAGCGCCGTTCTCTACTTCCGCGTCGTCGACCCCTCGAAGTCGGTAGTCGACGTGCAGAACTACTACCAGGCGACGTCGCAACTCGCGCAGACGACGCTGCGCAGTGTCTGCGGCCAGGTGCCGCTGGATGCGCTCCTGGCCGAGCGCGATCGCCTCAACGACCAACTGCAGGAGATCATCGATCGCAGTACGGAACCCTGGGGCGTGAAAGTAATGTTGGTGGAGATCAAGCACATCGACCTACCGGCCGACATGCAGCGCGCGATGGCACGGCAAGCCGAAGCGGAACGGCTGCGTCGCGCCAAGGTGATCAGCGCTGAAGGCGAGTTCCAGGCTTCGGCGAAACTGGGGGAAGCGGCCACCGTACTCGGCACCGAAGGGGTGGCACTGCAGTTGCGCATGTTGCAGACGCTTTCGCAGGTTGGCAGCGAGAACAACAAGACCCTGGTCCTGCCGATTCCGATCGATCTGATCCAGCGGGCCTTCAAGGGGAGCGCCTGAGTTAGAGATGCCGCTGTCGGCGGAGTTTCACAGCCGCCGTCGGCGGCACCTGATGGATCTCGTCGGGGAAGGATCGGCGGTCGTGGTTCCGGCCGCGGGCGAGCGCATCCGTTCGAACGACGTCGAGTATCGCTTCCGCCAGAGCAGCGATTTCGACTATCTCACTGGTTTTCCTGAGCCCGACGCGCTGTGTTTGCTGCTGCCCGGGCATCCCGAGCACGAGTTCGTTCTCTTCGTTCGGCCGCGCGACCAGGAGAGGGAGACGTGGACTGGTCGTCGCGTCGGTGTCGAAGGGGCCGGATCGATCTACGGTGCCGACGCCGCGCATTCTCTGGAACGCGTCGATGAATTGCTGCCGCGGTTGGTGGAGCCGTGCGAGCACCTGTTCTACGCAATCGATCGGCGCGGGGAGTTCAACGACAGGATACTCGGCTGGATCGAGGCGATGCAGGCCGGCCGCCAGCGCAGCGGTATCGGCGTCATCTCTCTCAGCGACGTGCGGCCGAAGTTGCACGAGATGCGGATCATCAAGGACGAGGAAGAGATCTCGGCGATGCGCGTAGCCGCCGCAGTTTCTTGTGCGGCGCACCAGCGCGCCATGACTCGGGTACGCCCCGGCCAGTTCGAGTACCAGGTGGAAGCCGAGATCGAGTACAGCTTCCGTTCGCAGGGGGCATCGGGGCCGGCGTATCCATCGATCGTCGCCGCTGGCAACAACGCGACTACGTTACATTACACCGAGAATTGCAGCCGCTTGGACGAGAGCGATTTGTTGTTGATCGACGCCGGCGCGGAAGTGGGCGTGTATTGCGGCGATGTGACACGGACGTTTCCCGTGGCGGAGCGGTTCGACGGGCGACAACGGGCCGTATACGAGATCGTCCTGGCCGCCCAGGAAGCGGCGATTCTAGAGGTGCGTCCGGGCTCACGACTGGAAGATATGCACCAGGTGGCGGTTCGCGTCCTGGTGCGGGGTCTCATCGATCTCGGAATCCTGGCGGGTCGGGTCGACGAGTGTATCGAGCAGGAACTCTATCGACCTTTTTACATGCACCGCACCAGCCATTGGCTGGGCAAGGATGTGCACGACGTCGGTCTATACCGCGTTGGCGGAGCGTCGCGCGTGCTCGAGCCCGGCATGATTTTGACTGTTGAACCGGGGTTATACCTCGCCGATGACGGAGCAGCGCCGCCGCAGTGGCAGGGGATCGGTGTGCGAATCGAAGACGACGTATTGGTGACCGAGGCGGGATTCGAGGTGCTCAGCGAGGCGGCGCCGAAAGAGATCGAAGAAATCGAGGCATTGCGCCGATCGAATTGAGCGGGGGAGCGGAGGCGTGAGTCTGCCGCCTCGGTTCCCCCGGGTTTCTCACTTGGGTTGCGGAACGACCCGCAGGTACGGTTTGAGCGTGCGCCAGCCGTCGGGAAATCGCTTCTTGGCGTCCTCGTCGGATAGCGCGGGAACGATGATGACGTCGTCGCCTTGTTGCCAGTTGACCGGAGTCGCCACCTTGTGCGTGTCGGTCAGCTGCAGCGAGTCGATCGTTCGCAGAATCTCGGCAAAATTGCGCCCCGTGCTGGCGGGATAGGTGAGGATCAGGCGCACCTTTTTATTGGGGTCAATGACGAACACCGAGCGCACCGTCAGCGTGTCGTTGGCGTTTGGATGGATCATCCCGTAGAGGTCCGAAACCTTTCGGTCCGCATCGGCGATCAGCGGGAAATTCAGCGCGTGCCCCTGCGTTTCGCGGATATCTTCCGCCCACGCCTTGTGTGAATCCGCCGGGTCGACGCTGAGGCCGATGACCTTGACGTTGCGTTTGGCGAACTCGGGTTTGAGCCGCGCCACTTCTCCCAACTCAGTCGTGCACACCGGGGTGAAGTCTTTCGGGTGGGAGAACAGAACCGCCCACCCGTTGCCGATCCAATCGTGAAACGAGATCGGGCCGTCCGTGGTTTCGGCTTTGAAATCAGGAGCCGTATCTCCGAGTCGCAGTGTCATCGTGTCCTCCTCGTGGTGTGAAGATTTTTCGGCCGCCGCTGGCGCCCGGGAGCTCCGTGTCGGAGCCAAGTTCACTAATGCGATGATCGACCCGGCGCTGTCAACGGCCTGCTAGTGTCCTGCTACAGTTCGAGACGATTGGTTCCCGCGTCGTCGGCAGCGTGAACTCTTGCTGATCTGCCGATGAACTCCTCCGTCTCCATTGCCCGCAAGACGTCGACGTCTGTGACGTTGGCCCAGGCGCGACCCCCATCGCTGAGGCGTACCGCGGCTATGCCGAGAGACGGCGAACCGTCGCGCTCGTGTGCAACCGTGTATGTTTCGATAGTGGCGGCGCCGCTGGCGCGCGCGACGAGCGGCGGGCTGGGCTCGGCGTCGAGGACGGCCTGGTCGGCGGCAACATCGTGTCTGCGCCATGGCGTCGCCGGGGGCTGGTTGGAGTAGATGCCGACCGAGTGCTTGGTCATGTACCAACCGACACCGGTTGCGACGGCGTAGCGGGGCGCCGAGGCGTCACGCAGTCGCAATACCAACTGGGCGATCGCGTGCGTCGTGTAATTGCTGCCCGGGCCGCCGTGATACGGCAAGCCACCGGTCGAGGTGAGTGGGATGCTGCCGTCGTCGGCTATTCCCAGCATACGAGCGCCGATTTGTAGTGCCGAGGGGAAGCAACTGTAGATATCTACGAAGTCGATATCGCCCGCTTCGACTTGGGCCTGTTGCATCGCCCTCCGTCCCGCCAAGCGGATTGCCGGAGACGAGTAGAAATTGACGCGATCGCTGACGAACCAATGGTCGTGGGCGTCGCCGCTGCCGCGCAGGTAAACCCACTTGGACTGCGGAATTCCCAGCTGCCTCGCCCGCTCGACGCTGGTCACGATCACCGCGGCCGCTTGATCGACCGCCATGATGGCGTTCATGTATTTACGGTAGGGGAAGCAGATCACCCGGTTGTCGGGCGTGTCGGCGGTGATTTCCGAGGCGCTCTTGGCGTCGCGGAACCAGGCGTACGGGTTCTCCGCGGCGACCTTGGAGAGCCCCTCGCAAAGCATGCCTATGCGGGCCGCTTGCTGATCCATCGACAGGCCGAGGTGGGCGCGAAGTGCGTTCTCGAAGAGTGGATAGACGCGGATCGGCATATGCGCCTTGTGCAATTTTTCGATGTCGTTAGAGCCACTGCGCGCATCGCCGACGACGGTACCCGGATCGCCGGTCGGCCCCCAGCGAAGCTCGACGCCTTCGCGACGGGCTACTTTCAACGAATGGAACGCCTCGGCGCCGGCGATCAAAGCCATGGAAATTTCACCGCGCGCGATGCGGTCGGCAGATTCATTCACTCGCCACTGCGGCGAGTTTCCGCCCATCGAGGTGCTAAGCGACTCGCTGCAGGAGCAGCCGAGGCGGGCGGCGAGTTGCGCAGCCGGATCGGCATACGCATGCGAGATCAAGTTTACGACGGTAATCGAGTCGATCGACGGCAGCAACGCGGCACCGGCGTCTTCCGCCGCACCTTCGGCGCAGAGCGCCATCAGCTCGAGCGGTTCGAGGGTCTGATCGGGCGTTTCCACGCGGTTGGTGCGCTGTCCGACACCGACAATGATGGGAGTTCGGGAATCACTCATCGGGAGGGTTTTCCAGAGCCTTGCAACTCAGTCAACCGGGTAGGAGTGGATGCTGCCGATTCAGTGGGCGCTAGCGGCCACCGCCGGGAATTTGCCTCCCGCATCAGATCGCATGGAGAGTTCCATGGACCGATCCGCACTGCGAAGAATTTTTCGAATGTATATTCATTTTTCTTGGATCATGGCGTCGCAGCGGGTATGAAGAGAGTCCAGCCTAATCCTCCGTCAAGCTGCGGGCGTGTCGAGGATTTTGATCATAAGTAAGGAATATATTATAAATTTGTGGAGTCGGCAGGGGGCGAACGAGGCCTTTCTCGGCGTTGCGCAGGGTAAGCCGAATTTCTTTCTGAACGCCTCCAATCACTGAAATTTCTATTGTAGAGGCGCTTTGTCTATGATAAGAGTGCCGCAATCTAATCCACTTCTTTTGGGAGACTTTCTAATGGGACGAATAAGCGGGGGCGGGGCGAGACAGCAGGGCAGGGTACCGAAGATGTGGTCGAGCGTGCCTGACGACATCTTGGCGCCCGACTTTGCGCTCCCTTCTCAGTTGAAGGACATCTGGCACAAGACACGGGCGATCCGACCGGAACGCGCGTTGGCGTTGGCGGTACTCGAGCAGTCGATGGAAGACCTGCGCAAGTTCCGCTTTGCCGAGCGCCGCCGCCAGCAGCGCCTCTATATGGAGGCGTATGGCTGGGTCATGTCGAACGATCGGCAGTGGCCGTATTCGTTCGTCTGTCTGTGCGACCAGCTCAACCTGGAAGTCGAGCCGATGCGTCGCGGTTTGCTGGGAGATGCGGCACCGGTTGATTGTTCGGCGGAGCCGGGCATGGATCGGCGCGTCGAAAAGAAGAGCGCGCCCGTCGAGACGCAGGTGACCGAGCACGTCTCCTCGGACTCCAGCGTGCAGCACTACCAGGCAGCCTGATCCGCTCCGCCGGCGGTACCGCCGGACCTTCAGAAGTGAATGCCGCGCTCGCAGACAGCGAGCGCGGCTTCTTTTATGGCCTCGGCGAGCGTCGGGTGTGCGTGAACGGAGCGGGCGATATCCTCGGCGCTGGCTGAGAACTCGAGGGCCACTGCGGCTTCGGCTATCAGCTCTGAAGCGTGCGGCCCGAGGATGTGGACGCCGAGGATGGTATCGGTTGAGGCGTCGGCGATCATTTTGACAAATCCGTCGAGGTTGCCCGAGCAGCGCGCGCGTCCATTGGCGCGGAACGGAAACGAGCCGCTTTTCACCGTCAGCCCAGCCTGCGCCGCGGTTTCCTCGGTGTGGCCGACGGATGCGGCCTCCGGCCACGTGTAGACGACGTTGGGTACCGCCAGGTAGTTGACGTGTCCAGCGATGCCGGCCATGCGCTCGACGGCGGCCACTCCTTCTTCCTCCGCCTTGTGTGCCAACATCGGCCCGGCGATGACGTCGCCGACGGCATAAACGCCTGCGACCGAAGTCTGGTAGTGGTCGTCGACCGGAATACGGCCGCGCTCGTCGGTGGCGAGTTGGATGGCTTCCAGGCACAAGCCCTGCGTGCAGGAACGACGACCGACAGCGACGAGAACCCGGTCGGCCTCGAGTGTGTCGTGCGCGTCGCCGGACTGCAGCGTCAGGCTCACCAGATCGCCTTCGATCGAGGCTGCTTTGAGGTTCGTCTGCATGCGGAATTGGATTCCCTGCTTCTCCAGCGCCTTGTGTAAGCCGGCGGCGATCTCTCGCTCCATTCCCGGCAACACCTGAGGCTGGATCTCGACGACGGTCACCTCGCTGCCGAGACGCCGCCACACCGAGCCGAGTTCCAGTCCGATGGCACCGGCGCCGATCACCGCAAGTCTGGCGGGGACCTCTTGTAAGGCGAGGGCTTCCGTCGAAGAAAGAATCCGTTCTCCATCGAACGGCGCTTGTGGAAGCTCGATCGGCCGACTGCCGGTCGCGATGAGAATGCGCTTGGCTTTCACCGCTTGAACGGTCTCGCCATCGACCGCCAATTCGTTCGCAGAGACGAACGACGCGTCGCCAAAGATACGGTCGACGCCGTTCTTCTGAAACAGCCCGTCGATGCCCTTGGCGAGTGTTTGCACCACGCGTCGTTTGCGCTTCATCATCTGTTCCAGGTTGAGATGCAGGCCGTCGACGGTGATGCCGTGATCGGCGAGGTGCGTACCCACTTCGACGAAGCGCTCGCTCGACTCGAGAAGTGCTTTGCTCGGAATACAGCCGACCCGCAGGCAGGTTCCACCCAGGCTCTTGTCGCGTTCGATGCACACGACACGCATGCCGAGTTGGGCGGCTCGGATGGCGGCGACGTAGCCGGCTGGACCGGCTCCGACGACGGCCAGGTCATAGTCGGGCGAAGACATGAGGTGCAACCTTTCTCGATCAAACCTCGAGCAGCAGGCGCTCGGGGGCTTCGATCCGTTCTTTGACGCGGACCAGGAAGGTGACTGCCTCGGCTCCGTCGACGAGACGGTGGTCGTAAGACAATGCCAGGTACATCATCGGTCGGACGACGATCTCGTCGTCGACGACTACGGCGCGCTTCTCGATCTTGTGCATGCCGAGGATTCCACTCTGTGGCGGATTGAGAATCGGCGTCGACAGCAGGGATCCGTAGACGCCGCCATTGGAGATGGTGAAGGTGCCGCCGGAAAGATCGGCGATGGACAGTTTGTTGTCCTGCGCCAGCGTCGCCAGGTGGCTGATGCCGGACTCGATCTCGGCGAATGACATCCGGTCGGCGCCGTGTAGCACCGGCACCACCAGTCCGCGCGGCGTGCCGACGGCAACGCCGAGGTGGACGGACGTGGGCTGTACGACGTCTTCCCCGTCGATGCGTGCGTTGAGTAGCGGTACGTCGGCCATGGCCGCGACGCATGCCTTGGCGAAGAACGACATGAAGCCGAGCCGCGTTCCATGGCGGTCTTCGAAGGGCTGCTTGAAGCGCCGGCGCAGATCGAGCACCGCGCTCATGTCGACTTCGTTGAATGTCGTGAGGATTGCCGCCCCGCGCTGTGCTTCCAGGAGGCGCTCGGCGATTCGCCGTCGCAACCGCGTCATCGGTGTGCGCACGACCTCCTCGCTCGCGTCGCTCGCCGCGGGTGGTGTATCGGCGGAGGGATAGGGCGTCGGCGAGCGCGGTTGGGCCTGCTCCTCGACCGCTGGGGCGGGCCGCGGCGATTTGGCTGGGGCCTCTTTCTCGCCCAGGTGGCGCAGTACATCGCTCTTGGTGATTCGCCCCGATCGTCCGCTGCCTTCGATGGTTTCGGGATCCAGCTCGTTTTCCTCAACCAACCGCCGTACGGCCGGACTCAACGCGGCGCGGGTCACCTCAGTGCGTGCGGCGGAATCGTCCTGTTCGCCGGTGTCAGCTTTCTTCCCCGGGCTGATAGGCTTCGCCGTGGCGGGAACATCGTCGTCTTTGGGGCGAGCCGCGCCTTCGCCGGGCTCGATGTGCGCCACGGTCTCGCCGACCTGGACCGTATCGCCCTCGGCGCGTTTGACGCGAATGACGCCGGCGGCCGGCGCGGGGATCTCGACGCTGGCCTTGTCGGTTTCGAGTTCGAGAATCGGTTCGTCAACGGCAACGCTATCGCCGTCGCGTTTGAGCCAGCGCACGATCACGCCCTCGGTGATCGACTCGCCGAGCGTCGGAATCTGAACTTCATGCATGCATCGAACTCCCGTCGCTTCTCATTTCGGTTTCATTGCCTGGTCGAGGATCTCGGCCTGTTCGCGTGCGTGTTCCTTGTACGAGCCGGTGGCGGGGCTGGAGGCCTCGTCGCGGCCAATGTAGTGAACGGCTCTCGCCGACTCGATTACTTCGCCAAGACGCATCGACAAGAAGTGCCAGGCACCCATGTTCCACGGCTCCTCCTGAACCCAGGCGATCTCGGCGGTCGACGGGGAGCCGGCCAACGCGGCCCGCAGTTCGTCGGCGGGAAATGGATAGAACTCCTCCAACCGGATGATCGCGATGTCCGGGCGATCGCGTTCCTCTCTCTCGCTGAGCAGCTCGTAGTAGATCTTGCCGCTGCACATGAGGACGCGCCGGGTGTGCTCTCCCATCGTCGGGTCGGCGATCACCGGCTGGAACCGCCCCTCGCTCAAGTCCTGCCAGGACGATCGGGCGGCATGGTGCCGCAATAAGCTCTTCGGGCTCATCAGCACCAGCGGCTTGCGAAACGACCGCAGCTGTTGGCGGCGCAGAGCATGAAAATACTGCGCCGGTGTCGTCAGGTTGCAGACCTGCCAGTTGTTGTCCGCGCAGAGCTGGAGAAACCGCTCGAGGCGGGCGCTCGAGTGCTCCGGTCCCTGCCCCTCGTAGCCGTGCGGCAACAACATCACCAACCCGCTCATGCGTTGCCATTTGGACTCCGCCGAGGCGATGAATTGATCGATGGCTACCTGTGCGCCGTTGGAGAAGTCGCCGAACTGCGCTTCCCAGATCACCAGATTGCGCGGGTCGGCGGAGCTGTAGCCGTATTCAAAGCCGAGAACCGCGGCCTCCGACAGCATCGTGTCGGCGACGATGAACCAACCCTGCTCGTCGCTGATGTGTTGCAGGGGAATGTACAGCTCGTCCGTCTCCTGATCGGTGAGCACTGCGTGGCGGTGGCTGAAGGTTCCGCGCCCGGTGTCCTGACCGGTCAGGCGCACATTGACGCCCTGGCGCAGGAGCGATCCGATGGCGAGCATCTCCGCGCAACCCCAGTCGATGCCTTCTCCGTCGGCCAACATCGCGACGCGATCATCGAAAAGGCGCAGCGCCTTGCGGTGGGCCCGGAAGCCTTCCGGCACGACGCGCGCCCGCTCGGCGATCTCGACCAGCGTCTGCCGCGGTACGCTGGTCTCGGCGGAGCGATCGCCGCCGGCCCATGTCATTCCGCGCCACACTCCTCCGAGCGTGAACACCTGCTGCTTGGGCATGAAGTCGCGGGCGTAATCGAGCGCGGCGTCGAAGATCTCGCGTTGTTCTCGAACCAGTTCCTCGACATTGCTCTGGGTGAGGACGCCCTGCTCGACGAGACGCTGTGCATACAGGTCGCGCACCGATTCCGTATCTTCGATGCGCTTGTACATGACCGGGTGGGTGAAGGTCGGATCGTCACCTTCGTTGTGTCCGTGGCGGCGGTAACAAACGAGATCGATGATGACGTCGACCTTGAATCGATGCCGGAAGCGCGCGGCGAGGTGGGCCGCGTGGACCGCCGCCTCGGGGTCGTTGCCGTTGACGTGAAATACCGGGGCCTGGATGAGCTTGGCGATATCGCTCGGGTGCCGGGTGAAGCAGTAGTCGACCGGCGAGGCGGTGAAGCCGACCCGGTTGTTGATCAGGATGTGGACCGTGCCGCCTGTCTTGTAAGCGGGGAGTTCGGAGAGCGCCAGAGTCTCGGCGACGACACCTTGCCCGGTGAACGCCGCGTCACCGTGCAGGAGCAGCGGCAGGACGCGCGAGCATTCGGTGTCCTTGAGATAGCGCTGCTTGGCCCGCACGATTCCTTCGACGATGGGGTCGACCGCCTCGAGGTGACTGGGATTGGAGAGCAGGGAAACGTGAAGGTGGTGGTCGCTGCGGGTGGTGTGGTCCCGGGCGTAACCGAGATGGTACTTGACGTCGCCATCGCCTTGGATGTCGGCAGGCAGGAAGCTGCCCTCGAACTCCGAGAAGATCATCTCGAATGGCTTGCCGAGAACATTGGCCATGACGTTGAGTCGTCCGCGGTGCGGCATGCCGGTGACGATTTCGGTAACGCCGAGATCGCCTGATACCTCGATCAAGGCATCGAGCATCGGGATGAGCGCCTCGGCGCCCTCGAGCGAGAATCGTTTCTGACCGACGTATTTGGTGTGCAGAAACTGCTCGAACCCGGTGGCGGCGATCAATTTCTGTAGAATGTAGATGCGATCCGCGTTGCCCAGCTGTGGTGTGTTGAGGTTGGGTTCGATCTCGTCCTGAAGCCATCGACGCTGTTCGGGATCGTCGATGTACATGTAGTCGGGACTCATCGTGCGGCAGTAGGTCGCGCGCGCGACCTCGACGATCTCCGATACCGTGGTTTCGACGGCACCGCCGGGGGAGGGGCAATTGAGCCGGCGATCGAGGTCCGACTCGGTGAAGCCGAACTGGTCGAGACGGAGCAGCGGATGCTCGGTCGGCGGTTTCGCCAACGGGTCGAGATCGGCAATGAGGTGGCCGAGTTCGCGGTATGAGTGGATCAAGTCCAGCGCGCCCACCGTTTTCTGTGCCGGCTCCGTGGCGGGGCGTCCCTGGCGCCCGATTTCGAAGCCCGCGAAGAAATGCGCCCAGTCTTCTCCCACAGATGTGCGGTCGCGCAGGTACTGCTCGTACAGGTCGTCGATGTAGCCTGGGTTGGTGCGGAGAATGAAGTCGAGATCCATTCGCCACAGCCTAGCAACTTTGTGATTGGGGCGCACCAAAGCCCGGTGAGAAACGCGCGGCCGCGCCGGAAGGGAAAATCCCATTGCCTCGGCCGACGGCTCGTCGCCGAGCGCGGGCGCGGCGCCAGTGGCGTGGGGATCGTTGGGAGCTACTGCGGGCGGAGCGTTTGCGGTCCGGTACGTTGACTTCATTTGGGTGATCAGACAGCGTTGCCCGCGTGACCAGTCTCGGCGTGAACAAACTCGCGATCGAACCACGCGGCGAACGGGCCTCGGGTCGGGCGACGGGTGCGGCGTGTTCGGAGCGCAGTTCGCTGATGAATGTAGGGCGCCGCGTCGACTACGCGATTCGCGCGCTGGCGTACCTGGCGGGGCAGGAGACAGGCCGCTTGGTGCGCCGTTCTGAGATCGAAGCGCACCAGGGGATTCCGCGCCACTTCTTGTCGAAGATCCTCCGCGCCTTGGTTGGTGCCGGGTTTCTCGAGTCGGTCGCCGGCGCCCGCGGCGGCTTTCGCCTGCGAATGCCGGCATCGAAGATCTCATTTCTCGATGTCTACGAATGCTTCGAAGGCGAGCTGTGTCTCATCGAATGCCTGCGCGACGGTGAAGCCGCCTGTAACTTCACGTCCGTTTGCACGCAAATCGATGTCTGGCGGATCGCCCGATTGAAACTCTTCGAGTACCTCCAGTCGGTGACGATCGCGGATGTCGCGGACGGCGTCGGGCTGGAGTGCCGCCTCAAGAACGGCGGCGAGACGCGCAGGGAATCGACGGCCTGAAACTTCGCGGGCCGTTGCCCGGCTCGCCGGTGCGCCCGCTCAGTCGAGGTCGCGCGCCTTCATCGCGTAGATGCGGTGGACGTCGATTGCCAATGCCACGGTCTTGCGCTCGGCGCCGGACGCGCCCGGCCGTGTCGCCTTCTCGCTGCCCTCGATCTCTCTGGCGCGACCATAGACGATGGCCGCGGCGCCGCCCGGTCCCCAGGTCGTCAGTGCCACTTCGGGATTGTGGTGGATATCCGCCCGCCGCACCGCGTCGACATAAATGGTCGTGCGCAGCACTCCCGATTCGAAGGAGGCGTGGATGGGGGCGATGTGCGGCAGGCCGGTTGGACTGACTGTGGACATTGCCACGACTTTCGTTTCGTTCCAGAAACGAATGAACTCGACGGCGTCCATATACCGGTCGGCGCGGTCGAAGGTCTCCTTGGCGGCGCGGCCGGCGCTGGCGCGAGACGATTTGAGGATCTGGTCGATCCGCTGGAGTGCCGCCGCCGGCCAGCGCAGGGGATCTCGTGCGGCGAGGCGTTGGTCATCGCCAGGTGGAGCCGATTCCTCGGGGACGGAGGGGATGTTCACGCGGACTTCCGCCAGAAGCGCGAGCAGGGATCGTTCCCCGGACCGATGGCGCGGTACTTTCGCTTGATCGACCGGCATTGTTTGACGTTGTGGAAGGGGACCCAGTAAAAGAGCCGGACTATGGTGATAGAGTGTATCATGAGACGTCTCCTCGCCCTTGCTTTGACGACCTTTAGCGCAAGCATCGCTTTCAGTCTGCCCCTGCCCGGCGGTGGGCCCGCCGAGACCGACTGCCACGCGGAGTTCGCCAGCACGCGCATGAAGCTCAACTTCCCACCGTTCAATCCGCAAGATCCGGCTCCCCGCGAAGAGGTGCGTTGCTTCGACGGCGACCCCGGCTGCGATCTCGATGGCGAAACTAACGGAACTTGCGTCTTCGACGTAGATGTCTGCCTGCGCAACGATGACCCGGAGCTTCCGCAGTGTGAACCGGCCGACGTCGAAGAGGCCGACGCCTTTCTCGTCTCCGCGGAGGCGCAGCCGCTCACCGGTCTTCGCGATGCTCTGGCGGCGATCACTCCGGCGTCGGCCTTCGTCTGCACCGAAGGGCAGACGCTTTCGGTCGACGTCACGACCGAGGTGTCGAAAGCGACCGTGCGGGTAACGGCGACGACGGTCGACGACGTCACCGACGTCGACGAGGTCACCTTCGCCTGTGTGCCGCACGGTTGGCCATCGCACGGAAACAACTACGGTAACCATCGCTCGAATCCGCTCGAAGATTCGATCGATCGGAACAACGCATCGGCGCTCGGAATCAAATGGCGGTTCGACGTCGCCGCGCACGATGTCCGGCCGGGGTTGAAGGCGATCACCTCGACACCGGCGGTCGGCTACGGGATGGTTTACGCGACTTCCTGGAACGGCAGGATCTATGCACTCGACCAGAACACCGGCGAGGTGGTCTGGGAGTACCAAGCGCCGACGGCGTTCCTCGGCCTCGAGGGAAGTCCGACATTGACGGCGGACGGCCGCGTAATCATCACGGCCGATAAGACCCTGCAGTGTCTCGATGCGCGGGACGGTACGCTGTTGTGGTCGACATTGATGAGTGAAGCGCCCGAGAGCGAAATGTGGGGCGCGGCGACGGTCGCCAACGGACGGGTCTTCGTCGGCATTGCCTCGGTGGCGGATTCTCCGTGTGCCTCGGAAGGCCAGGTAGCCGCGCTCGATCTCGACACCGGTGAAGTCCTGTGGCGCTACCGCACGACGCCGGACATGGTGTGCCGAACGGACACCGCGATCGAGTGTAACGAAGACGACGACTGCCCGCGCGGCGGGCCGTGCGTGATCGGCCGCGGCGCCGGAGTCACGGCGCGTCCGTCCGTCGACCCGACGGGAGAGACGGTATTCGCCAACACGGTCGGCTGTTTCACGTTTCCGTCGATTGGCGACTCAGACAGTTTTCTCGCCTTCGATGCGGCGACGGGCGAATTGCTTTGGAAGAACCGTGTACGTCCGCCCGAGCAGTTCGGCTTTTGTCCGGATGACGACGCCCTTGAATGTCGCGAGGACGCGGACTGCGGCGCGGGCGTGTGTCAAGCGAAGGGAGTGTTTCACGACTTCGGATTTCTCAGCGGGCCGCTGTACGTCGGCGCGGCGGAGACAGGGATTGGCCACGCGCTACTCGTCTCCGGCAGCAAGGATGGCACGCTGTACGCACTCGATCCGGACACCGGTGAAGAGGTGTGGGCGAACGAGGTCGTACCTGTTCCGGTTTCGCCGGGGTTGGCCGCCTGGGGGCTGTTCAACGGCGCCATCGCCTATAGCGCCGGGCAGATCTACGCCGGGCTACACGATGTCGCGCCGCGCCGCGATCCGGATCACTTGCAGGCGTTCCGGATTTCCGATGGCGAGACCGTCTGGACGCAGCCATTCGAGCGAACCTGGGCCGACGCATCGGTGGCCAACGAGGTTCTTTTCATTGGCGATTGCGGCAACGACACCACCTGCAACACAGCCTGCAACAGCAGTCCCTGTCTGCCCGGATCCTATTTCGTCGTCGACGCTGGCGACGGACGGATTCTCAGGCGCTTCGCCATGCCCGCGCCGGTTGCCGGCGGCGCGGCCATCGTCGACGGGATCGTCTACACTCCCTACGGGCTATCGGGGCCGACCGGCGGCGTCATCGCCTATGGCGTGGCCTGCCCGGGGGACTGCGATTTCGACGGTCGCACCGACATCAGCGAGCTGACGCGCGGCGTGCGTCAGGCGTTGGGTCTGCCGACCTCGGTCGAATGTGGCAGTTTCGACCGCAACGGCGACGACAAGATCACCGTTGCCGAGTTGATTGTCGCCGTGCGCGCCGCCCTTGAGGGGTGCGCGGCGTTCGGATTCTGAACCAAAGGCAATCCCGGTGGGGGAGGGATGTATCCCTCCCCCACCAAGACTTGTACCCGCTATACGTGGGCCGGTTTGCCCGAGTAGTTCATCTTGATGAAATCCCGTCGGGTCTTCGGTCCGTAAGTACGCAGGCTGCGGTATTGCTCGCTTTGGTACTCGCTCTTGACCATGGCGATGGGATCGTCGGCAATCGTACAGCGCACGGCGTTGGCGTCGATGCCGTAGAGGTCGGCCGCGTTTAGTCCGAAGATGCGCGCTTTCACCTCGTCGGTGACCTCGGGGTAGCCGAACTCGTCCATCAAATGTTGCGGCATGCGAAAGGTCTTGAGGGCGTCGATCTGCCATTGTGGCGTGCCGTACCAGATCGAATCAGTGCCCCAGAGAATCCTCTCGGGCCCAAACGAGTTCAGCAGCTTGCCGAGGAGGTGCCCCACCTGGTCGACGTCGCCGGAGATCACCGCGCTGGCAAAAATGGCGCCGAGTTCGGCGTACAAATTCTGCCGCTCTGCCGGCAGATTGCGGCGGATCTCGACGAGTTCGTCGAGATACTCACCGGCGGAATGGTAGATGGCGAAATTGATCTCGGGCCAATCGAGGACGGCCTTCGGGACGTCGCGCGGATGGATGTGATCGCGATCGAAGATTCCCAGCCGTAGACCCTTGTGGGTGTTGACGATGTTGATGCCGAGTCGCAGGGCCTCTTCGTACATCGGGTAGGCAACTTCTTCGTCATCCAACCACCAGGGTTTGGTGTCGCCCCAGACCGCGGTGGCAGGGTCCTCACCGCGGTGACCGGCACCGGTATAGGTCTTGAGGGCGCGAATACCGAGCTCGTTTACCAGCCATTCCATATCTTCGATGCTGGTGCGCGTGTCGCTGCTCGCCACGTTCGGCGTCAGCATTGCCTGTGTCAGCATGCGCTGTGAGGCGCCGAGTTCATTGCCAAGGTCGCGGGTAGCGGCCATCGCCGCGTTGCCGATCAGCTCGAGGCTGGCATTAGGCGCCGGCAGACCGCTCATCATGGCAACCGAGGTCTCGCTGTCGATGAGCACCTCCTTGACGTAGTTCAGTCGCGACAACTCGCTCAGTTCGCCGCGGGTGCAATCCGCCAGTTCCATACCCGGGTAGCAGATGCGGAATCCGCGGTAGAAATCGCCGAGAATTGGAACATTTCCGACCGGTCCGTCCAGATCGGCGTGGTGCGTTTGTACATCGACGATGAAGTAATCGGCTTGGAACGTCGCACGGGCCGCGTCGGGATCGCGGGTGGCGCACTCGTCGACGGCGAAGCCGCCGTCGTCGTCGCTGCCGCAGCCGTTTGCGATGTTGAGCGCCATCAGTGCGGTGGCGGTACCCGCCGCAGATCGCAGAAACGATCGTCTCGAGACGCCGAGTTCGCGGGCACGCTCATCGGCCATGGACAGCGTCAGTTCCTCGATCTGCCGCTGTCGCTGGGTCTGTGGAACCGGCCAATATTCGCCGTTGGAAACGAGCTGTGTCGGGATCGGCAGGTCGCGCTCGTTGTCTTCGATGGTTTTGTTATTCGTCCTCAGCAGCATCTTCCCCCCTCACTGGTGTGGAATTGAACGAGGCCCCGGCGTTGCCGCCGGGGCCTGGCGAAACTCAGGGTAATTGGGAGAGGAAGGTGGCCGGGATGAAATAGCCGAACATGTTGCACATATCGTCGTCGGCGAGCTCCCCGAAGGCGAGCGGCATCGGTTCGCCTTCCTCGTAAACGCGCACCTCCTCGTGGAACCCGAGCTGGAAGCCGCGGTTGAAGTGGCACGTGCGCGTCTCTGAATTCCATCCGCAGACGGTGCAACCTTCGTGGCATCTCTTGACTGGCCGGGTCGGGTCGCCCTCGACGCCGTTGATGTGTTCACAGGTCCAACGCAGTCCCGCATCGCGGGGGACAAAGAGATAGGGCTTCGGATAATCCACCACCGGTGCGTTATCCCACGAGTTGGTCCGGTAGATCGTCGTGTCCTCGACCACTGGGCCGAGAACACAGGTTTGTCCTTCGGTACAATTCCGCTGCGCCGGGCGGCATCGGCAGTCGGAGTCGCGGGCGCAGACATTGCCGCTGGATGAACAGGTGCCGCCACTCACCAGGTCGATCTGGAAACGGGCACCGCGCTTGTGCATGTGGCCGAAGAGCTGGAACACCGCCGCGTCGTCGCGTCCGGTGACGATGCCGCGCGGCTGCCAGATGGTATCCATCACCCGGGTTTCGTACGGCTCGACCACCAGGTCGTTGAAGCCGATGGCGAAGATGCCGTCCAGCAGCGCCTTGAACTCTCCCGGTTGGTGCCAGTACAGGTTCAGCCAAGCCTCTGAGTAAATCGGCTGTGCAGGTTGGAACGGGTTTGTGTAGTGCATGTTGGCGATGATCACCGCCTCTGGATTGAGGGCCGGAATACCGACACCCTGCGGGTAGAACACCTGATAGCGCGTGCCGGCCACCTGCGTGCCGCCGATCGGAATACTGGTTCTGCCGTCCGGCGGGCATTCGTCGCAATCCCCATTGGTGGAACACGACTTGCCTACCTTGCCCGAGGTGCACGTCTGCCCGTCGCAGATACCCGGGTTGATGCAGTTACCGGCGGAGCAGGGGAAATGCCCCTCCGGCCACTCCCAGTCGGTGTGTTCACCGAAATACGAATAGAGGAGCAGGTGGTGACTGCCCTCGTGCATCCGGTATTCCTGCCAGGCAATGGTCGGCAACCCGGCGACGCCTACGTCGCGACCGGCCTGCGCCCAGTCGACGCGAAATGCGTAGCAGGATTCCCACTCGGTGCCGGGGTCGACCGGCCGCGGTGGCACGTAGAGCTGAATTCCTTCATTCGGCGCCGGCGCCGGTAGAGGCGGTTCAGGCTTCCATTCGAAGTCACCGGGCTCGATCGGCTCGGCATCGCAAACGGTCTGCACTTCGCCGGCGTGTGCGCCGCCGCCCTCGAACCCCGTCTCCTCGCCGAGCGCCTCACACTCTTCCAGAGTCTCGTGAGCGCCTCGCGCGATCCATTCCTCGATGACCGTGATGATCTCTTCCGAGAGCATGCCGCCGGCCTGTGGCATGGTGTCGCCGGGGCCCATGCCGCGGAGTTTGCGGATCAGGAAGCTGTTTTCCGGGTTGCCCGAGTCGACGCGCTTCAGTCCCATTGCCAGCGCTTCCGGGTGTTTTGGATCGACATCGACCATGCTGGCCCAGGAGATCTGTTCCGAGCTAAGAACCAACCCGGCCTGACGCCCGATCGGCGAGTGGCAGGTACTGAAGGCGCAGCTCTGGCTGAAGACCTGCTGCACCGAGCGAAATGTTTTTGCCTGCAGGTTGATCGGGCAGCCGCCGAGCGCCGACTTGACGCCGACGATCAGTTCGTCGACCGTGATGCGTTCGTCATCGTTCGCGTCGAAGGCGGTGCACATGATCGCGCGCATGCGACCGAGACCGATGTTGACGCCCATCGTCAGTTCGCTGATGTCCACTTCGCCGTCGTTGTTGCAATCGCCGTGGCATCTCTGCGCTGTAGCCGGAAGGCTGCCGAAAACGCACACGTAGAGCGCCGCGGCGGCTACCGATTTCGCTATAGTCGTTGGTCTTGCTCCCATCTGAAAAACCTCCCCTGGCGCGTCGTCCTTTTTAGAACTGAGTTATCACGCCTCACGCAACCATAGTCATAGCCGCCACTGTGCGTCAATTTGTCGCGATCTTCCGGGCGATCTCGTGCCTGAACTGCTCGCCATCCCGGCTGAACGGAAGTCAATGTCCAGCCAGAGCGGCGGCCAGCCCCAGCCCGAACAATGCCCACAGCCACTTTGCGAACGGTTCGTCACCGTGGCTGAACTCCTCGCCGATCATGTCGAGGCTGGCAATGTAGATGAAGGTTCCGCCGGCGACGGCCGAAAAGACAGCTTCGAAGATCATGGCAAGGTGTTGTTCGAGGACGCGCGTGGCGATGGCGCCGAGAGCGACTCCCAGCGGCGTCGCGATGGCGAAGGCAAGTACGAGGCGATTGGCGAGCTGACGCGGTACTTCGTTTCGGGCGAGGCTGATGCCGAGGGCGAACCCCTCGGTCGCTTTGTGGCAGACGAGCGCCGCGAATACGGCGATGGCACGCTCGAGGTTGGTCTGTGCCCCGAGGGCCACACCTGACAAGATCGAGTGAATCGAGAGTCCGGCCAGAAGCACGTAGGTGGTGAGGTGATGGTCGGCCGCGTGCACGGCTACCTCGTCGGCGAGTTCGTGCTGACCGTGTGTCGTCAGCGAGCCGTGGCTATGCCCGCGGTGTGCGAGGAGAACATGTTCGACGAGTAGGAGCAGGAAGAAGGCGAGACCCGCGAGGAGGAATGCCCAAGGGTAGTCCGGATAGAGATCGATCAAAATATCGTGCGCCTCGGGCAACATGTGGAGCAGCCCCGTGCCGAGGATGATGCCCGAAGCGAAGGCGTTGGCATGGCCCAACCGGCTGGCGAGACCGGGGAATCGCGACGACCGCAACGCCGTCAAACCCCCGCCAAGCCCGGCGAAGAACACGACGAGGACGAGTAGCCCCTTGATCTCGACGAGCTGCATGTGCGCTTGCAGGCCATACACGGTGTCGCACGCACCGGGCAAGGATACCGTCTGGCGCCGCCGCGTACCCTGGCTACCGTTGTCGGGCCGGGATCGTCAATTGGCGCGGCCGATCTGCCATTGGGCCCGCGCTGATTGACAGAACGTCGAGCACCGGTAGGGATGGTGGGTCACGATTCAAGTTGGAATGAGGATTCTCGGATGAAGATTTACGGACATTTGGTGTCGATTCACGGGCTGTCGATGCTCGCCTTTGCGGTCGGTCTGGCTGCGTCGCTGACGGTGACGAGCGCGCCGGCGCAAGACGTCTGTCCCGGCGATTGCAACGGCGATGGCAGTGTCGGCGTCAACGAATTGATCACTGGCGTCAACATCGTCCTTGGTCGGACACCGGTGGCCAACTGCCCGGCGATGGACGTCAACGGCAACGGCGCCGTAGCAGTCAACGAGCTGGTGGCCGCGGTCGGATCGGCACTGAACGGATGCGGCGGCGGTGGCGCAACCTTTGCCGAGGTCGAGGAGATCTTTTCTGCGAAATGCGCCACGGTTGGCTGTCACGCCGGCACATTTCCCGCCAACGACCTGGACCTCACTGCGGCGGCGGCATACGACGAATTGGTCGAGATTGCGCCGTTCAACCTCAACGCCGCCAACCAGGGGATTCTTCGCGTCGATCCGGGCAACGCAAACAACAGCTTCCTGTTGATCAAGGTCGCCGGCACGCCGCCGGTAGGGTTCGGCGTACAGATGCCGTCTTTCCAGCCGCCACTCTCCGAGACTGAGGTCGAGACGATTCGCAATTGGATCAACGGCGGCGCCAACCCGTGATGGCGCTGGGCGGCACTGTTTCGTAGGAGCGGCGCAAAGCCCCGTTTGCTTTCAGCGTTTCGGTGGTCGCCCGCGACGCGGCGCCTTGCGTTTGGCGGGGCGATGGGTACGCGCCTCGGGGGTCGTCGCAAGAAGGACGTCGAGCCCTTCATTGAGAAGAGCGACTACCGTGGCTGTCTTCGATGAACCCGTCGCGCGAGATACCTTGTCGATCGCACGGCTCACCGTGTCGGGTACTTTGACGTTCATCAACTTGCTGGGACTCTTCGTGCTCTGCAGGTCCTTGAGCCGCAACTCGGAACGCATCGCCCATTCTCCCTTCTCGGCTCGTCGGAGCCCTTCGTGGATACTGTGGCGTTGGTCTTCAAGCCACCACGGTGACCAATACTTATGCTCTCCCGTCTAACAAAGTCAACGCTATCCGACAACTACTTTTCAAGTTGTGTCTCGTTTGATCGCTCGGGCGCCGCCGCCGCAGTTCAATGGATTTTTGCTGCAGCGGTTGCGCCGGGTCGCCTTTCGATCGCCGATTGAACGACGGTCGGGTGCGGGGTAAGAGCGCGACGATGACGATGGCGATGACGACGATGGAGAAACTCTTCGGCGGCACGATGATGAGTGCGGTCGAGGATCCGTATCGAGTTTACGCGCGGCTTCGAGAGGAACAACCGGTGTTGCCGGTCATCACGATGATGGGCGTCAATTATCTGGTGACGCGTTACGCCGACGTGGCGATGGTTTTGCGTGACGCGGCGACGTTTTCGTCGCGGGCCAATGCTCGCGGCATCGGCATGGTGATGGGGCGAACCCTTCTCGAGATGGACGGAGTCGAACACGTGCGCCACCGCAACCTCATCGCGCCATTTTTCTCACCGCTGGCGATGCGCTCGACGATGCCTCCGGTGGTCGACTCCGTCGTCAACGAACTGATCGACGATTTCATCGCCGAGGGCTCCGTCGATCTGGTGACGCGCTTTACGTTCATCTTTCCGATGCGAGTGATCGCGCATATCATTGGCGTACCAATCGATGACCACTCCGCATTTCACCGGATGGCGTTGGACTTGATCTCGATCGCCGACGACCCGGCCCGTGGCATCGCCGCGTCCGAAGAGTTGGTGACCTACCTGACGCCCCTGCTGGCGACGCGGCGCGCGAAGCCTGGCGACGATCTGCTCTCCAAACTTCTTCACGCCGAGGTCGACGGCGAGCGGTTGCGCGACGAGGAGGTGCTCGGTTTCTTGCGTCTACTGCTGCCCGCCGGTGCCGATACCACGTACCGGCTGACGGGGTCGGTTCTATGGGTCCTGCTGCACGACGACGACTTGATGCAACGAGTTCGCGCTGATCGCGCTGTCCTCGACAAGGTCATCCAGGAGATTCTCCGCTGGGAGTCGCCGGTGCAATTGGTGTCGCGCGAGACGACTCGCGAGGTCGAACTCGCTGGTTGCACGATTCCCGCCGGAGAGATCCTTGCTGGAATGGTCGGCTCGGCCAACCGCGACCCGGCGAAATTCAACGAGCCGGATTCCTTTGCAATCGATCGTGCCAATGACGATCACCTGGGGTTTGGTTTCGGCGCGCACTATTGTGCCGGTTCTCACCTGGCCAGGCTGGAAACGCGGACGGCCGTATTCGCGCTTCTCGACCGGCTGAACAACCTGCGATTGGATCGCCAACAGCCGAGTCGCATCGTCGGCCTGGCCTTCCGCTCGCCCGACCGTCTACCCGTTCACTTCGGTTGACTCGACAGCCGTAGCGTACGAGGTTCGAGCCTTTACGACGAGGAGGTGCACATGGCGTTGGATCCGGCGGCGAAAGCGTTGATGGAACAGCTCGAGGCGGGCGGGGGGTTTCAGATTGAGACGATGTCCCCGAGCGAAGCGCGACTGGCGTTCGCGGCCATGTCCGCCCTCGACGGAGAACCGGTCTCGGTGGCGTCGATCGAGGACGCCGAGGCCGCCGGACCGGCTGGGCCGATTCCGTTGCGCGTCTACCGTCCCCGCGTCGATGAAAGGCTACCGGTAATCCTCTACTTCCACGGCGGTGGATGGGTCATCGGCAGCTTGGATACGCACGACAATACGTGTCGCCGCCTGGCGATGGCGTCGGACTGCACGGTTGTTTCTGTCGACTACAGGTTGGCCCCTGAGCATCCCTTTCCGGCTGCGCCCGAGGACTGTTATGCGGCGCTGGGCTGGGTTGTCGACAACGCCGAAGGCTTGCGGGTCGACGGCGACCGGGTGGCGCTTGCCGGCGACAGCGCGGGCGGCAATCTCGCCGCCGTAGTCGCCCAGATGGCCCGCGACCGCGGCGGCGCCAAGGTCTCGTTTCAGTTACTGATCTATCCGGCCACCGACCTGGGTTGTGATACCGCGTCGATGCACGAAAACGGCGAAGGCTACCTCCTTACCCGAGAGGGCATGCGCTGGTTCTGGGGCCACTACGTCGGCGATCCAGCCAGTGCGCGTGCGCCGTACAATTCGCCGCTTTGCGCGGAATCGCTGGCCGATTTGCCGACGGCGCACGTGATCACCGCGGAGTTCGATCCCCTGCGTGACGAAGGGGAGGAGTACGCTCGTCGTCTCGATGAGAGCGGTGTGTTGGTTCGCCTGCGCCGTTACGAGGGAATGATCCACGGCTTTGTCTCGATGGCGGGATTGCTGCCACAGGGCGCCGAGGCGATTGGCGAGGCGGGAGCATCGCTGCGATCGTTCTTCGCCGCTCGCTGATCGAATCGATCGCGCAGCGAATACGGTCGACCGCAATTGAGCAAAACACCTTCATCACGGCAGCTCGGTGTTTCCGTGGTGAGGGGCATTTCTGTTCTCGAGGTTGAATGGATTTCTTGTCCCGTCTGCTGACATCGGTGGAGGACCTACGTGAGATTCCGCACTTTCGCAGAGTCGGCGCCGCGGTCGCGCGCGGCACCAGTAGCCCGCGCACAGCCGGGTTTGTCATTCGCGAGCAAGCCGAACGCATTCCCGATCATCCATTCTTGCGATTCGAGGATGTCGAGGTCTCGTTTGGTTCCTTCAACGAGGGCGTCAACCGCTATACCCACTTGCTGCGTCGCGCCGGCGTGCAGCGAGGCGAACCGGTTGCCGTGATGATGGAGAACTCGCCCGATTTCCTCATGCTGCAGGGGGCAGTTGCCAAGGCCGGCGCGGTGGGCGCGCTGATCAACACCTCGCTGCGCGGGGCTTCGCTGGCGCACGTGATGGCGGCATCCGGGGCCCGCGTCGTGTTGGCGGATGAACCTTGTTCACGCTCAGTCGTGGAACTGCCGCCGCTGCCGGATCGGCTCGTCTACGGTTACGGTGAGGATTGCATCGATTTGCCGACTGCTTTGAGTGAGTCGTCGCCAGGCGAGCCGAATCTGGCCGAGGTCGGGCTCGGCGATGTCTACTTGTATGTCTACACATCGGGGACGACCGGTTACCCGAAGGCAGCGATCGTGCGCCATGCTCGTTTCACGATCGGCGGCCATTCCCTCAGCGCCGTGCTGGGATTGGAGGAGGGGGACTGCTCTTACGCGCCGACGCCGCTCTACCACGGCTATTCGAACTTCGTTGGATTCTCGCCGGCCTTACACAGCGGCACCGTCTTCGCCAGCCGCCGCCGCTTCTCCGCGCGCCATTTTATCAGCGATGTGCGCCGCGTCTCGGCGACACACTTTCTCTATGTCGGCGAGCTCTGTCGCTACCTTCTCAATCAACCGCCGACCCCGTACGATCGGGCGCATCGCATTCGTCTGGCGACAGGGCCGGGCTTGCGACCGGACATCTGGCGGCGCTTCACCGAGCGATTCGGCATCGATCGGGTTCTCGAGACTTACGGGCAGACCGAGGCCAACGTGAGCTTGATGAACCGGCGCGGCCGCGTCGGATCGATCGGACGTCCGGCTCCCGGCAGTCACCGCGATCTGCGCTTGGTGCGATTCGACCCGGACCGCCAGGTTCCGCGCCGCAACGACCGCGGCCGCTTGGAGGAATGTCGCGTCGGAGAAGTCGGCGAGCTGATCAGCGTCGTCTCGCCAGCGGCGCGGATGAGTTTCGACGGCTATGTCGACGCGGCGGACAACGAGCAGAAACTGCTGCGCGATTGCTTCGCCCCTGGGGATACGTACCTGCGAACCGGCGACCTGATGCGTCGCGACCGACTCGGCTATTATTACTTCGTCGACCGCGTCGGCGACACTTTCCGCTGGAAGGGGGAGAACGTCTCGACCGGCGAAGTCGCGGAGATCTTGAATGACGGACCGGACGTCGTTGAGACGGCTGTTTACGGGGTCTCCGTACCCGGTACCGAGGGCCGCGCTGGAATGGCTTTGGTGGTTCTTCGCGAAGGTGCCGTTTTCGATGCAGATGCCTATTACGCATTTGTCGCGCGTGCCTTGCCCAGGTACGCGCGGCCGCTCTTCGTGCGCCTGGCTACGGCAATGGAAGTGACCGGTACCTTGAAGCACAGCAAGCGGCGCCTGCAGGCCGAGGGCTACCGTCCAGACGACGGCGATCCGATCTACCTGCGCGTCGATACGGCGGCGACCTATCTCCCACTCGACGAGGCGTTGCGCCGGCAACTCGAGGGCGGCGAACTCAAGGTCTGAGCAGCTGTAGGGTCGTGCGCGGCTTACCCGGCGAAGAGGTGTACGATGTAGGCGCAGTAGCCGATCAGAAGCACCACCGCTTCGCCGCGCGCAATACGCCGGCCCGACATTGCGAAGGGCAACAGCACGGCGGTGAAGGTCATCATCACGATGAGGTCGACGGCCATGGCGGGCGTGTCGACGGCGAATGGTTTGATGCTCGCGGTGATACCGATGACGGCGAGGATATTGAAGATGTTCGAGCCGATTACATTGCCCAGGGCGATGTCCGCCTCGCGTTTCATGGCGGCGACGACCGAGGTCGCGAGCTCCGGCAGGCTGGTGCCGAGTGCGACGAGGGAGATGCCGATGACGCGCTCGGTGATGCCGAGAGAGCGAGCTATGCCGGCGGCGCCGTCGACCAGTGCCGCCGCTCCGGCTACGAGCAATATGCTGCCGCCGATCGCCATTGCAGCGGCGACTCCAAGGCGACTCGTCGGCAATCCGTATTCGGCGGCAAACTCCGCCTCGACCTCTTCAGAGTCCCGCTCGCGCAGCAGCATCCAGAGGTACGGCACGAGAAGTGACGTCAGTAGCATCCCTTGCAGCCGAGTGACCTCGTTGCCGAGCAAAACCAGCGGAAAAAGAATCGAAACCGCGGCAAGCACTGACATATCGCGAACGAGAAATCGGCCCTTGGCGGCAATCGGGAAGATCAATGCCGCGGTTCCGAGAATCAAACCGATATTGGCGCTGTTGGATCCGATGACGTTGCCGATGGCGATGTCGGCCGATCCTCGGAATACGGCGATGAGGCTGGAAGCCAACTCCGGCATCGATGTGCCGAAAGCGACCACCGTCAAGCCGACGACCAGCGGGCTGAGTCCGTAGATGCGCGAAAGATGGACCGCGCCTTTGACGAGCAACTCTCCCCCGCCATAGAGGAGGACCACCCCAACTGGAATCAGCAGAAATTCCATGCAGCTGCGAACATTGGATGAGCGCCTGGACAATGGCAACCGGTCGTCTTGTGCCGGGCGTTTACCGGCGTGCCGATCCTTGTTATTCGGACGCCAGGCCCGTATCGCTAGTCGCTGTGAAATCGGCGGGCCGTCACCGTTATGAGTCGAATCTTGGAGGCGTTGCAATCAGCGGAAGTGTCGCGCGAGGACGGCACTGATCCGCCCGGGCTCGAGCCCGGGAGAATCCGGCTTACGGTGAAGCAACGAGTGGCGATCCGGGCATTGCTGCGGACCCCGACCGTCGAAGAGGCGGCGATTGCGGCCGGCGTGACCGAGAGGACCTTGCGCCGCTGGTTGGGGCGGCCGGGGTTTGTCGCTGAGTACTACGCCACGGGTCGTGTGGAGATCGAGACGGCCGCGGCGCGCGTGGAGGTGGCGACGAAGTCCGCGCTCGCAGCGCTCGGCGAGGCGCGCGATCTTCTCCAGGCAGTGCGCGACCGCGCCACGCGCAGGACGAAGGATTCGCCGACTGCGGACGACGTTGTCGATGCCGATCGATGAGCCGAGTTTTCTTGCCAGTCTGCGGCAATCAGAGTAGCGCATCTCACTACGAAGACACGGATGGACAGTTGAGAGGTGAGGGAGCTTCATGAGCAAGATCTGGGATGCTCTTCAGAAGGTCGAACAGAATCGCGACGGCGATCCCGAGCAACAGGGGCAACCTGCGCGCCGGATTGAACTGACGGTGAAGCAGATGGCGGCAGTGCGGGGCTTGCTGGAAACCGACTCGCTGCCGAAAGCCGCCGAACTGAGCGGCGTTACGGAACGTACTCTTCGCAAATGGCTCGAACAGCCGGCGTTTGTGGCAGCCTACTATGCCGCCGGGCGGGCGCAGTTGGCGCAATCAATGCAGCGCTTGCGCGCAACCACGGGCGAGGCGGTCGAAGTGCTGCGTGCGGCACTCTCCGACAAGGATCCGACGGTCCGCATCCGGGCGGCCACGGCAGTACTGCAGACCGCGGCTTTTGATCCGACGGCCACGTGCGCTTGTGACGAGAGAGGGGCCGAACCGGCGGCGGATGAGAGTTGAGGGGTTGCCGAACGGCAGCAGAGCGCCACTGCGCCGTGACGGGGGATTCAGGGAGCAACGCAACGACTACGGTTGCCGCGGCCGGCCTATAGAGCTAGGCGGCTGGCATCGTTGTTGCAGCACCTTTGTGCGATGAGGTGCCTAGTGTGTTTTCTCGGCAGGCTGATGGTCGCGCTGGTGATTTTGTTCTCCCTCGCAGGTGTGGCGGCGGGGCAGGGCGCTACCATTTCCGGCCAGATCTCCTACTTCGGCTCGGCCGAAGCGGTGCCGTACGTCACGGTCCTCATAGATGGCGCCGACCAGTCCTCGACTGAGACCGGGGAGACGGGTGACTACGACGCCACCGAGGCGACCGAGTTGGCGGTGGCCATCGAACCAGTCAAGCACGGCGGTATCGCGGGTGCCATAACCCCACTCGACGCGGCCCATGTGCTGCAAGCCATCGTCGGCATGAAGGATCTCGATTCCTATGCGCGCCTGGCCTGTGATGTCACCGGAGACGGCAGTGTTTCTGCCCTTGACGCCGCCCACATCCTCAAGTTCACCACAGGATCTCTGGAGAGATTTGCCGCTGCCGAGGCCTGTGACTCGGACTGGATCTTCGTGCCGGAGGCCGAAACGGCGGAACACCAGCTGAGCCAAATGCCGGTGCTAGCCGACCAATCGTGCACCCGCGGCGGTATTCTCTACGACCCGCTGGTGGACAGCATCGCGGGACAGGACTTCACGGCAATCCTGATTGGCGACTGCTCGGGAAGTTGGCGCGCCGAGCAGGACGCGCCAACGACCAGCACGCCGACCGCTACCTTCCTTCCTTCGCCGACGCCTACCGTCACCTCAGATCCGATCGCGACGGCTACTTTCACTCACAATCCCTCGCCGACGCCGTCGAGTACGCCTACACAGACACTGACGCCGACGCAGACACTGACGCCGACGCCGACCAGCACGCCGACGCAGACGATCACTCAGACGGCGACGCACACGGCCTCGTCCACGGTGACTTTGACGCCGACGCGGACAGGTACCTTCACCCGCACGGCTACGCGAACACGGACGCCGACGATCACCTCCACCGTTACGCGGACGCCGACAATGACGCCGACGCGAACCTTCACGCGAACGATCACGAACACCTTGACGCCGACCAACACTCGGACGCCGACATCGACGCGGACGTTGACGGCAACGACATCGCCGACGATAACCCGCACACCGACGCGGACGGCGACCGCCAGTCCGACGCCGACGATCGCCTGCGCCAATGGCTTGAGTTGGCAGCTTTCACAGCCGATCTCGATCAGTACGCAGCTGGGAGGCAGCCTCTGGCTGACCGATACGGTCACGACAGACGACGGGTGGGGAATTTTCTGGTTGCGCGACGATCCGGGCTTCTCCTCGGTCGTCCGCCTGTACTACGCCCACGTCGGCAGCAGCGGAGCAATCACGAACGGTCCGATGCTGATCGCGAGTATTCCGAAGATCAGTTGGCGCCAGCGCTATTACATGGCGGCCTGGCACGAGGATCACTTCGGCGTCGTCACTGCCGAGTATGCGCAGTTGTACTACCACAGCGTCTCCAAGAGCGGGGCGGTCTCGGGACGCCGCGTTGTCGGGCCAAGCCTGCTCTACTCGTCTGTATGGGACAGCGAGGCGGACGGCGATATCGACAGTTACCCAGACGGGTTCGTCGCCGTCGTCGAGGGCGAGTGCGCCGGACATTCGTGCAGCTACGCCTTCAAGTTGAGTCCCAGCGGAGTGCAGACGGGCTTCGCCAACCTGGTCGACTTCGACCTGACGCATCAGTTCTATCCGCGGGTGGCATACGACGGCAACGGCTTCGCCCTGCTCAGCGTCAAGGACATCCAGATCACCACCGGCGGCGTCATGACCAAGTATTGGGAACCGACCGGCCAGATGCGGCCGCATGTGAAAGTCGTCCCGGCCAAGCAGTACAACTGGGACGAGTTCCCGGACCTGGCATGGAACGGCGACCACTTCGCCGCGGTGTGGACCGAGAATGCGACCCGCCAGCACGGCGTCAACTGGCAGATTCGCTTTGCCAGCTTCCGGCGCAGCGGAGCCGGCGGTAGTTTGATCGCTGACCGGGTGCTGCATGGCCCGGGTGAGAAATCGAATCACCGCTGGACGACGCGTATCCACGCCAGCGGCAACGACTGGGTCGTCCACTATGCCCGTCGGCTCTCCAGCGGTGCCAACCAGGCGGTCTTCGAGGTTCTCGACAGCGAAGGCCTGCAACGGGTGGGTATCGCTCCCTTCGACATCACCGCCGACGCGCTCGGTTCGAGTCCGCATCCGGCGCCGGGGATGGAGCGTACGCTCGGTGTCGTGCGCGGTGACAACGGTGTCACGGATACACAGGTCACCTTCCACTTCCTCGATCCGCCAGTCTGCCAGTGAGTCGAGGCCGGGGAGTTGGTCAGCTTGCGACTCGAACTCCCCTCCTCTCTAGAGACTGTCGATAAGTGTGGAAACACCCTTCGACAAGCTCAGGGTGAGCGGAGATAGTTTTTTGAAGACAACTCTCCAGCCGCTCAGGCTGAGCCCGTCGAAGCCTCGTTTCGGAGAAATTCGACAGTCTCCCCGTAGGACTAGCGGGTTGGTTTCTGACGATCGCCTGTGGCAGTTTCGGTCAGTCGACGATACTTGGGTTCCAGCAATCCGTTGAACGGCGCCGGGCCGCAAGCTAAGTCGTCACTCTTCTGTTGACGATTCGGCAACGCAGAGATGGATCGAACGATCCGTCTGTAGCCCGCCATGCTTTCTCAACGGGCTGATGAGGGGAGGAAGGTATGCGAAAGGGGTTGGGGGCGTTGTTCGTCGCCTTGGTGGTGGCCGGCTGTTCGACCCTGGGGTGGTCTGACGCCACTAGCGGCGCCACCAAAGTGCTGTTCGATTCGTACGAACTGGACATGACCTGGGGGTACAGCTTGACCGGCATTTTCGTCGATTCCGATGGAGGTGTGTGGCGCTACCGGCGCGACGAACCGTGGTACCCGGTGGAGATCCGTTCCACCGTGGCGCGCGAGTCGGACCTCTTGATGAAGTATCAGGGTGCCGAACGCGTTGCCTCGGTGGATGGCGCCGTTCTCGAGGTCATGATCGATCGGGTGCCAGGTGCGGCTCGCGGTGCGGTGGTCGGAGAACCGATCTCGTTCGAGCGCAGCGGTAGCCTGGACGTCGCCTACACATACGACGCGCGTGAGGGCCGCTACGACCAGATCTTCCTGGGCGGCCGCGGCGACTGGGCCATTCGCAACGATTCCCGCGAGGCGAAGGAACTCGTCGACTGGTTGCGCGAGGTGCGCAAGTCGGCGGGGATGGAATGAGCCGCGGCGGATCGGGTCTGCGGCCAGCGCAGTTCCGATCCGCCGC
>JBGTMF010000015.1:0-8384 GCA_041743795.1 Thermodesulfobacteriota bacterium | reverse complement strand
CCCCCCCCCCCCCCCCCCCCCCCCCCACGACCCGATCGAGAATGCGGTCGGCGATCTCGTCCTTACTGGCCAGCTCGAGCTCCTCGCGGCCGTCCGCGTCGATCAAGGTGACGGCGTTCGTCGCCACTTCGAATCCCGCGTCGGGCCGCGACACGTCGTTGGCGACGATCAGGTCCAGTTTTTTCGCCGCCAGCTTGCGCTCCGCGTTGGCCAGGACGTCCTCCGTCTCGGCAGCGAAACCGACGACGATTCGGCCGGCGCGGGCGGCCGGCAGATCGGCGAGAATGTCGATCGTGCGTTCGAGTTCGATGGCCTGCCGCCCCGCGGTCTTCTTGATCTTCTGTTGCGCCACCGCCTTTGGCCGGTAGTCGGCGACCGCGGCGGCCATCAGCAGGAGGGATGCGCCCTTGACCTCGCGGCGCACCGCGCCGTGCATCTCGGCGGCCGTCGTCACCCGTAGCGTCCGCACTCCGTGCGGATCCGGCAACGACGTCGGGCCGCTCACCAAGGTCACTTCGGCGCCGCGCCGCCAAGCGGCACTGGCCAGTGCGTAGCCCATGCGACCGCTCGAGCGATTCGATAAGAACCGCACCGGGTCCAATGGCTCGCGATTCGGACCCGCCGTCACCAGCACGCGCTCGCCGGCGAAGTCGGCGGCGGTGACGGCGCGGGCGACTTCGAGAACGATCACCTCCGGTTCCGGCAAGCGACCCATCCCTTCGTAACCGCAGGCGAGCGAGCCGCTCGCCGGCGCGATGAGCCGGACGCCGCGGCGCTCGATGGCGCGCAAATTCTCCTGCACCGCTGGATTCTCGTACATGTGAACGTTCATCGCGGGAGCGACGACGACTGGCGCCCGCGTCGCCAACAACACGGTACTCAGCAGATCGTCGGCCAAGCCATGCGCCAACTTGCCGAGGATGTTCGCCGTCGCCGGTGCCACCACCACGACATCGGCCGAATCGGCCAATTGGATGTGGCCGATCTGCGATTCCTGCGTCAGGTCGAAGAGGCTCGTCGAAACCGGGTTGCCCGACAGCGTCTGCAGAGTCAGGGGCGTGATGAACTCGGCGGCGCCGCGCGTCATGACCACTCGCACGCTGGCGCCCTGCTTGACGAGGAGGCGCACGATTTCCGCGGCTTTGTACGCGGCGATGCCGCCGCTGACGCCGAGGACAACCGTTTTACCGGCCAGCGACACCGGTCACTCCGCCGTCCCCGGCCCCGTCGGGTCGGCCGGCGCCGCCACGATCGCATCGGTCGCCTGGCCGTCGGCGGGCACTTCAACGTCGCGCAGGCTCATCCCCTCCTTCCACATCGAGTAGAGCCCGGCGCCGATGACGGCGACGAATTGAGTCATGTGCAGCACCAGCGAGTACGCCAGCGCCTCGCTCTCGGGCACCGCGAAAATCCCCAGCGCCAACACACAGCCGAGTTGGTAGGAGCCGATGAATCCCGGCGCCGACGGCACCGAGACGGCGATGGCGACGATGGCCGTCAGGATCAGTGCACCCTTGAAGAGCGGAACGTCGAGGTGAAAGGCCCAGAAGCCGAGCACGTAGAGACTGCCGATCACCGCCCAGAGAAAGAACGACCAAGCAAACGCGAGCAGAAACGCAGTCGGGCTGTCGAGCATCGCCAGGGCGTTAACGAATCCCTCGACGAATCGGTGCAGGCCATTGCCGAAGCGCGGCGGCAGCAGGTCGCAGACGCGGCGACTGAGCCGCAGGGCAAGCGACTCCTGGAAGCGAAGAATCGCCAGAACCGCGGCCACCGCCAACGCCACCGACAACAGCGCGTACCCCCACTGTTGGATCCGATCGGACACGTCGACCCACAACACGGCGATGCCGAAGAGCATCAGGATGCTGAACATGTCGAAGATGCGCTCGACCAGGCAGCTGCCGAGCACGCCGCTCAGCGGCAGTTTCTCCTTGCGGCTGAGGAGTACCGGACGCAGCACCTCCCCGACACGTAGCGGCAGAACCATGTTGGCCATGAATCCGATGTTGGTCGCCGACACCAGTGTGCGCATCGGCGCGGTGCCGACACTGCCGAGGAAGACGCGCCAGCGCAGAGCGCGTATGTACAGCGTCCCGACGGTGATCGGCAGCATCAGCAGCACGTACGAGTAACTGGCGCCGCGCACCGCCTCGATGGCCTTGTCCCACTCGACGTCCTTGAGGGCGAACCAAAGCAGCACGGCCGAGATGAGAACGCTCAGCAGGATGCGCATGTTGCGACTCACGACGGCACCTCCGTATCGCGCCGCAGCGACTGCAGCGCGCCGACACCGAACAGCACCGCGCCAAGCAACGATACGGCGCCACCGGCGACGCAGGCATTGCTATCGAGGACGATACCCGCTCCCAGCATCCATAGGAAGTAGCCGAGCACGCGCCACCCCTTACCCGCCAGCTCACGCATGCGCGCCCTGCTCATCGGCCTTGCTGGCGAGGGCGCGCCGCACGTAAAAAAAGCGCTGCAAGGCGGTAAGGTTGGTGAAAACTGCCAGCAGCAGGATCACAATCATCAGTAGTTCGTGCCGGCCACCGACGGTGTGCGTCAGGATCGACGAAAAGATCGAGCCAAAACCGAGGATTACGAACCTCTCCGGCCGCTGCAGGAACCCGATGTCGCACGCCTGCCCCAACCCCTCGGCCCGCGCCCGCGTGTAGCTGACCATGCTACCGCCGAACAGGCTGAAGATGACGGCCCAGACAGGCCAGCCACTTTCGAAGTACACGATCATGCCGAGAAAAACGGCGAACTCGCAATAGCGATCGACGACGGAGTCGAAGAAAGCCCCCGCCTTGCTGGCGACGCCGTTACGGCGCGCCAGTCGCCCGTCGAGGATATCGAGGGTGCCGCTGGCCAGGAGGAGGAACCCCGCCGTGTAGATCAACCCGAAGGCGTACGCAGTGGCGCAGACGACACTGCCTGCGATCTGCGCCATGGTGATCAAATCGGGGGTGATCTTCCAGCGAACGAACAGCGCTTCGAACGGATCCAGGTTGGTGTAATACCAGCCACGCACGGTCGAACTGAGCAGGCGCGAGCCGCGCACGCCACTGACGTCAGGGTTGGAGCGCAGGTACAGTGCCATCCCCCCGAATGCGGCACCGAAGATCAGCAGCAGATTGAAGAGTGCAAAGAGTGATCGACTCATAGGTATTGTTCGCGAGGGGTGGACGTCGGTCCGCGAGGCCTACCGCGGTCGCGGACATATATCGGAGCCCAACCATAGCCGCAACGCGGACCGCCGGCACCGGCTGCCCAAATTCCGCCGCCCCGGCCCGGAGGTGTGGGCACTCAACCGATGATGCGCGGCGCCGGCGCTCGCCCGGCGTCCGAGGCGAGGGCCGTCGCCACCTGGTCGGCCAGCTGCGCGTATATCTGACTGACGGGGTGCGACGCCTCGCTGATGACGATGGGAACGCCGCGATCGCCACCGCTGCGAACCGCCTCGACGATCGGTATCCGTGCCAGCAGCGGAACGTCGAAACGCTCGGACAACAGCGCCCCGCCGCCGCCGCCGAACACCGGGTCGCGATGCCCGCAGGCGGAGCACACCAATTCGCTCATGTTCTCGACGACGCCGATCACCGGTGTGTTCACTTGGCGAAACATCGCGACCCCGCGCTCGACGTCGATCAACGAAATGTCCTGCGGCGTCGTCACCACCACCGCGCCGGTAACCGGCACGTGCTGAACCAAAGTCAATTGCACGTCACCCGTTCCCGGCGGCAGGTCCACCAAGAGGACGTCGAGCTCTCCCCAACGCACGTCCTTGAGAAACTGACGCACCACGCCCGTCACCAGCGGCCCGCGCCAGATCACCGGCGAGCTGTCGTCGACGAATAGACCCATCGAGATGAATTGGATGCCGTGCGCCTCGAGCGGTTTCACCTGATTGCCGTCGACGACTTCCGGACGTCCCGTCGCGCCGAGCATGGTCGGCATGCTCGGGCCGTATACATCCGCGTCGAGCAGTCCGACGCGCAGGCCGCGCTGGGCCAATGCACACGCCAGGTTTACGCATACCGTCGACTTGCCGACGCCGCCTTTGGTACTGGAAACGGCCACTACGCTGGCGACGCCCGGGATCGGTCCCAGTTCCGGTGCGCCACCCGCTGCCGTCTCCGCGACGTGCACTTCCACCTCGGCGATTCCGTCGAAGGCTCCGATCGAGCGGCGAATCTCAGCCAACGTCGCTTCAAGGATCGGCGGCGGCAGCGGACCACTCAGCAATTCGATGTGTACCGTGCCGCCGTCGAGGCGAATGTCGCGCACCATGCCGGCGCCGACGATATCGCGCCGCAGGCCGGCGGGACGGACTTCCGACAGCCGCTCGCGGATCAGCTCGACGGTGACTTCCATCTCAAGCGACTCCCTTCACTGGAGAACCTTCTGTGGTCGAGCCGAAACACACGGCGCGCACGGACAGAGTTGGCGCAGGGTACGGTAGCTATAGATGCCCGCGTCGTGGCCGTCACTCCACTGCATGCTGATCGCATAGCGCCCAACGGTGGCGATCTGGACCGGGTAGACGTCGTCGTCTTGACCGACGATCGGCAGCGCGCGATGCGGCTTCTCGCGACACTCCGCGCACGGGCAGTTGTCGCGCAAATAGCGGTTGCCGTATTCCGCTTCATGGTCGTCCTGCCAGGTGATGCGCACGGCGTGGACGCCCAAGCGCCGAATTTCGCGCGGTATCGGATCGGACAGGGGCATCGCAAGACGCTAACGACTGGCACCGGCGAAGGCAACGCAGGCGGTCGTATCGAATCAGGCGCAACGGAGTTTCACGCGCAGTGGCGCGCCCGCGGGAGATGGCGAGGCTGATCCGCATTGCGGCTGATGTCCGTTGCACGCTGCGGATTTCCTTGACAGTGAATTGCGATCTGACATCATCGGTCGAACTCTTTTCCGCCCGCGCAACCCAGGAGAACCCAAACGGAGCCCCGGACGAACACGGTTCGCACCCCTTCGGACACGTCGGCGACGGCGACTGCGATCGCGTTGGTGGCGGCGGAGCTCGAAGCCGTCGAGTCGCGCCTCGGCACCGTTCTCGCCTCGCGCGAGCCGCGCATGACCGAGATCGCCGACCATTTGATCGGCGCCGGCGGTAAACGCGTGCGGCCGGTCGTCACCCTCCTCGCCTTTCGCGCTTGCGGCGGGACTGCGACGCCGGATGCGGTCGACGTCGCAGTAGCCCTCGAATTGATTCACTCGGCGAGCCTGCTGCACGACGACATCATCGACGGCAACGACGTGCGCCGCGGCCGCGATTCGGCGCGGCGCAAGTTCGGTGTCGCGCATACCCTGGTCGCGGGCGATTTTCTCTTCAGCCGCGCTTTTCAGATCTGCGGCCGTTTCGCCGCCGAGCAGATCAACTGGGCCGCCGAGGCTTGCATCGCCCTCACCGAGGGCGAGATCATGCAGAGCCGCTTTCGCAACAACACCGCGGTGACGCTCGACGACTATCTCGAGATCATCTACCGCAAGACGGCTTCACTCTTCGAACAGGGAGCGCGCATCTCGGCCTCGCTGGCCGCACCGGAACGCGTGGATCTGATCGACGCAGTCGCCACCTGCGCGCGCCATGTCGGCCTGACTTTTCAGATCGTCGACGATCTGCTCGACGTCACCGCCGACGAATCCGATCTCGGCAAGCCGATCGGACTCGATGTTCGAGAGGGCAATCCCTCGCTGCCGATCGTGCTGGCGATCAAGCAGGATACGGAGATCGCCCGCCTCTTCGCCAAGGGCGACCTGAGCGAGGGCGAGGTGGGCGCGGTACTCGCGCGCCTGCGCCGCTCCAGCGCCCTCGAGGAGTCGCGCCGCCTCGCCCTCGACCACGGCCGGCGCGCGCATGATTCGCTGGACTCGCTTGCCGAGAGTCCGTACAAAGATAGCCTGCACCAGTTGATCGAACAGTTGATCGCCCGCGTCGCATAGGAAGCGACCGGCATCGGCGATCGTCTTCTGTCCCTGCGCCACAGGAAGTGATGATGAGTGATTCGAAAGTTCTATGCCCCACCGACTTCTCGCCGCACAGCGAACTGGCCCTGCATCACGCGGCCATCTACGCTCGCGCCTCCGGCGCTTCACTGCTGATCGCCTATGTGCAGGAGATCCCGGCCTCGTCGGGCGAAGGAATGCTGCACAGCGGCGTCAACCCGGAAAACCCGGCGACGCTCGCCCGGCGACTCGAAGGCGTGCTGCCGGACGAAGACATCGCCTTTGAACACCGCATGCTGAAAGGAAAGCCAGCCGAGGAGATCCTCCGACTGGCGAGGGAAGAGAACGTCGCCATGATCGTCATGGGTACGCAGGGCCGCACCGGCGTCGGCCGCCTCCTCATGGGCAGTGTCGCCGAACAGGTCCTGCGCCAGGCACCGTGCCCGGTCCTCACCGTCAAAGTGCCGCAAAAGTAACCACGGCGCCGCGCCCCTTTTTCCCGCCTGACTGCAACACTTGAGTGTGCTACTTCCCCACCCATGAGCATCGTCGCGCGGGACGTAATGAAGACGGAGCTGGTGTCCGTGTCACCGAGCACGCCGGTGACCCACCTCGAGGACACGCTGATCGGCCGTCACATCAGCGGTGCTCCGGTCATCGACAACGATCGCCTGGTCGGCGTCGTTTCGCGCTCGGACATCGTTCGTTATTTTTCGATTCAGCGCTCGATGCAGGAACTGCTCGGGCACAAAAAAGCCTCCGAGTCTGCCAAGGAGCACAAGGCCGATCCGCAATTGACGGTGCGCGACATCATGGCCGAGGCAGTCGTCACCGTCTCTCCCGATACGACCATCGAAGACGTCGCCCGCAAGATGGTCGACCGCCACGTGCATCGCGTCGTCGTCACCGAGGGTGAGAAGGTGGTCGGCCTCATCAGCGCCATCGACATGGCTCGCCTGATCGCCGAACGGGGCCTCGTTCTCCCCGCAAGCGACTGAGCGGTGCCGAGTTCGCATACCCGGTCAGCCGCAGCTCGCCGCATTCAGCGATAGCGCCCGGCTGCTTTTCGCAGCACGGTGGCGACTTCCTCGCGTAGGGCGGCAGGCTTGAGGACCTCGACGTGCGAGCCGAGACCGAGGATCCAGTACTTGAGTTCGTCCGTCCCGCGCACCGTCATCGACAGCACCGTGCCACCCGCTCGCCTGCTGCGGAACTCCTGCGTCGGATGGATGCGCCGCGCCCGCAAGTAGGCTTCAGTTTCGGGACTGTGGATGAGAATCTCGACTTTACGCTCGTCGCCCTCGATGATGCCGAAGACCCCTTCCGTGTGCTTCTCCGGCGAATAGCCTCTCGGGTATTCGAAGCGCGTCGGCATCGCCTCCAGGGAGCGGATGCGCTCGACGGCGAGCTTGAGAATGCGGTTGCCGCGGTTGCTGCGGCCGATGAGATAGAGGCCGCCGCGATACATGGCCAGCGTGTATGGGTCGAACTCATGCACCTTGCCGTCGCCGAGGAGGCCGGCGTAGTCGATCCGCGCACGGCGCTGGTCGACCAGGCAGCGGACGATGACGTCGAGCTGCTCGTCGTACTCGCGGTAATCCTTCATGGCATAGGGCACGGCGAAGAATTTGCGGGAGAACTCGTTGAGCCGAGCCCCTTCCCGGCGCGGCAGGGATTTCGCGAAGCGTTCCCACAGTCCTTCGACGCCGTCGCGGATGACCGTCCCCTCGAGAAACTGAAAGACGGCCAAAGAGAAATACAGAAAGAGTACCTCGTACACGGTCGCCTCGCCGGTACGAGTTTGGTCGACGAGACGGACCAACCGGCGATCGCCACGGCGGACGACCTCGACGAGTGGCGCGCCCGCACTGTCGACCAGCGCACGGCGAAAGACAGCCAGGTAACGCAGCAGAGTGCGCTCGGAGATTCCGAGTTCGGCGCAGATGTTGCCGAAACTCCAGCCCTGCGGCCGCCCCAACAATCCGTACAGCAGGCGAACCATGCGCGAGCCGCCGCCATAGGTCGCCGGCCGCGCTGGCGCACGGCGTTTCGCCGGGTTCTTGCGGGCGGTTTTTCGCGCCATCCGCGAAACCCCAAACCACACAACCGGCGCGCTGCGCAAGGAGACAGCGGTTGCTCTTCTATCGCTTCCCGGCGGCGCTGCTGGCACCAGCAGCGAGATGCTTGAGCAATTCGCCCTGGATCAGACGGCGGCCCGGGGCCAGGCGGTGTGACAGGCCATTGAGCAGGAGCATCGTCCGCAGAACCAGCGCGAAGTCGTCGGGAATGCGCCGGATGCGCGTCGCGCCGAGCACCGTCGCCAGGTCGGCGCCAGCCTCCGAGTCGCCGACGATGCTGAGCATCAGGGATCGCAGATGGTCGGCGCGGATTTCTTCGATGTCGAACGACAATTCCGCGGC
>JBGTMF010000014.1:0-5277 GCA_041743795.1 Thermodesulfobacteriota bacterium | reverse complement strand
TCCAGCGCTCGTTGAAGCGCACTGCGAGGGTTCTTGCCGGGTGCTTGGTGTTGATTGGCGTGCTGGCGAGCGTCACGTGGGTGGTGCTCTGTGGACTGTTCGGGGTTTTGGGGATTGGTCGGTGGACGATCCTGTACGTCGTCTCCGTCCCCGTCCATGCCTTCATCTGCCATCTCGGCGTTCGTCTAATCCTTGGGGGGTACTGATGGCAAGGACCGAGACTCCGCCGCGGATCCTCGTACCCGACGACAGTGCAGGCCAAGCGCGGGTGGGACGTGAATTTAGGGGTGGCGGGGCGGCCGAGCGATCAGGCGGTCTGCTCGCCGACGACCAACGATACCATCATCCCACCGCGAACACGTTCCCAATCCACCGGGTAGCTTACGCGCTGTCGGACTTGCCCCATGGCGTCCAACTCGATCGCGATCTCGTGTTGGCCTTGGGTCAGTGCGCTTGCCAGGTCGGCGTTGATCGGACTGTTCAGGCTGATCGACGCCGAGAGGCAGTGACGGCCGGGGATGTTGGCGTTCCTCGGATTCCAAAAGTCGATCGCTCCCGACGGGAGCCGGCTCGAGGCCGCAAGCCTGCCCGACCGTGGCTGAGCTCGCCAAACAGTCGCCCCAGTCGCCGTGTCGACGACCAACAAATCGAACGCACGTATCACCCCATTCAGCGTCGACTGGTTCTCGAATGCGACGAACATCCGCGCCTGGATGAACCCGCCAACTGCTGGTGGGGGCATCGTGCTCATGCCGAATTTCAAGTTCTCAACGCGCACAGTGATGGCCGACCCTCCCGCGAGGCGAGCGAGCTGCTCACGCGCCTCGCTCGCCTCGGCGAGGGCAGACCTCTCGATCTCGGCAGGGGCACGGTTTGCGTAGTAGAGGAATGCAGCTGCGTAGAGAGCGCCCCAAATACCGACGGGCGCCGCATACGACCACAGTTCACTCACGACGGCTTCCCAACCGCCGGAGCTGTATTTGGCGAGGGCGAGCCCCGAACTCACCAGGGCCAGGAATGTCAGCTCTACGCCGACCGGTATTTTGTGTTTCTCCCTCGCGTTGCCCCACGCCAGTCTCCGTACCCGCTTCCAGAACTCCCTCTCGAAGGTCCGCCGATACCATTGGGCCACTTTCTGCACGGTCGCCCGGATAGTATGCCCCGCCGGGGCGAGCAACACCGGTTACGATCGCGCTCACCCCGCGAACGTGTCCGCGCTCGCGTCCCCTTCCTCGATCGTGTGACCGCAGCTGGCGGCGTCACCCACTCGGCAGACACCGATCCCCTCGAAGAAGACCGTCTCGCTTCCCTCGACCATCGTGGCCGCGGCGTGAGGCGGTTCGCCGTGCCATTCGACCGGGTCCCCGATCCGCACCGGTGCCAAGCCGTTGACCATGGCGGTCTCTGCCGTGGCGGTGATCGCCCCACCGGCCTCTTCGCCACCGCAATAGTCCCCATCTCGCGCGATCGCCGGCATCAGTTGATGCTCACCGTCGCGCCGGAGATGCTGACGGCGCCGGTCGCCTGGACGCTCGCGCTCCCGCCGGCCGAGACTGCGACATTCCCGCCCGTCGCCTGGATGTCGACGTTGCCCGATGCCTCCACCGATGCGTTGGTGCACTTGAGCGCGATGTCCTGGTCGGCTTCCAGCGTGATCTTCCCGTCGTCGTCGCTGAGGACGATGCGGGTCTTCGGCGTGTCAAAGCGCACCTCGTTGCCGTCCTCGCGAACGCGCACCTGGAGAGGCTTTCCGGGATCTTTCCGATTGATGACCTCGAACTGCCCTTCGCGGTCGATTGTTAGCCGGTAATGGCCGACCTCTTCGTAGTAGACGAACGAGCGACGATCGTCGCGGTTGCCCGGCAATCGGGAAGCAACTGGATGGCACCTGGGGCGACCGTTCGCGTGGTTCGCAAACTCGTAATACGCCCACTGCGGTCGCTCCGGCGTGCTCGCTTCAGGAAGCCGCGGGCCGATCACGAACACGTCCTTCAGCAACCCGCCGTCAGCTGTCCGGATATCGACTGTCCACGTGTCGTAGCTCTGGACGATGAGGCCGAATCCGCTGTCGTACCTGAACTCTCCGGGATCGTTGCTCTCGTGGTTCTCCATGATGGAGTCCGTAGCACAGTCGATGCTTGGGAGTCTCGACCCTTGCGGGGGTCAGCTACAACGCGCGACCAGGACGACGACGAAGAGCCGTGAGCTGGTCCGAGGATCAGCTAGACGACTTCCTGCGCAAGGGCGGTCGCATCGCCGGCAGCACACCAGCACCCCGTCCCGTGCATCCGCCGGCAGACGTGCCCCGCGGCCGAGCTCGGGGACACCACACCCGCGGTAGGATGAACCAGGTCGAAGCCGACTACGCGGCCGAGGTCCTCGAGCCGCTTCGTATCGCCGGCATCGTCGCGCGATACCTCTTCGAACCCGTCCACCTGCTCCTGGTGCCGCCGATCGCCGCCACCGAGAATTCGAAGCGCGTCCCGGGCGTCTGGTACGAGCCCGACTTCATGGTGACGATGGCGGACGGACTCATCGAGATGCACGAGGTCAAAGGCACTCGCGGCGGGAAGGCGCACTGGGAAGACGACTCGAGGCGGATCTGGAAAGTCTCCGCGCAGATGTTCCCGGAGTTCGCGTTTCGGGCGTTATGGCGATTGGACGGCGCGTGGCGGGAGGAGGTGCGGTGACGCGTGCTGTAGCCCGCGCGATCGCCCACGTGCGCGCGGCAAGACTCCTCGTCCCGCTTCACCTTCGGCCCCTGCACGAGCCGCCGCGCCCCGATCTGGAGCGAGGTCCCAAGCGACCAGCGCCCCCTCCTCGAGGGGCATCCGGCCAGCGAACCCCATCGCGAGCCGCATGAAGCTCTGCTCGGTCATCTCCACCTCCACAGCCACCAGTACGCCGCAACCTTCGCCGCGTGCGCGAGCAGATACCCGACGTCGTGTTGCGCTGTCGACGATGCCACAGCGGCCGCTGAGAGCGCTTCGCACGCGAACACCGGCCACAAGCCTCGATCTCGGCGGTACGCAACAGCCAGCGCCGCGAACGGCAGCGACAGCGCGGCGTCTATCGGTCGATGTGGCCACGCCTCCGAATAAGGCGACGGCAGCGGCGTGAGCAGAACAGCTCCGAGCACCAGGACGGCGCCGGCGATCTCGACCAAGCCGGATGCCCGCAGACTGAACCGGTAGCGCACTCCCCGCCGAGCTAGCCAGGACCTCGAGGCCCCGGCGATCAGCCACATCCGCCCGAGGCTCCCCGTCCAGGGTACAACGTGCGCCAGCGGTGAGCGCCGACCGGTCGCGAACGTCGGGAGAACCGACACCAGCGCGTGCGCCAGGTCGAGACCGGCCGATACGATCAGCGCGAGTCCCAGCGCGTACTGCCATCGCCTCGAGTGATCGCGCGACGCTGCCCTGACTATCCTCGAGCCGACGACCAGGCCGACGACCGCGCATGCGAACTCAACCGCGCCGTGCGCGGCGTTCCATCCCATCGCCTACGCACGCCGCCGAATGTCGTCGAGGCGATCGTCGGTGGCGTGCATCTGCCCACCGAGCTTCTCCTGCTTCTCTTTGCAGACTTCCTCGATCTGCTGCAGGGCCTTGTCCACCTCGTTGCGTCTTGCCGTGTCCGGCAACGACCAGAGGAGTACCGCCGTGGCGACGAACACGTAACCGACGAGCATCAAGATCTCAATTACCATTGAGCGCCCCCACCAGAGCTGCCAACGCCTCGATCAACCGTGGCGCGACCTCGATCAGCTTCGCGGTGATCAGCGCACAGCCGCCGATAACCGCGACCGTGATCTTCCCGCGTTGCCGGCGGGTTGGTTCCTGCGAGGCCTTGAGCGCGTCCGACACCCGCCGGAACTGGGCCCAGACCTCGCGCAAGTCTTCGCGATGCTCCGCGCGGAGCCGGTTCTGCTCCGCGCGGAGTTCTCGCTCCGTGTGCCACCACAAGCGTCAGTCCTCAGCCGCCGTCGACCACTAGCGCGTCAGCGACCGACACGCCGACATCAGCTTCCGCTTCCGCCACGGCGCCGCTCGGTAGCTCGCCCACAATTTGCAGCAGCATCATTTTCGCCAGCGTGATGTTCCCCTCGAACGCGAGCGCCTTCGCCCGCGCCGAGTAGCCCGCCAGCGTCTCGGCCGTCGCGTCGCCGATCAGCCCGCGCGAGCGCGCGAGCGTCGTAGCCGTGTCGACGACAGCCGCGATTTGCTGAATCTTCCTTGCCGTCTTCGCGTCATCGGTATTGCGCAGCAGCGAGTCCAGCGACGCACAGCCACCGATGCCGATGAGGCACACCAGCCCAATAACCACCGCCCGCATCATTGCGGCACCGCCAGTGCGGAGAGCAGTTGGCGCAGGGTCTCTGCGTCAATGCCGAGGATCGCGGCCAGTTGGTCAATGAGCCGGTCGGCCTCCGACTCGACAGCCGGCGAGACCTCCACGTCGAGCGCGAAGGACTGCATATTCTCGCTCCAGCTCACCTCGCCCGCCTGTACTTCGGATGAGAGGCGCACGTCGAACGTATCGCCGACCGCTGCGCCAGCGAAGTGGACCGGCACGCTGACCGGAGTGCCGAACTCGCCATTCGGCCAGCTTGCCGATGCGCCGAGCACCGTACCCGTCGCCGCGTTATCCGCGCCGTCGAGCCCAGCGCCGATGTCGACCCGCGAGACGACTACGCGGTTGGCGTTCTCGGTGCCGGGTTGCACCTTCGCCGAATTGTTCCGGTGCGCCCACGTAGCCGTTCCGGCGCCGAGCGTTCCGCCGCCCGGAAGCGTGCAGCGGAAATACGGTGCGACCGTCATCGCCTGCCGGATCGTGCCGCCGCCGACCGCTTGCCCTGAGTTGTAGTAGTACACCGCGGATCCGATAGCTGTCGGGCCAACGGTGAGTTCGGTGCGCAGCAGTTGTCGGCCCGCTTCGAGCGAGCGCATCGTGTAGACCGTGCCGAGCGGCACACACTCGACCGGCGCCGCCTGTACCTGCGCGGCGAGTGCGAGCGCCGCGATGATGGTGAGTAGTTTCATGGTGGTACCTCCTCTTGATTTCATTGCCTCTCGCTCCTTCTTGTCTGTGTCCGCCCCAGGACCATCCCGGGGTGGAGTTGTTTAGTTGCCTGACGGCAGGTCGTGAGCCCTGGTCGCCCACCCGGCCGAAAATCTCCGTTGGCTTGGCGTCGCGCGTGCGATGCGCTCGTAGTGGTCCCACTGGTGACCGCAGAACTGCGCGAGTAGTGCGGTGTCGCCACGTGCTCGCAGCTCG
>JBGTMF010000013.1:0-8060 GCA_041743795.1 Thermodesulfobacteriota bacterium | reverse complement strand
GACCGTGTCGCCCACCTGGCGCCGCGCTTTGCCGGCGTCGTCCGGCAGGTGCGCAAATCGGTCGGCGATCGCGTCGCGGCCGGCGAGGTGCTCGCCGTCATCGAGAGCGACAACCTTACGACGTATGAGTTGCGATCGGCGTTCGCCGGGACAGTCATCGACCGGCACATCGCCCCGGGCGAGTCGGTGACGCGCGACACGCCGGCGTTCATCGTCGCCGATCTCGCCACCGTGTGGGTCAACATCAACGTCTACCAGAAGGTCCTGCCGGCGATCCGCGTCGGCCAGCGGGTCGCCGTCTCGACCAGGCACGACGACCTCGAAGCGAGCGGCGAGATCTCGTACATCGCCCCCGTCGTCGACCAGGCGACGCGGACGGCGATCGCCCGCGTCGTCCTCGACAACGCCGACGGACGCTGGCGGCCGGGGCTGTTCGTCATCGCCACCGTGGCGCACCCAGTCGCCGCCGAGGTCGTCGTCGCGCGGCGCGCCCTGCACGAGTTCAACGGTGAGACAGCGATCTTCGTCGCTGTCGGCGAGCACTTCGTCGCCCGCCACGTCGTCGTCGGCGAACTCGGACGGACGACGGCGTCGATCGTCTCGGGTCTGGCGGCGGGCGAGCGCTACGCCGACGAGGGATCGTTCCTGGTCAAGGCCGAACTCGCCAAGAGCGCGGCCGAGCACCAGCACTAACCCGAGGCGACGAAGATGCTCGAACGAATCCTTCGCTTTTCCGTCGAGCGGCGCGGCCTGGTGGTTGTCCTGGTGCTGGCGGCGGCGCTGGCCGGCATACAGGCGCTGCGTCAGTTGCCCATCGACGCCGTACCCGACATCACCAATCGACAGGTCAAGATCAACGCCGTCGCTCCCTCCCTCTCTCCGGTCGAAGTCGAACGCCAGGTCACCTTCCCGCTGGAGACGGCGTTGGCCGGGATCCCGGGGCTCGAATACACGCGTTCGCTTTCGCGCAACGGCTTCTCCCAGGTGACGGCGATCTTCACCGACGACGTCGACATCTACTTTGCCCGCCAACAGGTCGCCGAGCGATTGGCGTCGGTAGCCGCCGATCTGCCGGACGGCGTCGAGAGCACGCTCGGCCCGATCGCGTCGGGCCTCAGCGAGATCTACATGTGGACCGTCGAGTACCGCCACCGCGGCGGTCGCGGCGCGGCGATCCACGACGGCGCGGCGGGCTGGCAGTCGGACGGCTCGTATCTCACCGCCGAGGGCGAGACGCTGCGCAGCGAAGTCGAGCTCGCCGCCTACCTGCGCACCGTGCAGGATTGGATCATCGGGCCGCAGCTGAAGAACGTGCGCGGGATTGCCGGAATCGACGCGATCGGCGGCTACGTCAAGCAGTACCACGTGCAGCCCGATGCAAAGGTGCTCGCGTCATTCGGCTTCACGTTTGACGACGTGATCGAGGCGCTCGAGCGCAACAACCTCAACACCGGTGCCGGGTTCATCGAGCACAACGGCGAAGCCTACGTCGTCCGCGCCGTCGGCCGGCTGACGACGGCGGCCGAGCTGAGCGCGGTGGTGATCGGTGAGCGCGGCGGCATACCGGTTCGCATCGGCGATCTCGCCAGCATCGAGATGAGCGGCGAATTGCGTCGCGGCAGCGCCTCGGAAGACGGCGAGGAGGTCGTCCTCGGCACCGCGCTGATGCTGCTCGGCGAAAACAGCCGCACCGTTGCCGCCGCCGTCGACGCGCGCATGGCGGAGATCAACCGCAACCTGCCGCCGGACATTCTCGCCAAGACCGTACTCGACCGGGCCCGACTGGTCGACGCGACCATCCGCACTGTTCGCAAAAACCTGATGGAGGGCGCGATCCTCGTCATCGTCGTCTTGTTCCTCATGCTCGGCAACATCCGCGCCGCCCTGATTACGGCGCTGGCGATTCCGCTGTCGATGCTGCTGGCAGCGATCGGCATGGTGCAGACGCGCACCAGCGGCAATCTGATGAGTCTCGGCGCCATCGACTTCGGCCTCATCGTCGACGGCGCGGTGATCATCGTCGAGAACTGTCTGCGGCGACTCGCCGCGCGGCAGGCCGAATTGGGGCGGGTGCTGACGCGCCGGGAACGGATCGAAACGGTGTTCCTCGCCAGCAAGGAGGTGCGCACCGCAACCGCGTTCGGCGAGGCGATCATCATCACCGTGTACATCCCGGTCCTGTTGCTCGCCGGCGTCGAGGGCAAGATGTTCCAGCCCATGGCCTTGACGGTCATCTTCGCTCTCGGCGCGGCATTTCTGCTGTCGCTGACCTTCGTTCCCGCCATGGTCGCGATCTTTGTCACCGGCCGGGTGCGCGAGCGGGAGAACATCGTCGTCTCCTGGGCTGTGCGGCTGTACGAACCGGTGCTCGGCTGGGCGTTGCGGCTGCGCTATTTGATCGTCGCCGCGGCGGTCGCCCTCTTCGTCGCTTCCCTGGTTCTCTTCCGCTCGCTCGGCCAGGAGTTCGCCCCGACGCTCGAAGAGCTCGACCTCCTCGTCCACGCCATCCGCATTCCGAGCACGGGCATCGAGCAGGCGACGCGGATGCAGCGATCGCTCGAGCGCGAGCTGCGCGAGGTTCCCGAGATTGCCTTTGTCTTCTCCCGCACCGGCACCGGTGAGGTCGCCACCGATCCGATGCCGCCGTATATCTCGGACACGTTTCTCATCCTGCGGCCGCGCGAGGAGTGGCCGGACCCGGGTGAGACGAAGGCGGCGATTCGCGACCGCATCGACGAAGTCGTTCGCCGTGTGCCGGGCAACGCGTACGAGTTCACGCAGCCGATCCAGATGCTGTTCAACGAGCTCCTCGCCGGAGTGCGGGCGGATCTGGCGGTGAAGATCTTCGGCGACGAGTTCGACCGCATTCTGCCGGCGGCGGAGCGCATCGCCGACGTGTTGCGCGGGATTCCGGGCGCCGCGGACACGCGTGTCGAGCAGGTGACGGGTGCGCCGTTGCTGAACATCGAAGTCGATCGCGACGCGATCGCGCGCTACGGGCTGAGCGTCGCCGACGTTCACGAGGTGATCGCCATCGCCGTCGGCGGACGGCAGGCCGGGCAGATCTTCCAGGGAGATCGGCGCTTCGACGTCGTCGTGCGCCTCGGCGAGCGGCAGCGCGCGGACCTCGCCCGCCTGGAGAATCTGCCGATCCCCCTCTCGCACGCGGAGCGCGTGCCGGCGGACCTGTCGCTCGGAGGCGACGACATCAAACGCGCGGCGACGCAGATTCTGCCGCTGTCGGCGGTGGCGAAGCTGGTTCTCGCCGAGGGACCGAACCAGATCAGTCGGGAAAACGGCAAGCGGCGCATCGTCGTCCAGACCTACATCCGCGGCCGCGACATCGGCTCGTTCGTCGAGGAGGCCAAACGGCGTGTCGCCGCCGAGGTCGAACTACCGGCTGGCAGCTGGCTGGCGTGGGGAGGACAGTTCGAAAACCTCGCCGAGGCGAAAGAGCGCCTGGCCGTCGTCGTGCCGATCTGTTTTCTCGTCGTGTTGATGCTGCTGTACGGAACCTTCGGGTCGATCAAGGCGGCCGCGCTGGTCTTCACCGCCGTGCCGCTCGCGCTCAGCGGCGGCATCATCAGTCTGTGGCTGCGAGAGATGCCGTTCTCCATCTCGGCCGCCGTCGGTTTCATCGCGCTATCCGGCGTCGCGGTTCTCAACGGCCTGGTGATGATTACCTTCATCAATCAGTTGCGTGAATCCGGGCTCGCTCTCGAGCAGGCGATCGTGCGCGGTGCGTTGACGCGCCTGCGCCCGGTCTTGATGACGGCGTTGGTGGCATCGCTCGGATTCCTGCCGATGGCCACCGCCGTCGGCACCGGCGCCGAGGTGCAGCGGCCGCTGGCGACCGTGGTGATCGGCGGTTTGATATCGAGCACCCTGCTGACTCTGGTGGTGTTGCCGGCTCTGTACCGGATCTTCTTCCGCGAATCCGAGCCGTAGCGGCGACGTCGCGGGATCCCTCAGGATTCCTCGTCCGCCCGCGTAGATTTGACAGCCCGTGGAACGAAAAAACGTCAGTCGCGAGGGTTGGGCGGTGAGAAGAGTGGCATAGCCGCGGCGGCGAAGGCGACGGCGAGGCCGAGGAGCAGGGCGCCGCTGCTCGGTACGGCCAGCCACTGCAGCGACTCTTTGGCGGCGCCGGTCCCTCCCATGCCGGGCGCTCGAGCGCCGGCGACCAGCCAGAACAGCGGATAGCCGATCGATCCGAAACCGAGGGCGAGGGCGGCGATACGGCTGAAGAGGCGATTGGCGCCGGTGGTCGCGAGGACGAGTATCACCGCCAGCGAAGCCGTGCCGATGGCGCCGCCGTGCAGGTGCGCGCGCTTGAAGTAGGCCCAGGACTTCTCGGCAACCGCTTGGGCCTTGGCAGGGTCGCCGCCGTAGGTCGTCGCCAGAACCGCCGCGGCGTCGGCGGCGAGGCCGGCCTTCATGCGGTCCTCGAAGACGCCGAACAGGCCACCCATGGCGAAGCCGAACAGGATACCGAGCAGCGCCAGCAGGATTCCGACGCGCATGTCGCGCACGGCGACGGTGATCGATGGTTGCATGCGTCCCTCCAGACGGCGTCCAGCTTCAACGCGACCTCGCAGACTAGCGGCTGACGCGCAGTGTGACGAGACCATGCGCGATCGATCAGCGGGGGCGGTGGCGCCGCGCCTTGCTTCCCGCTAAGGGAATCGGGCCGAGTCTCAAGGGGGGTCTTCGGGTGGTTGTGATCGATTATTGGGGCAGGACGTCGCTCCGTCGCGGCGCGTGGTTGCTCGCGCTCGTCTCGGTTCTGCTGTTTGCGTTGGTGGCGCAGGGCGAGATGATCGACCTCTATGTCGATGGTACGACCGGGCAGGTATACGTCACCCCCGGCGAGAATCGCACCAAACTGGGGACCTTCCAGCGCGTTGACGAGCCCGAGACAGCGGAAGTACCGGCGGAGCCGGTGCAGGTCGAGGACGTCGCACCGGTCGAGTTGCCGACTCCTCTGCTTGCGGAATCCGACCCCGTCGAAGCCGAAGTGGGAGATCCGGCGATCTTCGCCGCGGTAGGCAATGTACTGCGGGGGAAGTGGTACGAGCGCCTGACGCTGCGCGGCTATACGCAGTTTCGCTATCACGCTTTGATCGACAAGGACGGTGACGGCGATTGGTTCGCGCCCGCCGACCGCTCCGTTTCGGACGACACCACTTTCCTCATCCGACGCGGCCGTTTGATCCTCTCCGGTGACGTGACCGATCGCCTGTATGTGTACGTGCAGCCCGACATGATGGCTTCTCCTGGCGACGGCGATTTCTCTTTGCAGATGCGCGACCTGTACGCCGACATCGCTATCGATCAGGATAAGGAGTTCCGCGTCCGCGTCGGCCAGTCGAAAGTGCCGTTTGGCTTCGTCAACCTGCAGTCGAGTCAGAACCGCATTCCGCTCGAGCGTCCGGACCCGCTCAACTCGGCCGTCGAGGGTGAACGCGATATCGGCGCCTATCTCTTCTGGGCACCTACCGAGTTGCGCGATCGCTTTCGCGACCTCGTTCGCCGCGGACTCAAGGGATCGGGCGACTACGGGGTGCTGGCGCTCGGCGTGTACAGCGGACAGGGTCTCAACCGACTCGACCTCAACGACAGCGTGCACTGGCTGGCGAGACTGACATACCCGTTCGAACTGCCGGGTGGACAGATCATCGAGCCGGGCGTCCAGGGATACTGGGGCAAGTTCGTACCGCGTGTGCGCGAGATCCCGGTCGGCGAGGAAACCGTCACGCCTGTTTCGGCGAAAGGCGGAGTCGAGGACTGGCGCGTTGGATTGTCGTTCGTCGTCTACCCGCAGCCGATCGGCTTGGAGGCGGAGTGGAACCTCGGCGACGGGCCCACCCTGGATGCCGAAGACTTCGCGATCCGGTCGAAGTTCTTGCACGGCGGCTACGTGCAGGGTTCGTACAAGGTGGACTTCGACTACGGCGAACTGTACCCCGTCGTGCGTTGGCAATACTACGACGGCGGTCGCAAATTCGCCCGCAACGCACCGCGGGTGCGCACCAACGAAATCGACATGGGTTTCGAATGGGCGCCGATCCCTGAAGTCGAAGTGGCGACGATCTACACCTACTCGCTGTTTCGCACCGACTCTAGCGACGCGCCGTACGACGAGTTCAAGGACGCGTCTCGCGTCGGCATGCAGTTGCAGTGGAACTACTGATCCAGCGCGAGCGGAAGAGCGTCGAGTGTTCTCGTGATACAAATGAGAAATCAGGCGACGGCGCGCTCGCAGGCGGCGATCGTCGTCTCGCGTTCGGGCGGGTCGGGTAGGGTGTAGCGCTGCCGGAAGCGCTTGCCGCGGGCGAGTATCCACAAGGTGCGCAGGATTACCTCGCGCGAGCCGAATGCCTTCTCGGGTGTCTCGAGCATATTGAACATGCGCAGGAAGGCGCGAAAGATCACCGGGTCGCAGCGCGTACCGATGAGCACGCCGTCTTCGAGGAATTTTCCCCAAAGACGATTGGCGAGCCGCCTCGCTGGCCGCCCTTCGGCTTTTCTCACGGCGTCCTTATCGGCCATTACCGAGGCTTGGTAGAACGGTTCGATCTCCAGCCGCGAGCGCCGGTCGAGGTCGACCATCGCGGCGCCGAGGTCGGCGGGATTGGCGTCTAACGATTCCCCGAACATGTGTGCGTGTACGAACGCCTGCGCACAGCCGCGCCCGTAGAGCGGATTGGTGCAGTAGGCAGCGTCGCCGAGCGGAAAGAAGCCGCTGGCCACGGGCCGGCCGTCGCTGATGAAGCGCCGTCGGCGGTTGATCAGGCCGCCCATCATCTGGATCGACCGCCGCGGATCGCCGAGCGGCTCGGCGATCGCCGGGTCCGCCCAGGCGGCGGCGCCAGGAAGGACGCGCACCAATGTTTCGAAAGCCTCGACCTGCGACAGCACCTTCAATCGCGGTACCGCCAGCGGCACCGCGAAGGTGACCGAGAAGGTGCGATCGTCGGCAGGGAAGACGCCGAACTTGATCCAATTGTAGTCCGCCGCGGTCGGGTGTTCGTTGCGCGCCGGCTCATCGGCGCCGTCGCGGAATCGGTAGAAGCGAGTGTAGTAGATGATGCCGGACGGCTCTTCTTCTTCGCTCGGCGGCGCCGCGCCGATTTCGGCGAGCCAGGCCGGTGCCTTCGATCCGCGTCCACTGGCGTCGACGACGATATCGGCTTCGAGGCGATGCTCGCAGTCGTCGCGAACGTAGCGGACTCCATCGACGATGGGATTCGCCGCCGCGGCGCGCGCCGTCAGACCGAGTACCTTCGCTCCGGCGACGAACTCGACCTTACCGCTGGCGAGGACGGCGCGGCGTATCACCCACTCGAACGTCGTCCGCCGGCAGCCGAGGGCGACGAAGTCCTCGTCGCCCGGCTGATATTGCAGTGGCGGCAGGGTCATCGGTGGTCGGGCCAACATGTCGAGCTCGCGCGCGCCGTTGGCGAGAAGCGCTTCGAGAATGTCGGGGTAGTGATCGCGCAGGAGCGAGCGCAGGCGGCCGAGGAACGCGTGCGAATGTCGAACCTGTGGCGCGCCGTGACGTTGCCATGAGGTGAAGGCCTGCCGGGGATCGTCGGCGGGAGGATCGCTGTCGCGTTCGAGCACGGTCACCCGGGCGCCGCGCTGGCTGAGCACGCGCGCCGCGGCAAGGCCGGTGATGCCGCTGCCGATGACGGCGGCGGCGGTTCCAGCGAGGGATTGGGGATGGACAACGGGCACGCGGAGGCTCCTGCGGTTGGCGACGAACCAGGAGTCTAGCAGAGGCGCCGGCGAGCGAAAGTGATTGCAGGTATGCGTCGTCGCCTGCTCTGGCACGCGGTGGGAGGGGAGTCGGGTGGTTGTTGGTTCGCCGAGGGCGGCTGCGCTATCTTAGCGCCGGCCGCTGCCATGAACTGCTCCGTGCATCATCTCTTGCGAGGTGCCTGTCGGCTCGCATGTGCCATCGCCCTCGTCGGGATTTTCGCCGGCGCGGCGCCGGCGCAGTGCCCGGGTGACTGCAGCGGCGACGGTGTGGTGTCGATCAACGAACTCATCCGCGC
>JBGTMF010000012.1:0-2544 GCA_041743795.1 Thermodesulfobacteriota bacterium | reverse complement strand
CCCCCCCCCCCCCCCCCCCCCCCCCCCACGACCTGACCGTCGCCACCGCAGCCGTTCAGCGTTCCGTTGCGGAAGGAGGCAGGGCTGTCAACTCGGATCGGCGATCCAGTTGCCGTGGAATCCGAACGGCACACGCTGCGGTAGCGCGACGACGGCGAGCGCTTCGCCGGTGATGTCGCGGGCGTCGAGGATGACGAAGTCGCTGCCGTCACGGGCCGCGTCGTAAACGTAGAGCATGACGCATCCCTCGTCTTCGCCGGCGCCGTCGGATGCCGGCACGAAAACCGCCTCGCCGGCGGCACAGCCGCGACCGAAATCGCGCACTTCGGCGGCGCCGCTCTCGAAATCGTACTTTACCAGCGGCATGCTTCGGTCGCCGTCGTCGAATACGTCGACGACGGCGTAGCCGTAGCGATGTGGCAGTCCGCCGCGACGGCCGTCGACGCGCGGGAACTCGATGCCGCGATCGTCGCGTGCCTGCTCGCGCACCCGGCCGCTCGACAGATCGATCGTCCAGCGGTGCAACTTGGCGCTCGTGAATTGGCTGGGATCGTCGCGCCACAGGCTCGCGTAGCGGCAGACATCGATGACGATGGAGCCGTCGGCGTCGTAGGCATTGAACGGATGAAAGACGTAACACGGTTCAATCTCGAACCAGCGCACGTCGCCGTTGCTGCCGCCGCGCGGCATGACGCCGAGGCGGGCGCCGTAGTCGTCGCTCCAGGCGTAGGGAAAGGCGCCCGCCATGGCGCGCTCGATGTCGAAGACGACCGGCAGGTCCATGAAGATCACATGCTCGTCGGTAACGGCGAAGTCGTGCATCATCGTCGGGCCGCGAACCTCGATTTCCTCGCTGCGCACCAGCCGGCCGTTGGCATCGAGCTGGTGGTAGGTGAGGTAGGGCGGCAGGAATCGGTAGCCGAAGAAATGCAGCTCGCCGGTGCGCGGGCAGAACTTCGGGTGGGCGGTCATACTGGTCGTCAGGCGACCGTCGAAGTCGCAGACGCCGCGCGTCTCCAGCTCGCCGGTCAATTCGGTCGGATAGGAGCTCTCGACCAGCGCCAGGATGCGGCCGGCATGGCCGATGACGCTGGTGTTGGCGAGGCCGATGGAGTGGTCGACATTGCCACTCTCGTCGACGAAGCTGGCGCCCTCGGTGAAGCTGCGCGTGCGCACCCAGCGGTTGCGGTACCAGCGGGCGGCGCCGTCTTCGAGGCGAACGCCGTGCACCATGCCGTCACCCTGGAACCAGTGCCCGGGGTCGACACCCTGCTTGGGGTTGGCGCCGTTGCGCAGGTATAGGCCGCGCAGATGCTGCGGGATCGCGCCGCGCACCGGTAGATCGAAGGTCGTGACCTCCTCGCTCACCGGTGCGAAGTTGCCCTGCATGTAAAAGGGCAGATCCTGGCTCAGGGCGTTACTGGTCGACATGGATTCCTCCCACGTGCTGCGCGCCCGTGCTCAACCAATGGCGGGAGCGCCCGCCGGCTCGTCGATGTCGAGCGCTCCGTTGAGATCGAGGCGGCGATCGATCTGCTGCAGGCGCTCTTCGATTTGCGGCGTGATGGCGCCGCGGCGCTGCATGGCTTTGAGCGCACGCCGCACGCGCGTTGCCGCGGTGATCGCGTCGAGGCCGGTGGGGTCGGCTGCCTGACAATCGGCCGACTTGCCGCGCTGCAGCAAGTCCGTGATGTTCTCCCCGCAGGCGCGGTTGTACTCGTCGACCAGGCTAGCGGGGAAGGCGTGTCGCGATCGCGTCGAGACGTTCGCCATGAAGCGATGCCAGTTGTCCCAATCGTGCAGAGCGAGGACGTTGTTGAAGATTCTTTTGTTGGTGCGAAACGAGAACAGCGTTCGCGCGACGACGCGTTCGACCAGCGCATCGCACTCGGGGAAAGCGCGTCGCCGCAGATCCGTGACGATCTCGCGGTACTCCGGATCCTGCAGCGAATCGAAGCGCGCCTCCCAGTAGATGTGGCGCAGTGTGCGAGCGCGGAAACTGACCACCAACTGGCTGGGAACGAAGTGATTGTGCGAATAGACGTCGGCGGCGAGGTGACTCAGGTAGCCGTAGCCGAAGGCCCGCTCGGCTTCGCTGTCGGTTTCGTCGAGCAACTGCCAACCGAGGTCCCAGGAATGGCAGTGCGCCTGCATCGGCCCGGTGTATTTCTTGCCGAGGGTGATGTCGGCGCCGATGCAACCGTAGAGGTACTCGGTGGGGTACCGTTTCAGCAACTGTTGAAGGCCCGCACCCAGGATGGTAACGCCTTTGAGTACCTCCGACCCATGTGCGAGGTGGGTGATCGGTCCCCAGGCTTCAGCGCTCTCCGGGACGAGCAAGAGACCGACGATTGCGATGGCGATCAGCGGAAGCACGAATACGGATGGTACTATGAGCGATGCGGAGCAACAAGCCGAGTATGCTGCATTGGTTCGCGCGGTGAGGAATCACGTCGAATCCGAGCGCGCTCTCGGCACGCGCTGGCTGCCGCGGAGCGCGTCTCCCCGGCCGCAAAGCGCCGCACCGGTATCGGCCACATCAGC
>JBGTMF010000011.1:0-1685 GCA_041743795.1 Thermodesulfobacteriota bacterium | reverse complement strand
CGTCGCCGCGGCGAATCCTCGTAACGCCGCCGCAGGCCGCGCGCCGCGCGGCGGTTGATCCCCTGCCCGTCGCTTCAAGGGCCGCGTGGCGCGAGTCGCCCACCTAGCGACAGTTTCGTTCTAGCGATCACGCCGGGAGATCGGAGACCAAGTCCATGAGAACGGCGGCGCCCGGCGAAACGCGAGTTGGCTGGATCGGCCTCGGCGTGATGGGCTCGAGCATGTGCCGGCACTTGATCGACGCCGGCTTCTCCGCAACCGTCTACACCCGCCGCCGTGCAAAGGCCGAGGCGCTGTTGACGGCCGGCGCGGTTTGGGCCGAGACGCCCAAAGCGGTCGCCGAACAAAGCGACGTCGTGTTCACCATCGTTGGTTATCCGCGCGACGTGCGACAGGTCGTCTTGGATTCTCAGGGAGCACTGGCCGGAAGCAAACCGGGCAACGTGCTGGTCGACATGACCACCAGCGAGCCTTCGCTGGCCATCGAGATCGCTCGTCAGGCCGAGGCGCGGGGCGTGCACAGCATCGACGCGCCGGTGTCCGGCGGCGACATCGGTGCGCGTGAAGCGCGCCTGTCGATCATGATCGGCGGCGATGCCGGCGCGGCGAGCGCCTTGGCGCTGTGCTGGAACGCGATGGGCAAAACGGCCATCCGACAGGGCGGCCCGGGCTGTGGCCAGCATACCAAGATGGTCAACCAGACTCTCATCGCCACCAATATGATCGGTGTCTGCGAAGCGCTGCTGTACGCACACCGGGCCGGCCTCGATCTCACCACCGTCCTGCAGTCGGTTTCGTCTGGCGCCGCCGGCAGCGTCTCGCTCAACAACCTGGCGCCGCGAATCATAAATCGCGACTTCGCCGCCGGGTTCTACGTCGAGCACTTCATCAAGGACATGGGAATCGCCTTGGCCGAAGCCGAGCGCATGGATCTGGCACTACCTGGCCTGGCACTCGCGAAACAGCTCTATACAGCCGTCCAAGCGCAGGGCCACGGCCGCTCTGGCACGCAGGCGCTCCACCTTGCTCTTGCCAGACTTTCCGGCGTCGATTGGTGAAGATTTCTGCGCCCTGCGCATCTGTCGATTTGCGCTCGCGCTTTGCACAATAAGAGCAAGACTGCGAGACGGCTTCTCGCGGAATCCGGCGGCGCGGACGGAACGCCGGGCGCCGGTTCGCCAGCGGCACCGCGGTTGCGTATACAGTGCCCGCATGACCCGCCCGCGAATCGCTCACCTCGCCGCCGTCGCGCTGACTGCTCTGTGCGCAAGCGCATGCACGCAGCGCCTCTATACGGGACCGGAACTGCCAGCCGGCAGCGTCGCCGTCGTCCACGTCGGCGACACCTCCGTCCTCAACGTCGACAACCGATTCAGCTTCGCCCTGCCGATGGGTGCGAAGCATCTCGAATTGGCTCCCGGACAGCATCGAATCGTCCTCGGCTTCCAGCGACCAGCGACCAGCATCGGCATGCGCGACGTGCCGGCGCAGCGTGGCATCGGCACCTGCACCCTCGACTTCGCCGCCGAGGCGGGCAAGCACTACTGGCTAGGCTCGCGCCCCGTCGGCACCGAGTGGACGATGCAGCGATGGGACGGGCAATGGGAAGCATGGCTGCGCGATCCGTCGGTGAGCGCCGAGGACGACATCGTCGCTCGCTGCACGGCGCAGGTCGCCGCGGTGGA
>JBGTMF010000010.1:0-11922 GCA_041743795.1 Thermodesulfobacteriota bacterium | reverse complement strand
AGCCGGCGGCGGCAGCAGTGGCGGTCGCGGCGGCTCCGGCGGCTGGCGGCGGTGCGGCTGCCGAAGCGGAGAAGGACTCCTTTACGGTCATGCTGACGGGATCGGGCGACAAGAAGATCCAGGTCATCAAGGTCGTGCGCGAGATCACCGGTTTGGGACTCAAGGAGGCCAAGGACCTGGTCGACGGCGCTCCCAAGGCGGTCAAGGAAGAGGTTGCCAAGGCCGAGGCCGAGGAAATGAAGAAGAAGATCGAAGAGGCCGGAGGCCAGGTCGAACTCAAGTAGTTTTTTCCGACTTGGCTTCTCGATCTTTGCAAGTCGCATGCAGCTCTAAGGAGACGGAATGAGCGTTCGTCTGCCGCATAACCTCCGCTTGCGGAGGAATTTCGGGAAGATCCATCGCGTGGTCGATATTCCGAATCTCATCGAGATTCAGAAGCGGTCGTACCTCGAGTTTCTGCAGTACGAGGTCGCGCCGCACGAGCGTCGCGACAGTGGCCTGCAGGGTGTTTTCAAATCGGTCTTCCCGATCAAGGACTTCAACGAAACGGCTTCGTTGGAGTTCGTCAGCTACGATTTCGGCGAGCCCAAGTACAGTGTTCTCGAGTGTCACGAGCGAGGCATGACGTACGCGGCTCCGTTGAAGGTTACGATCCAGCTCGTGATCTGGGACGTCGACGAGGAAACCGGCGCGCGTTCCATCAAGAACGTCAAAGAGCAGGAAGTGTACTTCGGCGAAATCCCGCTGATGACAGAGCACGGAACGTTCATGGTCAACGGGACGGAGCGCGTCATCGTGTCCCAGTTGCACCGCTCGCCCGGCGTCTTCTTCGATCACGACAAGGGGAAGACGCACGCCAGTGGCAAGCTGTTGTATTCGGCCCGGATCATCCCCTATCGAGGATCCTGGGTCGATTTCGAGTTCGATCCGCGGGACATCCTGTTCGTCCGCATCGATCGCCGCCGTAAGTTCCACGCAACGGTGCTTCTGCGTGCCCTCGGGATGACGACCGAGGATCTCCTCAATTACTACTACCGCAAGGACACAATCGTCTTGGATGGGCAGAAGCTCGCCAAGCTGTTCAAGCCCGACCAGCTGTCGGGCTACCGCGCCACCCGCGACATCCGCGGTGCCGACGGGGAGATCGTCGTCAAGGAAGGTCGCAAGATCACCCGTGGCGGCCTGCGCAACCTCGAGGCGGCCAGCGTCAAGGAAATCCCGATCGTTCTCGAGGAAGTGATCGGCCGGATCTCCGCGCACGATATCGTCGACGAAAAGACCGGTGAGGTCGTCGTCGAGTGCAACCAGGAGATCAGCGTCGACACGCTCGATCGCCTGCGCGAGATGGGGATTCGCCAGATCGAGGTGTTGCTCACCGAAGACACCTATGTTGGACCGTCGCTGCGCAATACCCTTTTGCAGGACAAGATTGGTTCGCCCGAGGAGGCCATCCTCGAAATCTACAAGCGCTTGCGCCCGGGCGATCCGCCGACGATCGAAACGGCGACGACCTTCTTCAACAATCTCTTCTTCAACGCCGAGCGCTACGATCTCTCGCGCGTCGGTCGATTGAAGTTGAATTATCGCCTCGGCCTAGACGCGCCGCTCGATCAGGGCACCCTGCGGCGCGAGGACATCCTGCACGTCGTTCGCTACCTGATCGAGCTGAAGAACGGCAATGGCCAGACCGACGACATCGATCACCTCGGCAATCGCCGGGTGCGCGCAGTCGGCGAATTGGTGGAGAATCAGTATCGCATCGGGCTGGTGCGCATGGAGCGCGCCATCAAGGAGCGCATGAGCCTGCAGGACATCGAGACGCTGATGCCGCAGGAGCTGATCAACTACAAGCCGGTTTCGGCGGTGGTGAAGGAGTTCTACGGCTCGAGCCAGCTGTCGCAGTTCATGGACCAGACCAACCCGCTTTCGGAGATCACCCACAAGCGGCGCCTGTCGGCCCTCGGACCGGGCGGACTGACGCGCGAGAGGGCGGGATTCGAGGTGCGTGACGTTCACCCTACCCACTACGGTCGCGTCTGTCCGATTGAAACGCCGGAAGGTCCGAACATCGGTCTGATTGCTTCGCTTTCGACCTTCGCGCGGGTCAACGAGTTTGGTTTCGTCGAGACACCATACCGCGAGGTCGTCGAGGGCCGCGTCACGGCAACCGTGCGCTACTTGTCGGCGTTGGAAGAAGAGCAGTACGTCATCGCGCAGGCGAACGCGCCGATCGACGAAAAGGGGCGGTTCACCATCGACCGGGTATCCTGCCGGCGCGGCGGTGAGTTCGTCATGGTTCCGCCCGACGAGATCCACCTGATGGACGTGTCGCCGAACCAGTTGGTGAGTGTCGCCGCGTCGCTGATTCCGTTCCTCGAGAACGACGACGCGAACCGCGCGCTCATGGGCGCGAACATGCAGCGTCAGGCGGTACCGCTGCTGCGCACCGAGGCGCCGCTGGTCGGTACCGGGATGGAGCGCGTCGTCGCGCGTGACTCGGGCGTGACGGTCGTCACCAAGCGCGATGGAGTGGTACAGAGCGTCGACGCCAAGCGGATCGTCGTCAAGGCGGACAAGTCGACCGATTCGATTCGCGATGCCGGCGTCGATATCTACAATCTGACCAAGTATCAACGGTCGAACCAAAACACCTGCATCAACCAGCGACCGATCGTGCAGGAAGGGGACCGCGTCGCCGCCGGCGACGTGATCGGCGACGGCTCGTCGACCGATATGGGCGAGCTGGCCCTGGGCCGCAATGTTCTCGTCGCCTTCATGCCTTGGGGTGGGTACAACTTCGAGGATTCGATCCTCATCAGCGAGCGAGTGGTCAAGGAAGATTACTTCACCTCGGTCCACATCGAGGAGTTCGAGTGTGTCGCGCGCGATACCAAGCTCGGGCCGGAAGAGATCACGCGCGACATTCCCAACGTCGGCGAGGATGCCCTCAAGGATCTCGACGACAGCGGCATCATCCGTATCGGCGCCGAAGTGCGATCGGGTGACATCCTGATCGGCAAGATCACGCCCAAGGGCGAGACCCAGCTATCGCCGGAAGAAAAACTTCTGCGAGCCATCTTCGGCGAAAAGGCCGGAGAGGTGCGCGACACTTCGCTGAAAGTACCGCCGGGAGTCGAGGGGACGGTCATCAATGCTCGCGTCTTCTCGCGCAAGGGAGTGACCAAGGACGAGCGCAGTCGGCTGATCGAGGAAGAGGAACGGGAGAAACTCGCGAAGGATCAGGAAGACGAGATCCAGATCATTCGCGAAGCCGCGTTGAAGCAGCTGCGCAAGCTATTGATCGGCAAGGCGACGGCGACGCGTCTGACGGATGCGAAAAAAGAGGTGCTGCTGCCGAAGGACAAGGTGATCGAGGAGGGCGACTTCAAGGACGTCCCGCCGACGTACTGGGGCGAGATCAAAGTCGGCGATCCGAGCATCGACGACGAAGTCGCGCGTATCACCGAGGCGATGCGCGAGCAGTTTTCGCTCATCCGCATGGCGTTCGAGGAGCGGATGGACCGCCTGCAGGGCGGCGACGAACTCCCTCCCGGCGTCATCAAGATGGTGAAGGTGTTCGTCGCGATCAAGCGCCGGCTGCAGGTCGGTGACAAGATGGCCGGGCGGCACGGCAACAAGGGAGTCCTGTCGCGCATCCTGCCGGAAGAGGACATGCCGTACCTGGACGACGGTTCCCCCGTCGACCTGGTCCTCAACCCTCTTGGCGTTCCGTCACGAATGAATCTGGGGCAGATCCTCGAGACCCATCTGGGCTGGGCGGCGCGGACTCTCGGTGTGCAGCTGGCGGAGAGTGCTTCGGCCAACGGCAGCACGGACGTCGGCTCGCTGCGCAAGACCATCGACGACATTTATGGAAGCGAAGGCAAGGATCTCGTCGACAAGTTGAAAGACGAGGATGTAACGCGGCTGGCGCGCCGCGCGGCGAACGGAATCCATACGGCTTCGCCCGTTTTCGACGGCGCCTCGGAGGACGAGATCTTCGCGCTCATCGCCCGCGCCGGGTTGCCGGCGGCCGGCCAGGCACGGCTGACCGACGGCCGTACCGGAGAGATGTTCACGCACGACGTGACGGTGGGCATCATGTACATCCTCAAACTTCATCACCTGGTCGACGACAAGATCCACGCGCGGTCGACTGGCCCGTACTCGCTGGTGACGCAGCAACCGCTCGGCGGAAAGGCGCAGTTCGGCGGCCAGCGTCTCGGCGAGATGGAGGTCTGGGCGCTCGAGGCTTATGGCGCGGCGTACAGTCTACAGGAGATGCTGACCGTCAAGTCCGACGACGTCGCCGGGCGCACGCGGATGTACGAGGCGATCGTCAAGGGCGAGAACGTACTCGAACCGGGTCTTCCGGAATCGTTCAATGTGATGGTCAAGGAACTCCAGAGTCTTGCTCTCGACGTAGAGCTGCTCGAGGACAATGAGGGCGAAGCCTCCTGAGGGAGGTGGAGCCCCAGGAGAGAAGATGGAAGATCTTTTCACACTGTTCGAGAAGCCGAAGAACCCGCTGAACTTCAGCGCGCTGCGGATCTCATTGGCCTCGGCGGAGAAGATTCGTTCCTGGTCACACGGCGAGGTGAAGAAACCGGAGACCATCAACTACCGAACCTTCAAACCCGAGCGGGACGGGTTGTTCTGCGCCAAGATCTTCGGTCCGACCAAGGACTACGAGTGTAACTGCGGCAAGTACAAGCGCATGCGACATCGCGGCGTCGTCTGCGAGAAGTGCGGCGTCGAGGTCATCCAGTCGAAGGTGCGTCGCGAGCGGATGGGCCACATCGAATTGGCGACACCCGTCGCACACATCTGGTTTCTCAAGAGTTTGCCGAGCTGGATCGGCGCCCTTCTCGACATGACGCTGAAGGAGTTGGAGAAGGTCCTCTACTTCGAATCCTACGTCGTCACCGAGGCCGGCAAGAGTCCCCTTCAGTACAAGGAACTGCTAACCGAGGCCAAGTACCGCAAGGCGCGTGAAGAGTTCGGCGACGCCTTCGAAGCGGAGATGGGCGCCGAGGCGATTCGCGGCCTGTTGCGCGACATCGACATCGAGCAACTCGCCCAGGATCTGCGCCGCGAGATGCGCGAGGCGACCAGCGAAGCCAAACGCAAGAAAGTCTCGCGTCGGCTGCGCGTGGTATCGGCGTTTCGCAATTCCGGCAACCGGCCGGATTGGATGGTTCTCGAGTGCATCCCGGTCATTCCACCCGATCTGCGCCCGCTGGTACCCCTCGACGGTGGACGCTTCGCGACCTCGGATCTCAACGATCTGTACCGCCGCGTCATCAATCGAAACAACCGCCTGAAGAGGCTCACCGAGCTCAGCGCCCCGGACATCATCATCCGAAACGAGAAGCGTATGTTGCAGGAGGCGGTCGATGCCCTCTGTGACAACGGAAGGCGCGGGCGCGCCATCACCGGACCCAATAAGCGCGCGCTCAAGTCGCTCTCCGACATGCTCAAGGGCAAGACCGGCCGCTTCCGGCAGAATCTCCTCGGCAAGCGCGTCGACTATTCCGGTCGTTCGGTAATCGTCGTCGGCCCCGAGTTGCGCCTGCACCAATGCGGGCTGCCCAAGAAGATGGCCCTCGAGCTGTTCAAACCCTTCATCTACAACAAGCTCGAGGAGCGCGGCCACGTCACGACCATCAAGAGTGCGAAGAAGATGGTCGACAAGGAACGTCCCGAGGTGTGGGACATCCTCGACGAAGTCATTCGCGAGCACCCGGTGCTGCTCAACCGCGCACCGACTCTGCACCGCCTCGGCATTCAGGCCTTCGAGCCGGTTTTGATCGAGGGCAAGGCGATCCAGCTGCATCCGCTGGTCTGTGCCGCTTATAACGCGGATTTCGACGGCGATCAGATGGCGGTGCACGTGCCGCTTTCGGTCGAGGCGCAGGTCGAAGCGCGCACGCTGATGATGTCGACCAACAACATCTTGTCGCCGGCGAGCGGCAAACCGATCATCGTTCCGACGCAGGACGTGGTACTGGGGCTCTACTTCCTGACGCGCGAGCGGCCGGACGCTCCGGACGCGGGCAAGCGCTTCGCCGACGTCGACGAAGTGCGAATCGCGTTCGACCAGGGCGAGATCGACGTGCACACGCCGATCAGCGTCCGCGTCGACGGGGAACGGGTGGAGACCACCGTCGGGCGTGTCCTGCTCTACGAGATCGTTCCCGAAGAGATGACCTTCAGCCAGGTCAACAAGATCATGAAGAAGAAAGAGCTCGGCAATCTCGTCGACCTCTCCTATCGACTGTCTGGAAACAAGGCGACGGTCATCTTCGCCGATCGCTTGAAGGATCTCGGGTTCGCCTTCGCGACGCGGGCCGGTATTTCCATTGGTATCCGCGACATGGTGATTCCCGATCGCAAGACGGAGTTCCTCGACGAAGCGCGGGGCACGGTGCGCGAGATCGAAGAGCAGTACAACAACGGTCTGATCACTGATGGCGAGCGTTACAACAAAGTCGTCGACATCTGGGCGGAAGTCACCGACCGCATTGCCGAAGAGATGCTGAGCGGGTTGGCGACGCAGACCGTGACGGGCCCGGACGGCAAAGATCACCAGGTGAGCTCGTTCAACCCGGTGTTCATGATGGCCGATTCCGGCGCGCGCGGCAGTGCCCAGCAGATTCGCCAGCTCGCCGGTATGCGCGGACTGATGGCGAAGCCGTCGGGCGAGATCATCGAAACGCCGATCACCGCCAACTTCCGAGAAGGTTTGACCGTGCTGCAGTACTTCATTTCCACGCACGGCGCCCGCAAGGGGTTGGCCGACACGGCCTTGAAGACGGCCAACTCCGGTTATCTGACCCGGCGCTTGGTGGATGTGGCTCAGGACTCGATCATCGTCGAAAGCGACTGTGGAACCCTCGACGGCATCGAGATGACGCCGCTGGTCGAGGGCGGCGAGATCATCGAGAGTCTCGGCGATCGCGTCCTCGGCCGCGTCGCGCTGGAGGACATCCGCGACCCCTACTCGGATACCATGTTGGTTCGCGGCAGCGAGGAGATCGACGAAGAGAAGGTGCAGGCGATCGAGGACAGCGGCCTCGAGCGAGTGCGCATCCGTTCGGTGCTCACCTGCCAGTCGCGGCGCGGCGTATGTGTCAGCTGCTACGGCCGCGATCTCGCGCGCGGTCACATGGTGAACCTCGGCGAAGCGATCGGCGTCATTGCGGCGCAGTCGATCGGCGAACCGGGCACGCAGTTGACGATGCGGACCTTCCACATCGGCGGGACGGCCAGTCGCCGCGCCGAGCAGACCACGTTGGAAGTTCGCAATGACGGTGTTCTCAAGTTCATCAACGTGAACACCGTAGAGAACAAAGCCGGTGATCTCGTCGTCATGAACCGCAATGGTGAGCTGGCGGTGGTCGAGGTGCCGGAGCCGGGTCGCGAGCGCGAGCGCGAACGCTATCCGCTCGTCTACGGCGCCAAGTTGAAGAAGCGCGCCGGCGACGCGGTGGTCGCCGGTGAACTGGTTGCCGAGTGGGATCCGTACACCGTCCCGATGCTGACGGAGGTCGCCGGTACCGTGAAGTTCGGCGACATCGCTGAAGGCGTGACGATGGAAGAGCAGTTCGACGAGCGGACCGGTTTGTCGACGCGCGTCATCATCGACTGCAAGGACCTCGACAAGCGCCCGCGCATTTCGATCAAGGACGCCGACGGCAAGACGCCGCGTCTGCCGAATTCGGAGGCTTTTGCCCGCTACCAGCTACCGGTAGGCTCGCACATCAACGTCAACGAAGGCCAAGTTCTGGCAGCCGGTGACGTGATCGCGAAGATTCCCCGCGAGACCACAAAGACCAAGGATATTACCGGCGGTTTGCCGCGCGTCGCGGAACTCTTCGAGGCGCGCAAGCCGAAAGAGTTCGCCATCATCTCCGAAATCGACGGCACCGTCTCCTTCGGTAAGGACACGAAGGGGAAGCGTAAGGTCGTCGTCACTCCCGAAGTCGGCGAGCCGCGCGAGTACCTCATCCCCAAGGGCAAGCACATCAGCGTGCACGAGGGCGATTCGGTGCGCGCCGGCGAAGCCTTGATGGACGGCTCACCGAATCCGCACGACATCCTGACCATCCTCGGCGAAAAGGCGTTGGCCAAGTATCTGGTCGACGAGGTGCAGGAGATCTATCGTCTGCAAGGTGTGCGCATCAACGACAAGCACATCGAAGTGATCGTCCGCCAGATGCTCCGCCGCGTCCGCATCAAGGATTGCGGAGAGACCGAGTTTCTCGTCGGTGATCAGGTCGAGAAGTGGCGGTTCGAGCAGGAGAACCAAATCGTCATCGACAACAACGGCGAGCCAGCCATCGCCGAGCCGCTGCTTTTGGGTATTACCAAGGCGAGCTTGTCGACCGAGAGCTTCATCTCGGCGGCGTCCTTCCAGGAAACCACCAAGGTCCTCACCGACGCCGCGATTCGGGGCAAGGTGGACCACCTGGTCGGTCTCAAGGAGAACGTCATCATGGGCCGGCTCATTCCCGCCGGTACCGGAGTGGCGAGATACCGCACTCTGGAGATGCGCATTCCAGGTCAGGACGTCGGCGAGGAAGTGCCGGCCCCTGTGGTGGTGGGGGCGACCGACGGCTGATCCTCGCCGCGGCGAGTCCGCGCGGGCACGGGGGCCAGCGCGGCGGCCATGGGCTAGTTGACACTTCGAGGGGTCCCCGCTATTTAGTGCTGTTTCATTTTGGCGCAGGAAACGAAGAAGAGATGCCGACAATCAACCAACTCGTAAAGTACGGACGCAAGCAGCAGCGGCGCAAGACGACGGCGCCGGCGTTGCAGAAGTCACCGCAGAAACGCGGGGTGTGTACGCGTGTGTACACGCAGACACCGAAGAAGCCGAACTCCGCGCTGCGCAAGGTCGCGCGTGTTCGCCTGACCAACGGTTCCGAGGTGACTTCCTACATTCCCGGGATCGGGCACAACCTTCAGGAGCACTCGGTGGTTCTCATCCGCGGTGGTCGAGTGAAGGACCTGCCGGGTGTGCGCTACCACGTCGTCCGCGGCACGTTGGATGCTATCGGAGTGCAGGACCGCAGGCAGGGGCGGTCCAAGTACGGGGCCAAGCGCCCCAAGTGATGTAGAGGGCGTTCGAATCATGCCGCGCAAGGGAGAAGTACGTCGCAGGGAGATCCTGCCGGATCCGAAGTACAACGATCGGATGGTGACCAAGTTCATCAACGCGATGATGTACGGCGGAAAGAAGAGTACGGCCGAGCACATTCTGTACGACGCGCTGGACATGGTCGCCGAGCGAACCAAGGAAGATCCGCTGGCGATCTTCAAGCGCGCGTTGGAGAACGTGAAGCCCAACGTCGAAGTGCGTTCTCGTCGTGTCGGCGGCGCCACCTACCAGGTCCCGGTCGACGTTCGACCGGTGCGCCGCATTTCTCTCGGCATGCGCTGGATCGTGCAGTTCGCGCGAGCGCGCGGCGAGAAATCGATGGCGGATCGCTTGGCCGGCGAGTTGATCGACGCGGCGAGCGGTCGCGGCACCTCGATGAAGAAAAAAGAAGACACGCACCGAATGGCGGACGCCAACAAGGCCTTCGCCCATTATCGCTGGTAATCCATCAGTACAACTCAACGGAGAAAAGACGCGAACGGTCTTTGACCTCGTTCGCGTCTTTCATCATCTATGGCCCGAAAAATCTCGCTCGAGCGCAGTCGTAACATCGGCATCATGGCCCACATTGATGCCGGTAAGACGACGACGACCGAGCGCATCCTGTTCTACACCGGGATCAACTACAAAATTGGCGAAGTACACGAAGGCACTGCGACCATGGACTGGATGGTCCAGGAGCAGGAGCGCGGCATTACGATCACCTCCGCCGCGACGACCTGCGAGTGGCGCGACCACCGCATCAACATCATTGATACGCCGGGGCACGTCGACTTCACCATTGAGGTCGAGCGCTCTTTACGTGTGCTCGACGGGGCCGTCGCCGTATTCTGTTCGGTGGGTGGCGTCGAGCCGCAATCGGAGACCGTCTGGCGGCAGGCCGACAAATACCACGTGCCGCGCATCGCCTTCATCAACAAGATGGATCGCGTCGGGGCCGACTTCGACCGCGGCATCTCGATGATCCGCGATCGCCTCGGCGCCAATCCGGTTCCGCTCCAATTGCCGATCGGCAAGGAGGAGAACTTCGTCGGTGTGGTCGACCTTCTCACCATGCAGGCGATCATTTGGGACGACGATAGCATCGGCGCCGATTTCCGCACCGCGGAAATTCCCGCGGACCTGCGCGACGAAGCTGAGTTGACCCGCGAGCAGCTGATCGAGTCGGTGGCCAACGCCGACGAGACGCTGGCCGAGAAATACCTCGAGGGGCAGGAGATCTCCGTCGACGAGCTGCGCCAGGGGATTCGCACGGCGACGCTGGCGATCAAGATCATCCCGGTCATTTGCGGTTCGGCTTTCAAGAACCGCGGTGTGCAGCTGTTGCTCGACGCGGTCGTCGACTACCTGCCTTCGCCGCTCGACGTTCCGCCGATGCAGGGTGAGAACCCGAAGACGGGCGAGATGGTGGAGCGGCCGGCCAAGGACGACGCACCGTTCGCCGCGTTGGCGTTCAAGATCATGACCGACCCCTACGTCGGTACGCTCGCTTTCGTGCGCGTCTATTCCGGCGTATTGGAGACCGGCGCCAGCATCATCAATGCGACCAGGGGTAAGACGGGGCGCATCGGGCGCTTGTTGAAGATGCACGCCAACAAGCGCGAAGAGATTTCCCAGGTCTACGCCGGCGACATCGCCGCGGCCGTCGGCCTCAAGGGTGTCACTACTGGCGACACGATCTGTGACGTCAACTCGCCGGTGATTCTCGAATCGATCGATTTTCCGGATCCGGTCATCTCGATCGCCATCGAGCCGAAGACCAAGGCCGACCAGGAGCGCCTCGGCGTTTCCCTGCAGAAGCTTGCGGAAGAAGATCCTTCGTTCCGCGTCGAGACCGCTGAAGATACGGGCCAGACGATCATCAAGGGAATGGGCGAGCTTCACCTGGAGATCATCGTCGACCGCTTGCTGCGGGAGTTCAAGGTCGACGCCAACGTCGGCCGTCCGCAGGTCGCCTACAAGGAGACCATTCGCAAGGCTGTCGAGCAGAACACAAAGTTCTCGAAGCAGACCGGCGGCCGAGGCCAATACGGCCACGTCGTTCTCGAAGTCGAGCCGCTCGGTCCTGGCGGTGGGTTCGAATTCCTCGACAAGGTCAAGGGTGGCGTCGTGCCGCGCGAATACATCCCCGCCGTCGAAAAGGGTGTTCGCGAGGCTCTCGAGGGCGGTGTTCTCGCCGGTTATCCGATGGTGGACGTCCGGGTTGCCTTGGTGTTCGGCTCCTATCACGAAGTCGACTCGTCGGAGATGGCCTTCAAGATCGCCGGGTCGATGGCCGTCAAGGAAGCTGCCAGGAAGGCCGATCCGGTCCTGCTGGAGCCCGTGATGGGCGTCGAAGTAGTGTCGCCCGAGGAGTACATGGGTGACGTCATCGGCGATCTCTCTAGCCGCCGCGGCCAGGTGCAAGGCACCGAGCTGCGCGCCGGGGCGCAGGTGATTACCGCAAAGGTTCCCCTGAAAGAGATGTTCGGCTATGCCACGGACCTGCGGTCGGCGACCCAAGGTCGTGCCACGTATACGATGCAGTTTTCGCATTACGATCCGGTGCCGCAGGCGATCTCGGAAGAGATCATTGGGCGCAACCAGTAAAGTCTTCACAGGGCGCGGGAGGAAATCGAGATGGCGAAGGAGAAATTCGAGCGGACGAAACCGCACTGCAACATTGGAACGATCGGCCACATCGACCACGGGAAGACGACGCTGACGGCGGCGATCACGCGGACGTTGGCGGATGCGGGGACGGCGAAGTTCGTAGCGTT
>JBGTMF010000009.1:0-5973 GCA_041743795.1 Thermodesulfobacteriota bacterium | reverse complement strand
CGCCGCGATCCTCGTCGCCGAGGGCGGCGATCAGCAGCGCCGCGGCGGCGGTGAATTCCACAATCCACCTCCACCACGGCAGCGAGGGGTCGAGATGGTCGCGATAGGCCAAGGCCGCCACGGCAACCGCCAACCCCCCGCCGAGCAACCGCACGCCAACTCGCCGGACGCCGCCTGACGGCTTCGCCGCATTCATCGCCGAGAGTCGTTATCACGCGGTCTGCGCGCTCACCAGACTGCAAACATCCGCGCGTCAAACCGCTGCAAAAAGGCTCAACGAACAGCGCCCCGGCATCTGGCGATGCCGGGGCGCTGTCGAAACCGGAATTGGAAAGGATGTTACTTGGCTTTGCCCTTGAGCAATCCGGGTTGGTTCTTGATCAACTGCGCCGGACTGTACTCAGCGCCCCAGCAGATGCCGGAGTCGATGTTGCGCAGTTGCACGGCCACCGGTTCTTGCACCGGCAGGGTGAGGTCCGGCAGGCCGGCCCCCTTGCCCTTCACCAATGCCTTCGACTTGTCGATCAGGCTGCCCTTGAGGGTCATGATCGTGATGCCGTCGGCTTCGGCCTCTTTGTCCTTGTACTTGTAGCCCTTGGTGGAAATCGCACGCCACTTGATACCGTCGGCCGGCACCAGCACCTGGCCGATCATCGCCGACGTGGTGCCGGCGTAGATGCACAGGTTGTAGTTGGCAACCGTTGTCGGGTCGCCGAACTCACCCTGCGACGTCGACTCGCCCTTGATCCATTTCCAGATCAACCGGTCCTTCGCGTCGTCGTCCTTGTCCTTGACGACGAGGATCGACTTGGCGGCGGTGCGGCAGACCTGTGGACTCGATGGACACTGGTTGTCGCAAGGCTTGGCGGTCGAAGCCGGTGCGGCGGCGTCGACCGGGCCGCTGACGTCGTCGCAGCCGGGATTGCCCGGACCGGCGGCACATCCCCACCAGTTGCCCGCGGCGCTGACCGTCTCCGAGCCGGCGCCGTTGATGACGCCGAAGTCGCTGTTGCCGGCGATGTCATTGCCGTCCAGCGTTACCGTCGCGCCCGTCACCAAGCCGCCGTAGGCGAGGCCGGCCGAGTCGAACACGCTGACGCCGTTGCGAAAGCCGGAGATCTCGTTGCACGAGGCGGTGACTATGGCTGTCGCCGGCATGGCGCCGGCGGCGGAATTGGCTTCGATGTACAGCCCGGTGGTTGCCGGCGTGTTGCCGGAGCCGCCGACGTTGCCGCCGTCGAACACATTGCCGCTGAGGACGATCGGGCCGTTGCGGCGCACGCGTACAGCGAAGGCAGCGGTGGCGGTGCCGAAGGTGCCCGTCAGGCTGATCGTGTTGTCCGTGATGTTGACCGGAGCGTGCGTGTAGGCGTGGCCGAGGCCGACGAAGATACCGGCGGCGTTGAACGCCAGCGTGCCGACGTCCAGATCGATGGTGTTGTTGGCGACCGTGATGGGCCCCTCCAAGTCGCTGTTCGGCACCTCGAGGTTGATCGTCGTAAAGGTGTGGCCGGAGAACTGGTTGCCTTCGATCGTGATGTTGGCCGCCGCCACTCCCGAGGTGTTGTAGTTCTTCCACAGTTGAATGGCGACGCGGTTGTCGATGAAGGTCGAGCCCTCGATCGTCGCATCGCGCAATTCTTCCGCATAGATGGCGTAGGTGGTGAGGTTGGTGAAATCGCAATTGCTGATGGTCAGGTTGCGCAACGTCGAAGTGTTGTTGTCATTGGCCTGGTAGAGACCGTAGGCGCTGCCGCTGAACGTAGAATTGGTGATCTCGAGGCCGTCGACCTGGCTGGGTGATGCCATGCGCACGGAGATGTTGACCGAGGTGAACGTGCAGTCGTCGATCGCCAAATCGGTCACCGCCTGTGCGATGCCGACAGTGGCGATGTCGATGCCGCGCGCCGTGAGGCTGCTGAAGTCGACGCGGCTGATCTGCGCATTGCCGGCTGGTGCGCTCTGAAAGTTGATGCCGGTCGCGCCGCCCTGAATGGCAAGGTCGCTGATGGATATATCGTCGGCGCGAATCGAGAATCCGAACTGGCCGGCGCTGAGCTGAATGGTGGTGCTCGCCCGGCCGTCGCCCGTGATGGTCAGCGATTTGGTGAGGAGGACGCCGAAATTGCCGGCGCCGGAGAAGCTGCCGGGGCCGATCAAGATGGTGTCGCTGTCGACCGCGGCCGTGACCGCATCCTGGATGGTGTCGCAATTCGGGTCGCCGATGGTGCAGACGCCGGAACCGCTACCCGGCACCGACCAGGTCGTCGCACTGGCCGCCGTGGCGATGAATGCGCAGGCGATGAACGCGCAGGTGATGGTTGAAATCTTGCCGCACTTGTTACTTTGCATACTCTCTCCTTCGGTTTCCGGAATGGGCCGGTCCCCCTGCGATTGCCGATGCTCGCCCGTCGATCTGGCTGGCCGTTGCTGTCCGGCTGGGTCCAGAGCGATCGATCCGGCGAATTTCCGCAATCGCTGGTGCACTTCGTCGATGTGTTCTTGTGGGCAGAATGGAACCCCACGTGCGTCGACGGAGGGCGCGCATCTCCTCCGCCTCAGGGAGGATGATGCTGTGGCACTTGACACCGTCCGTGCAGTGTAAGTCAAGTTGAGAATTCGCCGTCAGGCGCCGCACCGCGTGGGCTGGCGCCGCAGATTCCCAGCGTGCTAGTGCCCCGGCGATGGCGGCGATTGCAGCGGACCCCCCTCGGCGTCACCTCTACGCCGCTGCGACACTGGCAGTCGCCTCGCTCGCCTGCACGGTCGCATTCCTGGCCTGGTTCGACTGGCGGTTTCACCAACCGGGGACCGTGCTCCTGTGGGTCTCCTCGATCGGTTTGCTGCTCGCTGCCGTCCACTGCGCCGAGCGTCGATTCCGGCCGCCGCTGCCGTCTGCGCGCGAAGCTGCCGTCCTGGCGGGATTTTTTGTGCTGTTTGTCGCCTCCTGGCTGCCCTTTTGGGACGACTGGCGCTGGGCGCAGACGGGCGACTCCATCGCCTGGTACAGCCCGGGACTGCTCGCGTCGAGCAACCGCATGATCCAGAACCTGCTCAGCATTCACGGACCGGACGGCAATTCCACGTTCCTCTCGGTACTGACCATCAACCTGCCGATGTTCCTCTTCGAGCCGAACTTCTTCTGGCATCGAGTCGGCAAACTCTGGATGAGCTGCCTCTCGCTGGTCGCAATCTACGCGTTCTTTCGCACGGTGCTGGACCGGCGCTGGGCTCTTATCATCATGTTTTGCGTCGCCACCAACTACGTCTGGCAGCGCTATTCGCACATGAGCGATCACCTGATCCTGAGTTACGCGTTCTCCTATTCGTGCCTCACCCTTGGCGTACTCATCTGGCGGCATCCGGAACGGATCGCGCCGTGGGCGTGGTGCGGCATGCTGACCGGCCTGGCCCTGTTCTACCCGCAGAGCGCGTTTGCCGAACTGTCGGTTCTCGGCCTCTTCCTCGCCGGCCTCGCCCTCTGGCGATGGAAGCCGGCGGCGGCGTTCGCCTACGCCGCGGCGTTCCTGCTCGCCGCCCTGCCCATCCTGTTGCAGATCGAAGACTTCGTCCAGATGAACAGCAAACAAGCGTCGGCGCCGTCGGACTGGGAATACACGCGCCGCACGTTCGCGACGATCTGGATCCAGCCGTACTGGTCGCCGGCGCGATACGTCGGTGTGGCCAACGGTTACATGCGTGAACCGCTCAACTGGACGTACTTCGGCGGGCTGGCGATTGCCGCCGTGTCGCTCGTTCCCGCGGTGCGCCGCCGCTTGCGGCTACCGGCCGTCGTCGCCGTCCTCGGCCTGATTCTCGCGTGGGACATCGCGCTGCTGACAATCACCAACAACCAGTACGGTCTGCCGTCGCCAAAGCGGTCGGTGCATATCCTGCCACTCTACGTGTTCATGGCGCTGCTTCCCGGCTACGCGCTGGTGACGTGGTTGAACCCGTGGCGCTGGGCCCGCGCTATCGCATGGACCGTCGTCGTCGGCGCCGTGGCGTTCACCACGGCGGCCCAAGCCTGGCTGATCTACGACCCGCCACCGTTCATCTACGGCGATACCATGTTCGATGGCATGATCGAGATGCGCCAGCGCTTCCCCGATCTGCGGGCGATCCTGCTCACATCGCGGCCGACGTATCTCGAGGTTCTGCGACACGAAGACTTCTACCACCAGGCCTACGGCGTGCGCGACCAGTTCGACGTTACGTCGGCATTCGACGCGACGGTGGTCGAGCGCGCCTGCGCCGAGAAGAGCCTGCTCTGCTACGAGGCCAACTGGCTGCCGGACGTGGAGAGCTTCCGCGCCCTGATGACCGAGCACGGTCACCGTTTCGATCAGCAGCCGATGCCGCTGCTGAATTCGCGAGTGCTGTGGTGCTACCGCTGCGTCGATCCACCGCCGGCCGGCTGACGGCAGTGGGAGAACCTCGCCACGGGGGACTCAGTTGCTCGATGCGGTTGAACCGCGCAGCGCCTCGACCAATCGACGGAAGGCGCCGTCGTCGGCTGGGTTCTCGGGCAGGCGCAGGGTGACGGCGTCGATCAGGCCGCCGTACCAGTCTTCGAGCAGCGGGGCGATCTCGACGTAGGTGCCGCAGGCGACGAGCGCGTCGAACAGCACGTCCGGAATCGCCGCCGCCATTTCGTCCCAGTGGCCGTCGCGGGTCTTCTGCAGCAGCGTCGGGCCGACCTCGGGCCAGCCGAGCAACTCGAGACTCGGCCAGTATTGCGGCGTCGAGAAAACGAAGCCGAGATACCCGCGCAGTCGCTCGCGTTCCTTTTCCACCGCGGCGGCGTCGACCGCGGTGGCGACGAACGTCGAGGCAACGCGATGAATCCCTGCCGGGTTGCGGCCGGCGCGCCGCGCGCCGTGCTCCAGGTTCGGCTGGATCACCTCGCGCAGGTAGCGCGGGCTGGTGTTGGTCGGGTGCGTCATGAAACCGTCGGCGGCCTCGCCCGCCAAGCGCGTCATATTGCGATTGACGCCGCCGAGGAAAATGGGCGGTGGCGGTCCTTCCAGCGGGTCGGGCGCGAAGAAGGGCTGCATCTTGTCGAACCGATAATTGGGCGATGCAAAATGGAGCTCGCTGCCAGACTGCCAACAGTCCCAGATTGCGCGCAGCGCGGCGATGTAGTCGCGCATCCGCGGCACCGGCGCTTTCCACTCCGTGCTGAAGCGGCCGACGATGTTGCCCTTCACCTGCGAACCCAGGCCGAGAGAAAATCGCCCACCCGACATCGATTGCAGGTCCCAGGCCGCGTAGGCGGTGATCATGGGCGAGCGCGGAAAGGCGAGGGCGACGCTGCTGGCAACGCGCAGCGCCGAGGTGTGCTCGAGCGCCACCAGCGAGGTGAGAAAGGCGTCGTGGATCGACTCGGGAATCAGCAGTCCGGTGAGCCCGCAACCCTCCGCGCGCCGCGCATAGGCGGCGACGTCGCGCAGCGGCATGCGCGGGTTCTCGATGGCGGCGTATACTTCCATAGGGCCGTCCCATAGAGCATTTGCCGCCGACCTGCGAGGACAAGCGTGAAGAGCTCGACGTCGGCCTCGTCGGCGCCGGCGGATATTGCTACACATGCGCGCATGTTTCTCATGCGCTTCGACATGCGAGCACCGGCCTTTGCTGCGCCCGCGGTCGATCTCTACGAGGCTGCATTGGAAATGGCCGCGTGGGGCGAGAGCCGCGGTTGTGCGGCGGTGGTCGTCTCGGAGCACCATGCCTCGCCTGACGGCTACCTTCCGTCGCCGCTGGTCCTGGCCTCCGCCGTCGCCGCGCGCACTTCGTCGCTGCCCATCCAGGTGGCTGCGTTGTTGCTGCCGTTCTACCAACCGGTGCGACTGGCCGAGGACATGGCCGTTCTCGACATCGTCAGCCGCGGCCGCGTGTCGTACGTAGTCGGGCTCGGCTACCGCGATGAGGAGTTCGCCATGTTCGGCGTCGAGCGGCGCGGTCGCGGGCGCC
>JBGTMF010000008.1:0-4227 GCA_041743795.1 Thermodesulfobacteriota bacterium | reverse complement strand
GCCGCCAGCGACTTTGCCGCCGCGTCCTCGCTCTCGGCCAGTCGCACGGCATCGGCCGCCTGTACGTAGAGTTTCGTCTCCGTCGCGCCGTCGGCACGGGCGTTCATGCCGACCACGGCGGGCGCAACGTCGCCCGTCGGTATGCCCGGGAGCAACGCCTGGCAGAGGCGCTTGCGCGAGGCGTCCGAGGAGTCGGAGGCATTGACGTAAAGCTTGACACAACGGCGATCGCCGCCGCCGCGTAGATCCCACCCGGCAATGATCGGCACACCTTCTCCGGCGGCGATATGGTCCCAGGCGGCGGCTGCGGCCGGCAGGCCGACATCCAGCGCCGCGGCGATCGACTCGACGACGGCGAAGGAAGCGCGCTCGACCATCATGCGCTGGGCGCTGAGCGTGCCGTCTCGCTGGCCGCGAACGGAAGCCTCATAGGCCGACGCATCCTGCGCCAGCGACGCCAAAGCGGCTGCGAGATCGGCAGCGGCCTTGCCGGCCAGGCTTCCCGCCAGGCTTTGGGCGACAGTCAAGGCGAGCGTTTCGTGCAGGGCCGGCACAACAGGCGAAGCATGGGGGAAGCGGGGCATTCGCATCAAGTCTCTCTCGGCCCTGCCGAGCGGTCAAGGAGATTCCAGGCGGCCGGGGCGTCGGCCGCGCAGCGATCCCCAGAAACGCAATCGGCGCAACCTACTTCGCATGGGTGCAAGCGGAGCTGTCTGCGTGCGACGAGAGCAGGCGCTGCTCGGCGATCGCGGGCGCAACCTGACTCAATTCGCGCATGGATCCACCCTTGACAGGCTCTATTACCGCGTCCCATGTACTCGGGGCATGGCATCCACCCCGCGCGCCTCGAAAGACCAGGGAGACTGGGACGTCGCCATCGTCGGCGGCGGACCGGCCGGCGCCACCACGGCGGCGTTTCTCGCCCGTGCGGGGCGACGTGTCCTCCTGCTCGAAAAGGAACACTTCCCCCGCTACCACGTCGGCGAATCCCTGATTCCCGGTTGCCTGCGTATTCTCGACGCATTGGGTGTGCGAGATGAGGTCGAGCGCGCGGGATTCGTCGTCAAACGCGGCGGCACCTTCACCTGGGGAGTCGACGGTGAGTGGAGTTTCTCGTTCGCCGAGCAGAACGCAGAGCCGAATTACGCCTACCAGGTCGAGCGCTCGCGCTTTGACCAGATACTGCTGAACCACGCGCGCGACGCCGGGGCTGAGGTACGCGAAGGGGTCGCAGTGCGCAGCATCGACGTCGCCGACGGCGATCCGCTGATCGTCAGCGACGCCGGTACGGTGCGAGCGCGCTACGTCGTCGATGCGAGTGGACAGAACAGTATCCTCGGCAGTCGTCTGGGGGGACGGTACTTCGACGAATCGCTTCGCAATGTCGCCATCTGGCGATACTTTCGCGGCTGCAAACGCCTGCCCGAGCCGCGCCAGGGCGACATCATGATCACCCGCCACGGCGACGGCTGGTGGTGGCTGATTCCGCTCGAATCGGAAGATGGCGGACTTACCAGTCTCGGACTCGTCCTCAGCGCCGAGTCGTACAAGAAGCTCGGCTCGGACGCAGAATCGATCTACGAGCATCTGCGCGCCGAGACGCCGGAATTGCAGAGGTGGATGGAGCACGCCCACTCGGTCAGTGAGATCCATCGCACGTCGGACTGGTCCTATCGCAGCCGCCGTGTGGCCGGTGATCGCTGGCTCATCGCCGGCGACGCGGCCGGATTCATCGACCCATTGCTGTCGACCGGCTGCTACCTGGCCCTGACGGCGGGCTATTTGGCCGGCCTGTGCCTGGGGTCGGTGCTCGACGAGCCCGAACTGCGCCCGGCAGCGTTCCGCTACTACGGCGCGTCCTACGATCGCGTCGTCGACGAGTTGCACGCCATGGTGCGGGTCTTCTACCGAACCGTGCGAGCGCGGGATGCATTTGACGGCGCGCAAGCGATCCTCGGCGAATCGGGCGATCCGCGCCAGCTCTTCATCCGCCTCGCCGCCGGCTTGGTCGAGCAGTCGGTGGCGCGCGGGGATTGCGGATATTTCGAGGATAGCGGACTCGGTTCCGAGGTATTCGGCGCACAGCGCGAGGTGCCGGAACGGTACGGTGCCTCGTTTGCCATCGATCGCGAACGCGTACTCGGTCCCGTCGACCCGGCCGATCTGCCGGCCGGCGTCGCCGGCGACATGGTGCTCGTCGAGCGCGACATGCGACTGCGGTTGGTGCCGGCGAGCGAAGCCGCGGCGTGGGACGCAGCGCTATCCGCGCCGCCGACGCTGGCCAGCGCATGCAATGACGAGGCTGCCGAGGTGTTGTTGCGCTGGCGGGTTCCCGCGACGGCCAGCCCGGTCTCCGTAGTGGTTTTCAAGGACGAATCGCCGGCCGTGCCAGTGGCCGTTTGCTTCACCACGGCGTCCGCAACCGAGCGCTATTGGACGCGGGTCGGCGACGTCGCGATCTTCTATATCGAAGATGTCGATGCCAATCCCTTCGAACGGGCGGAAAGCCGCGAGCTGCTCGAGGCGATCGCACGCTTTGCCGAGTCCTTCGGCTGCAGCGAAACCTGCACCCCGGAGACGCTGCTCGGCGCTCTAGTGACACAATTTCAGCATCCGGATTGGCGAATCATCGCCCGCGCAACGTTGCCGCCGCATACTGCGGCCGATCCAGACGTCGCAGTTCTGTAACTCCTCGCCGGACGCGATTCGCGGGCGTGGGGGGACCCCGCCGCCGCGCCCATCACCCCCAGTAATAGAGCGTCTGATCGTCGCTGGCGAAGCCGAGGAACCCGCCGATGGTCCAGCGCGGTCGCGGTCCTTGAACCTCGCAGACTCGGTGCCAGTGGCGACCGCTCGCGAAGACGAACAGATCGCCGGGCTGGGTGGCGAAGCGCTGGTGGGCGAATCCGTCGTACTCTTGCATGAGGCTGCCGTTGGCCGGCGCCCGCGGGTCGTTGTAGCGAAGTTCGGACACTTCGATCTCGCCGCCATGCGACGGCGAGGACATCATCGTGAAGAAATTGATGGGATAGGTGAGATCCATCGTCCGCGAGAGGTATTCCCAACCCTGCAGACCCTGCAAATAGTTGTCGATGTGAAACGGCGCCCCGCGACCCGGCGGGATCATGCGGATCGTCGACGGGCAGTAGCTGCGGCCGTCGACATAGCACGGCACGGCCACCTGGCGATCGCCCGACAGCGAGCGAAAGACTTCCGTCAGTTGGGTTTCGTAGTCGGCTTCCGTCGCGAAAAGCCGGCGACAGGCCTCCTGCCACGCCGCCGCGTTGACCAGGTAGCGATCCATTGGCGGTCCGTGTTCTTCAACGGAGTTGTGCGAGAGAGCATCTCCGTAAAAGAAGATCTGCTCGCTGTCGATATCGCGAAACTCCTGCGGCATGCGAGCAAATCCGCGATCGCCACTTTCGAGTTGCTCGACGGCACTCCGCAGACTCTCCGCGGAAAGTGCCCCTCGCACGATCAGAACGTCGAGATCTCCCCGGAAGATCTGATGCAGGCCATCCGGCAGTCGATCGAGTTCCGCGCCGGGGATATCCACGGTTCTGAGAAACTGACTAGCCGGTGATGTTTCCATCGCGTCCAGATCCCAGACACCGCTGGATGCAGCGTGATATGCGCGCAATGTCTACCAACCTTTCCCAGCTAGCCCGCGTCGAGTTGCGCTGTCAAGGTCGATTCGCCCCCGGTTTTGATTCACGACGTTGCGAACCACCCGATGGCGCCGGCAACGCGACTTCTATCGCCGGGGCCGCCGCGCTCAGCTCCGGCTTCGATGCGCGTTGACTCGCAAAGTCTCACTGGGCTAGATTTTGTCGGACAGGGCGGCTGCAGCGGACGATATAATCGGCATGGCGCAGGATTCGAGGGAGCAGGACCCATCCGGCGGCCGACAAAAGTCGCCGCCCTGGGCGGAGGAGATCGACCGGGTCGATCGCCGCGGCGCCGTCTACGTACGACTTCGAGACAGACAGCGATCCCTGCTGATGCGGGTAACGGCACCGGGCGCGGAGCAGCGCGTTCTGGCGCAGAGTCTATACGGCGATGTGTCCTATACGCAGGTGGTCGGACTGGCCGAGTCGGACGCAGCGGAGGTCGGGCGCGCATACGCCTGCCGCCTCGAGTCGGCCGCTTCGCGTCTACCTGCGCGGCTGCCGCATCTCGTCGTCGCCGCAACCGACGGACGTCCGGCCGGCTCCTGCCGGCAATCCT
>JBGTMF010000007.1:0-5576 GCA_041743795.1 Thermodesulfobacteriota bacterium | reverse complement strand
CCGGCTGCCCGCCGTGCGTCCGGCGGTCGACCCACCGCGCATGGCGCTCGACGCGCTGCGGCCGGCGACCCTGTTTCCGGCGCGATCGATCCTGGTGCGGGAGTTTCTCGAAACCAACGTTACACCCGTGTTGGAGAAATCCGAGAACGACATGCTGCGAGCAATCTATAAGGTGACGCGAGAGAAACTGCCGCATAGCAACGAAGGCAAGAGCCTGCCCCTAGACGTGCTGCGCCGCGGCTTCGGTCTACGCATCGGACTCGAGCGCGTGTTCACGACATGCCTGCGCAGCGCCGGAATTCCGGCGCGATTTGTCGAAGGGATCAATCCTTCCAGCTCGACGCGCCGCAAGCGCGTCTTCTGGACCGAAGTGTGGGCCAACGGACAATGGTACCCGGTGAGCAGGTCGCGCGGCTGGCTCGGCAGATTACCCGACGACGTCGTCGCGGTGGCGTTCGACGGGCGCCAGGTTCTGCGTTCGGTCGGCGCCGGAGACGTCGAGTATTCGGTGATCGCCCGACCGCTGGCGTCGCTGCCCGAAGCGGATCCAGGCGATGTCCAAGAAGGGGAAGATCAGCCATGACTTCCCATTTGATCGTGTTCCTGGCGGCGCTGTTTGCCATACTGTCACCGGCCGCGGCTGCCGACAAGTCGGTGCAGATCGTCGAGGCTCGCGACCGCGCGTTTGCCGCGCTCGTCATCGCCGCCCGCGGCAACCAGCAACCGGTGTTGCTCTTCGAACCGGAGGACGCGGACGCTGTACGCGAAACGGCCGACCTGATGCCGTATCCCCGCTCGTGCGTCATCCGCGCCAAGCGGGTCGGTACGACGGCCGCTGCCCTGCTGGCCGAGATTGCCGGCCAGCCCTGCACCACACCGGACGATCCGGCCGAACTGGCGCGCAGCCTTTGGTCGGATCCCAAGGTCGTGGTGGTCTACCGCGACGATGACGATGAGGCGAGGGTGCGCGCCGCCGGGTTCGCCGCCGCCACTGGTGCGGCCCTGTGGCCGCTCGACGGCGACCAGCTGCTGACGACCGAGAGCCTGGCCCCATGGAAACCCGAGTCGGTGTATCTCGCGGGTGACGACCTGACCGACGGCAAAGCGGCGGATTTCGGTTCGCGCCTCGTCGAGCCCAGCGAGATCACGAGTGCGTTCCAGGCTGTCACCGGCGCCGCACCGAAGACGTTGATCCTCACCAACCCGGCCGACCTGCGCGGAACGTTCTCGCCGTCGGGGCTGTCGACGGTTTCGGGAGTTCTCGCCGCGGCACACCGTTCGCCCGTCTTTCCGGTGCCGGGTGCGGACCCGGCGGAGATCGAGAAGTTCGCCAACCGATTGATGAAGGCAAACGACTTTCTTCCCGAACAGATCCTGCTGGTCGGCGACGAACTGGCGATGCGCAGCCACCGCGTCGACGACCCCGTTCTGGCCGCGGGCGGCCCGGAGGCGCGCGGCGGCGGCACCATCGTCCGGGTGGAGATCTTCTCGGAGATCGAGCACCAGCGACCGCAGCAGTTTTCGCTCGGGCGGGTCGTCGCCGAGAACGCCGTCTACGCGAGCCTCTCCCTGGCGCGCGGGCTGCACGTTCCCTCCAAGCTGAGCGATAAGCCGATCGTCTTCCTGGCCAACGCCGACGAGGTTTTCAAGCTTGGCGAAACAATTTCGCGCACGACGGTGAACGAATTGCGCAACGTCGGCATCCCCGTGCGCTCGTACTACCGCGACGAGATCACCCCGGAGATTTCGCGCCAGGCGCTCGGCTCCACCGACGTGCTGGTCTGGGAGGGGCATCCACGCGACTTGACGCTCGAAGAGAAGGGCGGCGTCGCCATCGAGTCGGCGCCGCGCCTCGTCGTCCTGCAGGGCTGCTACACTCTCGACCGCAACGATCCGCTGATCCTCATCGAGAAAGGTACGCAGGCCATCGTCGCCACCTCGGCCGCCATCTACAGCGCACCCGGATCAGGCTTCGCCCGAGCGCTGTTCGACGCCATTGCCCACGACGACGCCGACCTCGGCACGGCGGTACGCAACGCCCGCAATTACTTGTTGGCGCTGGCACTGCTCAAACGCGAGCGCGGGCACGCCGGATGGCAGAAGACCTATCGCGCCGCATTGGCGTTCGCCCTGTGGGGAGACCCGACCTATCGCGTTCACCTCGCACCCGGCCGTCCAGACGTTCGCCCCATCACCTGGTCGGTCGATGACAGCGGGCTGAAGTTGACCATACCGCGCCGCCGCACGCGCGAGGTCGTCGTCGACGAGTACCGCGCCGCACCAGTGCCGCGCGCCATGCTGGGCGGTGTCGTCGACCGCGTCAGCGACGGCCGCAAAGCCACCGAGATGTTCGGCACTACCCAGACGGTCGCGCCGGAACGCACGCACGCCTGCGCGCCGAGCGAAGGCTGGACGGTGGTGTCCCTCTACGCCCCGGCAACCGAGACGTTGACTGTGCTGGCGATGCCGCAGTGGAAGGAGATCGGCACCAGCTCGGAAAGCGGTGAGTTTAGCTTCCGACTGGTGGCCGATTCCAGCCAGTGCGACGCCCCGGATTCTCCGAAGCCCGATAAAAAACCGGCGCACAAGCAAAAATGAAGATTTGAGAATCAGGGCAACGCGCGAAATCAAGACGACGCTGCGCTGCTGCGGACGAGGCCTCGTGTGTCCATCTCCATTGATTTGTGGTTGAGTCCCTCCTTTCGACGAACTCCCTGGAGGATGTGATGAGCGAAGCGCCCGTGTTCGACATGCCGCTTGAAGAGGCGATGATGACGCAGCGCGCGATCCGGCGCTTGAAGCCGGATCCGGTCGACGACGCATTGGTGCTCAAAGTCATCGAACTCGCGCTGCGCGCGCCGACCGGCTCCAACGCGCAGAACTGGGAGTTCATCGTCGTCAAGGATCGCGCCGTCAAGGCAAAACTGGCGCGCATGAACCGCCAGGCGTGGAACCTCTACGGCGGCATCGGCCGGCGTCTGGCCGAGCGCAACGACGACGATTCGATGCGGCGCATCATCAAGGCCGTGCAGTGGCAGGCCGATCACTTCGAAGATGTTCCGGTCGTCGTCGTCGCTTGTTTGCGATCGGTGATACCGTGGTTTCCTCCGGTCGCCGCGGCCAGCGCCTACGGGTCGATCTTTCCTTCGGTGCAGAACCTATTGCTCGCCGCGCGCGCCGCCAACCTCGGAGCGGCTCTCATCACTCTGCCGCTGTGGAGCCGCTGGCGCGCCCAGCGCGCCCTCGGCTTGCCGTTTTCCATCGCGCCCTGCGCCGTCATCCCACTCGGCTGGCCGATGGGCAAATACGGCCCAACCAAACGCCGACCGGTCGGCGATGTCGTCTCCGTCGACCGCTACGGCAATCGCCCGTTCCAGGGCAGCGCGCCTCTCAACACCTGAGCCCGCGCGGACGGCCGACACCACAACTCACCTCAAACTTTGGCCAGCATCCAGCGCAGAGACAAGCCGAGAAGCAGGCCGCCGGCGCCGCCGGCGAGGTAGGTGAAATCGATCCCGGCGTGGTCGATCAGCCATCCGGTGGCGACGCTCGAGACCAGGCCACCGGCGCCGACGCCGATCATCGCCAGCGCCCCCTGCGCCGTCGACCGCAGGCGCTCGGGTACGATCTTCTCGAGGTAGAGTGGAGACCCGATCAACAGTCCCGCAACGACGACACCGTGCAGTAGCTGTGCCGCGTAGAGCAACGTCTCATCGGTCGTCAGCGCGCAGATGATCCAACGCAGGCCTCCCGCGACGGTTCCGCCGATCAGCAGTGCGCGCGCACCGAGACGCTGCACACCGGCGCCGGAGAGGGCGACGAGTGGGATCTCGAGGAGCAACATGGCCATCCACATCTTCCCGACCATCTCGGCGTCGCCGCCGCGGTCAGCGATGAAGAGCGGAAACATCTCGATGGGCCCCTGCAGAAAGAGGTAGGCGAGAAACGATGCGACCATCAGCCGCAGCATGGCGCGGTTCGCCAGCAATTCGCGCCAATCGCCGCGCGCGGCGCGCACCTCCATGCCGCTGCTGCGGGGCAACGCCCAGCATGACAGGGCCGCCGTCGCGGCGAGTGCGGCAAACACCGCGAACATCGCCTCCAAACCCTGCCCACTCAAATCCGCAGCGAGGGCAAAGTGCTCCCGGTAGCTCTCGAGCACGTACGGAAACCCCGCAACGCCGATCAGGAAACCGATCGTGCCCCACATGCGGGCATAGCCGAATCCGTGCGGCCCGGTTCCGCTCAACATGGCGAAGGCCACCGAGAAGGAGATCGGTACGACAGCCGTCGAGAACACCGACATCGCACAGGTGGCGACGAACAGCTGGACGAACCCGTCGGCGTACCACATACCGATCTGCGACAGGGCGGTGGCCATAGTCAGCGCCGCCAGTACGGCCCGCCGCGCGCCCGTGCGGTCGGCAATATTCCCCCACAACGGCTGCGCGATCAGCGCGATCAAGCGCACCGATGCCATGACGATACCCACCTGGGTACCACTGAGGCCGGCGCTCTCCCGCAGGTACAGCGCGTAGTAGGGAAAGAAGGCGCCCAGCCCTGTGAAGTAGAGGAACCAGTATACGGCGATGGGGCGACCAGCGTTCACGATGCAATCAAAGTAGCAGAAGAGGATCGCCGCGGCGTCGGATCCTGGACGGGGCCCGCGTTGGAAACGCGCCTGCGTTCTCCGCCAGCTGTCAGGCAGCGTGCCAGTGCTGCTTCAGCGCCCGCATGCCGTTGACCATCGCCAAGACGTCGACCGGCGCATCGACGGCGCCACCGCGAAATTCGCGATAGGCGCGGGCGACATTGAAGATCAGTCGCTCGGGCTCGTTCCACCCGGCGTAGGGGCCGAGATCGATGCGCTTCGCCGCCTCCAACTCGTTGGCGCCTTCGTGAAAGTGTCGTTCGGCTTCGCCGCGGACGTACTCCAGGTAGGACTTCATCTCGCGCGGCCCCTCGAGACCGCAGATCGGACCATGGCCGGGAACCACCACCTCGGGAGCCAAGGCAATGATGCGATCGAGAGCCGCACCCCAGTTGGCGAATGTGCCCTCCCAGCCGATCGGCGTGCAGAGACGAAAGAGGACGTCGCCGGCGAAGACCACGCGCCGGCGCGGCAGGTGAACGATGACGTCCCCGATGGTGTGCGCCGGGCCGACGTAGAGCAACTCGACCGGCTCATCGTCGAGCAAGAGATCCAGCCGGTCCTCGATCAGCGTCGTCGGTGGCGTCAGTCGGATCCCCGAGAAATCGTACTGCTGCAGCGCCGCGGCAAAGTCGGCCAGCGCGGGATCGGCGGCGCCGCCATCGCGTATCTGCTGCATCAACTCGGGACTTTCTTTGCCAAACGCTTCGGCGCAGAGGCGGTGGCCGATGATCTCCGCGCCGGCGAAGAGTTGGTTGCCCCAGCAGTGATCGCCGTTGTGATGGGTGTTGGCGACACGACACGGCGGCTCACTCCAGACACGGGAATACTGCTCGATCATCTGCCTTGTGCGCGCCAGGTCCCAGAAGGTATCGATGACCAGTCCGCCGCCGCGGTTGACCAGACCCGAATTGCTCCAGCCTAG
>JBGTMF010000006.1:0-18747 GCA_041743795.1 Thermodesulfobacteriota bacterium | reverse complement strand
GAACCCCCCATCCAGAACTCCTCAGACACTGGCGAGTCCACCAAACCCTATAAGCCAACGCATGAGTCAACGCTAGCAAACTAGCTTGCGCAGCCGAAAAGAGCCCTTTCAACCGCCTGAATGAGTTCGCTGATCCGAACGTTTCCATCAGAGTCGCGATCCGCACCCGGGCAATCCTCCAATGCAGCTTCCCCAAGAGCAATGCGCACCAATATGATCAACTCGCTGATCATTACCGTGCCATCCCCATCGCAATCCCCCGCGCACGGCACCATAGTTCTCGTCGGAAGTGGGGTCTCGACCGTCGGTGTCACGGGTTCTGATTCGGCAAGCCGGACAAAACTACCACCTGACGCAGGGACGCGGCCCACTTCCAACGAGGAGGCTACTTCACGCGATTCCGCGTTGATAAACGCAACCGTTCCGCTACGGGACCGCACAGCCATCAAGATCCCGCCGTCGCTAGTCAGGTCAATTCCCAAGACGAACTCGCCAACATCGATACTGTCGATCACCTCTAGAGTGTCGGTATCCACAATCCCAATATAGTCACCGAAGCCGTGCGACACGTACAGGAGACCGCGGCCAGGATCCAATGCGAGGTCGAGCGGCGTTCGCCCCCGTCGCCCATCACTCCCTGGTTTGCCCGGTGGTGGCTCAAGACGAACTTGAACCATCGCCGTAGGAATCAACTCGTCAGAATCGATATCAAGCACCGTCAGCACGCCATGCGTTAAGCCTTCCTCAACGATATGGTGGACTACGTAGAGCTTGCGGCCATCAGGGGTGAGCAACAAGTCCCCGATCTCGTCGCCCAAGACGTAGTTTACGACGTTCCCTCCCGGGCGTGGATCAGCGATCATCACCGCGTCTTGGCAAAACGTATCAGTTGCACACGGGGGAAACTCGCCGAGACGGTCGTCCATCGCGACGTAGACATATCCACTCTGAGGATGCACCGCCATCGCCCTCGGACGGGTACCGGGGGCAAGGTTGTACTCAAACACACTTTTCCAGGACGTGGTATCGATCGCTACGCCTTGGGCGGCCCCCCCAGGTGGCCCACCGACAACATGAAGAAGTGAGCCGTCGGCAGTTTCGGCTGCCGCGCCCGGGAGCCACGGGGCGTCGAAACTGATCGTGCGCTCCACCGAGTTCGTGCGGCCGTCGATCACCGAAACGGCGCCGACCGTCCGATTGACGACGTACACGCGGTGGCCGCTTGAGCCAATAGAGACCCGACCTGGAGATGGCGACACCGGGATCGTCGATGTAACACGGCCCGATTCAATGTCGAGGACTGATACACTGGCGTCTCCCTGGTTCGCTATGTAGGCTAACTCTCTTGCATTACAAGGCACAGCGAACAAAAGAGCGCACCATACGACTGAGGGAAAAGCCCTCAAAGCAATGCGCGCGTCAGAACGCGACAGGCGGGAAAGCGATCCGCGTGTATACATTGTTTGCACCGTCTCGACTGTCATGCCATGCCACATTAAAGCACTTTCGACCTGGCCCCCTTGCCAGAGAGAGGTCCCGAGCACTCGTGAATCGCGGAGCCAGGTCGACTAAGAAATCCCTATCTTCGAACACATCACCAGGATTCATAACAGATCCAAAACCGTTCCACTGCGTTGTGGGCGTGCTATCGCCATTCACGTTTCCCTGCCATCCGAAGCCCACATTGTTTTCTACGTCAGTGGCGACCCACGGGAGCCGCTCTCTCTTGACTCCAATAGGCGCCTCCGGGGGACTCCCAACCGCAATGACACTGCTTGGCGTCAAACTATAGTTGAAGCGCCGGGCTAAAATGCTCGAGGGCGCAAACGCGAACTGTCGCTGCCATACGACAATGACATCCGGCGCCCCACACGTGCTGCTAGGACAATCGCCATCATCCGCGCACGTCAACCCTGCAGCACTCCCACCGATGCAACTGGGCTCTTCGACCGCAATATTGGGCACTCCTTGGACGAAGCTGCCACCGAGGTCGACGCGCACAGGTCCAGCCAGGGCGTCTCCTTGAGGTCCGTACTTGCGAATCCAGATTTCTGCGTTGTTCTCGCTCCAGGCGATGAACGTATTGTCGTCACCATCGTAGAGACTCGCAACTGCGACTGGATCGTGCGCTGACTTCGATGGGTTGCTAACGAGGCACGGGTTCGTACCTCCACCGGATGCGCATAGCGCCGCAATCGGACTTGAGAAGGCGTTGTAGAACTTGGCGTGAATCTGGTGAGAGGTACCACTAGGAGTCGTTTCTCTCTGCCAGGCGACAACAAATCCACGGTCGCCTGGATTGAAAGTAATGGCTGGATCCGTGCCCTCATTTCCTCCGTTTGGATAGTCGTTGGTATCCACAGGGAGATCGTTTCCGAGTATGAATCCATTGCTGCATCGATACTCCATGAAGATATGGTTCTCTCCGGATCGATCATCACTCCAGGCGTACCTAGCGCAATATGGGTTCTGACCCGTAGGGTGAGCCGCGACAGCGGCGCTATTCACCACGTGCATCCCAGGGTCGTCTATCTGCACCTCATTCTCAAGCGCAGTCAAACTTGGGGCTGTCCTGAATGATCGGGCGAACAGATGCCAGTTGTTTGCCCCAGCACGGTCGTCGATCCAGGTCACATAGTAGTGCTCGCCCTCATCGCTCGAACTAACCTGGACAGATTCGGCCATGACGGTACCTATCGTACCGCCGTTGACCTTCATCGAGTGGCTGGGCTCGTACAGCTTAACCTCCCACGCACTCCGTCCCCACGAGAAGGCGCGGAGAACACCAACGTCCGGATGGGCTGATATGTCGCGTATCTGTGGCGTGAGCGGCATTCCCTGGTCAAAGTTTGCCCAGTGCCAAAGGCCGTCTGTGGGCGTCGAGCAGCGGCCATCGTGCAACGTCCCTTGGTACACTCCGACATATGTCGCCACATAGACCACGTTGCGGCAGATCGGGTGGATCGCCAACGAAGCCATTTCAATATCTGGGAGTTCCTCACCGGTGGCAACCCCACTGCCTCTGCTGATGTTCGACCAGCTCACGCCTGCGTTGGTACTGCGGAAAGCACCGCGCCCCGAGGAAATGTCCAGACCAGCAACCGCGTACACCACGCATGTCGATGGATTACAGAATCCCTGGGTGTCCGCAACAATCTTCGTCACCGACGCTCCAGCTGGAAGGCCGGTGGTGTGCTTAGTCCACGTGTGAGCCGCACTGGTCATCCGCCAAACGCCCTCTCCATCCTTCGCGCCAGCGATAATGAAGTCTGATGGGCCCCCTGTAGAACTAGGAATGATATCAAAAGACCGAAGCTCCGGGAGGGGAGCATTGGCAGTAATCGAGGACCAGACGGGCGTCGCCGTGTCGACGCCACTCGCACGATAGACTTGCTGCAGTTCGGGGTCCTCGGGACTCCGCGAGTAAGTGACGAGAAACCGATCGGCACTCACACTCGCATCCATGACAAGTTTATCCGCTTCATATCCGAAGGAGAGCGGAGTCGGAGCTCCAGGAACGTTTCCGTAAGTGCCACCTCCGTCGAGAGAGTGCCTCATTCCCAAGCCACCCAGGTCGGTCGTGAAAACCACGGAAGAATTGGATGGCGACACGGAGACGGAACCGTTGTCTCCAAAGTCGATCACCCGACGCCAAGCGCCCGTCTTCGTTCCCTTGAAAATGCCCGTGTCCTGGCTCCCGCTATACGTTACCAGCGGGTTCCGGATGTCCGGGCTGCCAGAACGGGTCAACAGATTGTTTGCTAAATTCGAGTTGAGTTCGTCGCTCCAGGTTGGAAATGCCTGCGGATCCGCAAACTCGGAGCTGCTCCTCCAAATACCCCCGTCGGTCCCAACGAACACGCGCGACGGATTGCTTGGGTCGAAGGTGACGGCCCACTTGTCCGCGTGGAGAGCCTTGCGTCCGAGTCCGATGAAAGTTTGACCCCCATCAGTGGATCTCCACAGTAGTTCGTCTCCGAAGACGACGATATCGCTGTTTTCCGGATGCAAACCAAGCGTTCTTGCTATGCCGATTTCACACGACGGAGAGGGCGTACATTGGCCGGAAATGCATTGGCAATCTCCATCGTCGCAGCAATCGGCCACGGTTGTGCAGGAGATCGGCGTACCTAGTCGAGTCCAGGAGACCGAGGATGCCGAGATTGCCCCGCGAAAAATTCGGTCCTGGTTGGGCTTCGTCTCGCCCACACAAGCCGTAGAATAGCCCCCCATCATGGCGTAAATCACATCAGTCCCGGTCGTAGTTCCCTTGCCAATCGCAGCCTCATTCTCGATTCTGCTTGGTGCCGACAAGGTCTGACTCGATTCATCGAGGAAGTTGGCGAAAATGTCGTCCCAGCTATTCCCGTTGTCATCACTGCGATACCAACCAATATCCGGACCGTCGAAGACCGACGCGTACACGACTGCTGGAGCCCACGGGCTAACGAGTACGTTCCGCATCGCAGCAACCGGGAGAACAGGATCAGCCGATACCTGAGTCCAAGTGACGTTGAACCACGGCGTCGCCTCGGTTGATGCATTGTCGGAATACCAAAGCCCCTGCGTGGTGGCTGCCCAAACTCGATTCCCACCCTGTGTCAAGTCAAGAATCTGAATATGGGAACCAGGCCCCACCGGAGCGAACGTGTCTCCCCAGTCAGTGCTTCTGTATACACCGACGTCAGGGCTACCGAAACCCGACGCGGTGCCAATGAGAATGACGTTTCGAGACTGCGCGATCTCAATTTCGGTAATATGGAGGCTCGGCAGTTGGTCGCCCGTTTGCTTCCACGTCAGCCCGCCGTCCACTGTCTTCCAAAAACCAGAGAATCCTTGGCCGAACCGAGCTAGGCCCGATCCGATGTAGATCCGGTTTGCCTCAACCGGATCGATAGTAATCTCACCCACAAGCCCTGCTTCCTTCCGCCCGGGAGCCACCTCAGGCCCAGCAGACGGATCTGGGGGAAGGAGTCCGGCAGGTCCAATCTGGTACCAATAGCCGATTGGCGCCGGCGTCGGAGGAGGAGTTGGCGGAGGGGCCGTATAGGTTACGGTCAGCTCGGGCCTGTTCACCCCTTCGAACGAATGCAGCGTAACGGAGCAGTCCTCGCCGTTCGGCGTCGGCATGGTAACCCGTATCGAGCAAATGCCGGTTCGCGCACAGTCCCTCAGCGAAGACCAGTTGCTACTAGATGAATCAAACGAGAACGTCTTCCAACCATTTGCGCCGGTGAGGTTCGGCCACGATTTGCTTTGTATAGCCCCTACAGTAGGTTGCGTATTCCACGTAACCGCTGATTCATCCCAGGCGGGACTGTTCGTGACCGCAAAGCCGCCGAACTCCGAGGCGGCCGAACATGTGCCCGCAACTGCCGACTGATAGAGGCGTATCTCGATCGCTGTGACCGTCGATCCCTCTGGGAAGCTAATTCCGTCCCATGCGATAAACGCCCGGCGGTCTCCCTCGCCCTTCGAGTTGGAAGTCTGGCCGCTGGTCAGCGGCCCGTTCCCATAGTTAGCGTTTGGACTGAGTTCGAAGACCCAAGTATCGCGCCCAGACTGGCTAACCGACGTAAGACCCGCCGCCGCCGAAACGCCGAATAAACACGCCGCGATCAGACCAAGCCCAACGCCACACTGAGGGACTCGACCTCCTGCTGAGTATGCGTTACCGCAGCTTGCACCTCGAAGACCTGAACAAACCATGTCTGCCCCTTCTCGTCCGTTCCATTGGGTCGGGTAACGCCGTCCTCAGTTCGCGCTGGGAATCTCCACCGGTCAGGGACAATAGTCATCCCGTGAATCTGCTCCCAATTCCCGCGCAGGACATTCTTCGCGCCGATAAAGGGCGCTGAAACCCACGAATGCGATCTTCCCCGCGAACCGGCGTCCTGGAAAACTCGGTTGAGCAAGAGAGCCCACGCAAGTTGTTCATATTCGATACTCGCCTCCGGCAAAAGCTCGGTGCGAATTCCCGCGGCCTCAACACGAAACGCACGGATCTCTTCATATCCGGTCAATTCACCCAAGACGGAATCACGAACAAAGTAGTCCTCAAATGGGACATCACAGTACCCCAAGGTAAGGCCGTCCAGTGTCATTACGACCGAACTCCCAACATGCTGCAAAACCTCACTCTCCCAACGACTAGCTCGATCATCATCTTCGTTGCCCCACTCGACATCATGACAGAGGAGAGGGTTTTGACACATGACGGAAGCCACGGTCTCGTCCTCCCCAGATGAGAGGACCCGAAAGCTAATGCGCGACAGAAAGCCGACCTGTGCGAACGATTTCCGAGCAACAGCTGCGGCCGCGACTGCTCCACCAATAACGCCGATCGCCGTACGTCGATTCATACTCCCTACCTTTCGTAGTCGAACCAGCCGCTCAAGGAACCCGCCTCAGAGACGATCGCTACGGGCCCGTCGGTACGTCCTGCGGTGGAACCTGCGGCAAGGCGGCCTTTGGGCTCCCCTGGATCTGGAGTCGGAGCGCTTCCTGCTCAATTTGCTCTTCCTCCGAATGCTCCTGATACCACGGTACCTCGACAAGATGGCCGCCGGTTTCGGAAAAGCGAGGACCGAGATCCGTCTCCGCGTCCTGGACGATTGCCTCAGGAACGGGGTGCACAAAACCACGATCCCTCTTCACGAGCGGGTCGAGATCCCCCTCGGGCTGCTCCTCCGATGCCCCGAGATCGCCGTCGACCATTGCATCCATGACCTCGGGAGACAGTTCCAGCATCGAAACCTCACCCAACCCCGGTACATCGATCACGTCACCCTCTTGACCCGCGGACACGAACGGAGTGAGACCGATGATGAAGAGCGTGATGAGAAGAAGAATTCTGATCGCAGTATTCATGTCCAGCCTCGCGGTTTTCCTGCCAACAAGAACATCCTCGCTAAATGGCGCAAATAGGACGCAATAGCTACCTGAGGACTTCGAACGAAGTAAAATGAAAACTTTGATGACTGACGCCCACGGAGAATCATCCACCCTTATTTCGGGCGCCGTACTGCTGGCACGAGGAGAGCACCCGTTCCGAAGGCCCGCCGTTGATCCACGACAACAACCGGAGTGGGAGGAAGCAGTCCCGCGACGCTATGGCCGAGCGTCTACAAACAAGCCTGCCAAGGGTACACCAGATAGATCATCCGGGGAGTCCGGACCTTCCACCGGATCGCACCTCTCGTACAGCCCAGAGAAGGTTCGCCGCCATGCCGATTCAGTGATTCAGTTCATCCCCTAAAGAGCGACAGTCCCATGCCTCACAATGACATCAAGACATGTGTCTCGCTATGTTTCCAATGGTGTCGAGTATCCCCAGATACAGCTGAGTGCCTGACGGCAATTAAAATTCCCCATGGGGAGAAATAATTGTCGCCGAACAGCTGAGGGGAAACTGGCTCCGCGATCTTGGCTATGAGCCCGGCATCAGCATCTCGGCCTAGGCGGAGAGGGGCGCGGTAACGGTTCGGCCCACATTGAAGAGCGACTCCACGGCGAACCACGCAACGACGAACGCTCTGAGAACCCGAGCCGATTCGACCTAGAAGCCCGCGTCGAGCGGGATGTCCCTCGCCATACAGCTCGGACACAAGCGCGACACAGCCCCGAAGCAACCAACGACAGCGATCTTGTTGCAACGCTCCTCCGCCCAAGTGACCGACTCCACTTCGCCAGGCTTGGTGCCGAATACAAGTCGCTTCGGGAACTCGCGAACGTCCATCCAGTTGAGCTTTCCGAACGAGGGCTCGGTGCGGACAGCGTGCAGAGGCTCGCAACTACCGATCAATTATCTCAAACCTCCCGCGCCTTCACGAGCGCCAGGATCTCCCGCAACCGCGCTCCGTCCGCCCGGTCAGCCAGCGCCTGGATCTTCCTCCGGATCTCGCTGTCCGAAAGCCTCAACCAAGCGTAGTTGAAGAGGTCGACCGGCTCGACCCTGAGGCAGCGGGCGAGGTTGAGGAGCATGTCGAGAGTGGGGTTCTCGCGACCCCGTTCAAGAGAGCTAAGGTACTTAGCCCCACTTTCCATCCGTTCCGCCAGCTCTTCCTGTGACCATCCGCGGGCCTGGCGGAGTTCCTTGATTCGCTGCCCGAGCAGTTTGCGATTGTCCATGCCTGCCCTCCTGTGGCAGGCAGCGATGGTGGGAAAGTGCGGCCTCGATTCCTACATTGCAGAGGGACGACTCAGCGGCATTACTCGCTGGTCTGGGATGAGTTTCTCTTGCCGAGAGAACGAGAAACCAGTAATTAGTACCCTGACGCAATTCCATGGGACTCGCCGGTCCCGTGTCTCTTGCCGGAGGGGAGATGTCGAGATCGTTGTTTCGCCATCACATACGCGGGGGTGGTGCCGTGTGCCCCGCGCTCATCGTCGCCTGCCTGCTCGCAACAGCCACGGCTGAAGGGCAACGCTTCAGCTACGGGACGATTGAGGACGATTGGATTTTTCCGCCTGGGGCAGCGACGATCGCTTCAGAAGGAACGGCAAAGAAGCTCGAGGCAGGCTTGGTGTCGACTCGACCAGCGCGCGGCGCCGCCGTTCTAGGTACGACGGGAAACGAGCCGGTGATCGTGCCCGACGCCTTCACAACAATCCAGGACGCCATCGACGCCTCTCCGGACGGGAGCACGATCCTCATTCGCCCGGGCACCTACCAGGAAACGCTAGTCCTCGCCGGACGCTCGCTCGTGCTCCGGAGCATGGAGGGCGCCGCCTCTACGGTGATCGACGCCCGCGGGCTCGGATCGGTTTTTTCGGTGAGCGCAGGAACCTTGACCATCCAGGGCTTCACGATCATGAATGGCCAGAATTCGGGGGAAGCGTCGACCGGCGGAGGAGTGAACTTCGTCGCCTCCGGGGATGGGCAGTCCTCCACGCTGCAGCTCCTCGACAACGTGATCACCGCGAACGTTGCGCAATACGGGGGCGGAATCTCGGCCGTCGCCGAGGAGTCTGCCAGCGCAAGCCTGGTCCTGGAACGGAACTCGTTGAACGGCAACCAGGCGTTCGAGAGCGGCGGCGGTCTCGCGGCGGGCGCCAGCGCAGGATCGTCGCTCACCCTTACTTCGCGAGACAACATGATGGCGGACAACATCCGCGGCAACTGCGGGACGGAGTGGTTCCTCAACCCGAACGGTGCCTCGGCGACCGTGGAGATGGACTCGTCCGGAGACCAGCTCTCGAACAACAGTTACCGCACTCAGACAATCTGCACCCACGCGCTCGCCGAGAGCCGGCTCGGCCTCGAACTCCGAAACGGACAGGTTGAGGTCCACGGGTTGACCTCGGTTGGAATCTCCTCAACGACCATTGGAGGCTCAAACAGCCGTGTCATCGTGACCGGTACCGAAGCAATGGGAGAACGACGCGTTACCGATCTCCTCCTCGGGGCGAACACGGCGGGATTATTCCTCGGGGTGGGCGCCGACGCGTCCTCCGAGATCGACGTGCTCTTGGAAGGAAATACGATCTCAGGCTTCGGGCTGCCGGGGAATGGCGTGCCGAACGCCGTCGAGATCGCCTCCCAGGGGCAGGCGACCGTCGAGATCCGGGGGAACCATTTCTCGACGAACGAACCGTCGGTGCGGGTCTCGAACACGGGGACTATGGATCTCTCTATCCTCGCCAACCAGATCGACTTGGGCTGCAACGCACTCGTCGTCACCAACTCCGGAACGCTCACCGCCGACCTCACCAACAACGCGCTCGTCGACAACGGCTCGATGTGCGACATCGATTGCCGCGGCTGCGCCTTGTTCGTCGACGATCGCGGTACGAGTTCCTTCCAACTCGTAAACAACACCATCTCCGGGAATCTCGGCCCCTCGGCCGTGTATCTCGCTTCTGCCGGGATGACCGACGTCTCGATCGTGAACACCATCCTCTTCGGGAACGTCGGCCGTGACTTCTACAACGACGGTAATCGGGCGAACGTCACCATTTCTCATTCAGACGTGGGCTCGACTTTCGGGAGTTACACCAATGCCGGAGGAAACATCAGCGCAGATCCGCGTTTCGTCGATGCGACGAGCGAGTCCTGCGACTTCTTCGGAAACTGCATCCCCTGGAACCGCAACTACTCACTCACACCGACCTCGCCCTGCATCGATGCAGGCAACTCAACTGGCGCGCCATCAGACGACCTCAGGGGCAACGCGCGACCCTTTAGAGCTGCCGTCGACATGGGCGCCATCGAGTACGGCCATGTGACGCCGACACCGAGTGCGACATCAACCGCGACTTTCGCTCCGACCTCCACCGCTACTCCTACGCACACCCCCTGCAGATACCCCGGGATCTGCGTCGATCCTTTGCCTTCCGAGACATCCTCTCACGAGATCGTAGTGCAAGGAATAATTCTGGAAGCCGGTTGGGAAGTTTCCATTGCCCGCCTAGAGAGCGACGGCACCTACCGATCCTGCTCCCAGTCGGTCACTTCAGATGACTCGGGACGCTTCAGTGGCACCTGCAGTCTCAGGCTTGGTCAAGCAAACTCATTGGCCGTATCGGCCAGTGGCGTTGGCTGCCCTGGATACATCAACTTTGAGGATTGCGACGGCGTGCGATTGGAAATCCGTCAGCTCGTACCCACTCAGACCGCCCTGCCAACAATGACGCCGACAGCCATCTCGACCGAGACACCCGCACACACCGAGACACCGACACCGAGAGCCAACGAGACAGCATCCCCAGTCGTCTGCGTCGGGGACTGCAACGGCGACGGGCGGGTAACAATTAACGAACTTATACGAGCCGTGGCGATCGCCCTCAGCGGTAGCCTCAACGATTGTCCCGCGATCGACAGCGACCGCAACGGATCGGTGACGATCAACGAGCTGGTAGTGGCGGTGGTGAACGCGCTCAATAATTGCCCCTGAACCGAGGACACACGCGTGGCTTAGCTAGTTCGACGTTGCTGCTCCAAATGCGGAGCGCGACAACCAGGCCTCATTCCGCTATCGACTTCTAGTCCGAGAGTCCGTCCGGATTCTCGTTATCCCATTCTTTCATCCGTTCAACGAAGGCCGGCACGTTGAATCGCAGATCGTGCTCCAGTGATTGTGTAGCTGCAACTGCGAACACCGCATCGTTGATTTCTAGCTCCCCCGGCTTTTCAATCACCCAGGGACTCTGCCAGGCTTCCGTTCCCCTCAGATCTCGCATGGCAAAGAACCGAAGCAGAAACGACATGCAAGCCTCTCGGCGCTTGCCAAAGTGTTCCCGTGCAGCGACAGACGCCCGGCTGGTAGGATTGTCGTTAAATCGCATTCCCACCTCCCGTCCCCTACCGACCTCAAGGATCACCTCGTATTCCTCGGGATTCGTGATCGGCATATCGAGTGACGCCGCCGAGCTCGCCAACTGTGCGACAAAGAGAAACTCCTTCGGGTCTATCGGCCGAGCGTCTCCTCCCAGCGTCGATTTTCTAGGCCATCGTTTGTCTTCCATCACTTTGTTCTCGCTCAGGCCAATCCCTTTCGACTGGCGGTTTTTGCTATACGGTCTCAACAGTTTCCGGCGTAGTGGACGTTCGGCACCTGCGATTGCTCGCTCCGCTCCTCGTCTCTCGAGACCTTGATCACGATGACCTTGACTGTCACCCAGTTGGGCATCGTGAGAAGTGGCGTCCGAAGGCTTCCTTTCCGTCGCTCGACTAGCACCCGCCAACTCAACCCATCGAGCTGACGCAGGATCTCGGAGACGTTCTGCTCCGCGTCATAGCGATCACCAGGCGTGACCACGTCCCAGATCTCGCGGTATTCCATCTGGTCCAAGAGGGCTTTTACCAGGTCACGCTCGATCGTCGAATCGGCATCGGCAGCAACGATCTCATACGCACAGGATTCAGCGAGCACCGCAAAGAACTCCCGCCCGTTCAAGATGGGAATCAGATGAACCGTAAGCTCAGATCCGGCCTCCTCTTCGGTGAGATGCTTTAGCTCGGCGCACTCCACGTCGAAGGCTTGTGCCAAGGCCTGCAGCGTATCGAGTGCCGGAGTACTCCCCCGCTCCACGCGCCGGATAGTCCGCTCGTCCAGACCGGTCACTTCCGCCAAGTGGGATTGCGTCCATCCCCTTCCTTCCCTTAGTTCTCGCACTCTCTTACCCAAGCGGCTTTCGTCCATCAGGAGCCTCCTTTTGGTCTGATACTTACTCGCCCACTCCCCTTGTCCGGAAGGCCACGAAGCGGACTCCCACCGGGCACCATGCGGACTCTTCCGAGATCAACACTCATCACTCAGGTCGCACGCGACAGCACCGAGGCGCCCGCGGGATTCTCGGGTGAGTATCAGGGTTTTCCCCAATGGTCGCCGCAAGGTGTCTGCTGATATCAGAGATTTCCGTGGAAGAGATGCCAAGCGCATTCATAGCGCTGGTGTTGTAGTAGCCAGGAGAGAATTGCGTCGCAAGTCTCTTCGCATCCGGGCATGCCAGCGGCACTGGCCTCTTCCATCGCCACCGGCAGGGGGAGACAACAAAATGGCCAAGCGCGCTTCACCGGCAACTGTCATATCTCATTGGTACCACCTCACCGAGGGCCTCCAAACTTCTCCACTGGAGTTCTATGGAGCAGTCGAGCAGGCCATCGCTACGCGCCAGGTGCCCGACGTGAAGACGCTCCGCGTCGATTGGCGCGAAGGAGGCGTGCTCTCAGCCAAGCGCGAGTACCTGCGGGTGAGGCGCAAAGATCTCATTTTCGACGTCTGCGGAGCTCCCTTCGGAAACGCATTCTTTGTCTCCTGGTGGCTCGGAGAAAGAAGCTGGGCGGCAACGTTAGCTTCCTTGCCGGTCGTGGGCATCCTCTTCGCCTGGCTCGTAAAGCCAGGGACGTACTACAAGATCGACACGGCGCTCATGTTCCAAGAGTCTATCCACTCGGCTGTGCTCGAAGTGGTCGACGGACTCACTCAGGCCAAGGGGTTGCGCACACTCTCCGACCTGGATCGGAAGCCGATCCTTCGAGAGTTCTACCGGCGGTAGCGGCCTATGGCTGAGGCCGTCATCATTCCGCCGTCTGCTGCCGAACAACTTACCGCCTACTTCTACGCCTGGGAGATCCGCGGCCGTGGCTGGGACCTCTGGGAGGAACCGGTCGCCTTGGAGCCACCCTTCCGGCCCTTCCTCTGGCATACGCTCCCGCCGGCTCCGCTCTCGCGGGCGATCGACGACGCCCGGAAACCGACTCGTCTCGGGGCGCTCTTCGAGCGACTGCGCGACTCGATCATGAAACCGAATAGTTGCGGCTCCATTCCAGCCTCCGAGACTGAACCGGTACCCGAAACCGACGCTGGCGAACCGGTCGCTGAACTAGCGCTCGTTCTTCCGTCCGACTGCGACCTGAAGAAGGATCTCGCCGAGCAACTCGTCCTAGCGCTCGCGAGCAACTCCCGTCCCGTTGCCTTCGAGATCATCGCCCGCGAGGACGCGATCACAATCCAGATCGCCTGCCGCAAGATGGATCGCGCAGAGATCCTCGACTGGATCGCTTCCTACATACCGGAAGCAGTCGTCGAGGAGCAGTCGGCATTCCTCCGCGAGTCATGGAATGAGGCGGCCACGCAATCCGTTATTGTCGAGTTTGGATTGGCGCACGAGTTCATGCGACCGCTCGCGACGGTGACGAGTTTCAACTCCGATCCGCTAGTCGCCGTGATCGGCGCACTTCGGAACCTTGCCCGCAGCGAAACGGCCGTACTCCAGGTCCTCTTCCAAGGTACCCGGCAGCCCTGGGCAGATAGCATCGCCCGGGCAGTGACCAACGGCGAAGGAGGGGCGTTCTTTCTCGATGCTCCGGAGATGCTCGCGTTGATGCGGGAGAAGATCTCCCGGCCGCTCTGCGCGGCGGTAATCCGGGCTGCCGCCAGAAGCGCGAAGGCGGACAGGTCTTGGGAGCTTGTCCGCAACCTGGGGAACGCTCTGGGACAGCTCGCCAATCCGCCGTCGAACGAACTCATCGCCCTCGACGACGGCGGCTACGACCCCACAGACCATGAGCGCGATCTCCTCACGCGCACGACGCACCGCAGCGGAATGCTCTTGAACACCGAAGAGTTGGTGACCTTGGTCCATCCACCGACGCCACTAGTGCGATGCGAAAAGCTCCGACGCGAAACGAAGCGGTCCAAGGCGGCGCCAGAAACCGCTCACAGCGAAGGCATCGTCCTAGGCGAGAACGTCCACCGGCGGCGGTCGAAATTAGTCACCTTGAGCTCCGAGCTGCGCATGCGCCACACCTACGTCATCGGCGCGTCAGGCACCGGGAAATCGACCTTGCTTCTCAACTTGATCGCGCAGGACCTCGCCAGCGGCGAGGGTTTTGGCGTGCTCGATCCGCACGGCGATCTGATCGACGCTATCCTCGAACTGGTCCCCGAGGAGCGGCTTCAAGACGTCGTCCTCTTCGATCCCTCGGACGGCGAGTTCCCGATAGGGTTCAACATCCTCTCGGCGCACTCGGAGCTGGAGCGGAATCTGCTCGCATCGGACCTCGTCGCCATCTTCCGACGCTTCTCGACGAGCTGGGGCGACCAAATGAACGCCGTCCTCTCAAACGCGGTGCTCGCCTTCCTGGAGCGCCCCGAAGGGGGAACGCTCATCGATCTCCGGCGGTTCCTGGTCGAGCCTGAGTTCCGCAAGGCCGTTCTCCGCGAGGTCGAGGACCCCGAGGTCGTCTACTACTTCGGAAAGGAGTTCCCACTCCTTTCCGGCCGTCCGCAGGCGCCGATCCTCACGCGGCTAAACACCTTCCTTCGGCCGAAGGTCATCCGACACATGGTGGCCCAGCGGGAGAACCGGCTCGATCTCTCGCGCGTCATGAACGACGGGAAGATCTTTCTCGCCAAGCTCTCCCAAGGCGCGATCGGAGAGGAGAACGCGCATCTCTTGGGAGCGTTTCTAGTCGCCAAGTTCCACCAACTCGTAATGGGGCGGCAGGCTTTGGCGGCCTCGGCCCGGCGGAGCTTCGTCCTCTACATCGACGAATTCCACCACTTCGTGACGCCATCCGTGGCGGCGCTGCTCTCGGGCGCGCGGAAGTATCGGCTGGGTTTGGTCCTCGCGCATCAGGAACTGCGCCAGCTCTGGGACCAGGACCCGAACGTGGCGAGCGCTGTCCTTACCAACCCTGCCACCCGGGTCTGCTTCCGCGTAGGCGACTTCGACGCCAAGAAACTGCAGGACGGCTTCGCTTCGTTCGACGCGCGGGACCTGCAGAGCCTTGGCATCGGCGAGGCGATCTGCCGTATCGAGCGAGCCGAGCATGACTTCACATTGCGAACGTTCGCAGCGCCGGAGATCGATTCAGCGATCGCCGCCGCGCGACGAGAGCAGGTCGTCGCGCACTCCCGAGAGACGTACGCGCGACCGCTCAAGGAAATTGAAGCGCAGTTGGCCGTTATGCGCGAGGAATCCGGAGAGGTGACACCGGAGCTGCGACGACGGGGGGAGTCTACGCGGGCGGAAGCCGCCCCGGCACGCAGCGTGAGCGCACCGCGAAAGCCAGAAGCTGCGACCCTGCCGAAGCCGGCTCACTCAGTCAGGAAGCCGGACCGCCCCATCCCAGACCTCACCGCGCTTCCGGGACGCGGCGGGCGCGAGCACAAGTACCTTCAGCACCTCGTGAAGCGCCTCGCCGAGGACCGCGGCTTCAAGGCGACGATCGAGGAGCCAATCCTGGGCGGAGTGGGCCACGTCGACGTCTCTCTCACACGAGGCGAGGAACGGATCGCCTGCGAGATATCTGTCACCACCGAAGTGGCGCACGAGATCGGGAACGCCGAGAAGTGCCTGGCCGCGGGCTACGAGACGGTCGCGCTCCTGGCGAGCGACGCCAAGGTGCGCCGCAAGCTGCAATCCGCCCTTGAGACGGATCTCACTCCGGAGTCTCTCGCGCGCACCCGAGTTCTCGACGTCGACGGACTCCTAGCCGTCCTTGACCAGGAGGCGGCTGCTGCGGCAGGAGGCGAGGCCGTCGTTCGCGGTTACCGCGTCAAGGTAGCCTATTCGCCGGTCGGCGCTTCGGAGACAGCCGCCCGTCGGAGCGCCGTGTCGCAGGTGCTAGCGAGACGATTGAAGCGTGCGCCGCGTCGGGACGACACGCATCGCCTTACCTGACCTTCTCCGATCAATCGATCAATCGACTCGTCGACGCCCAATTCCGCGGCCAAGCGTCTATGGGAAACCCCCTATAGCCGGCCTCCAGGCGAAGACCTACTCGCGTGAGAAACGCGGTTCACTAATTGTCGTCACACGCGCTTACGCATCATCTACCATGCCTCCCTCTTACCCCCTTTCGGTGCCGTCAGTTACGTAGTACCGCAAAACGTGTTCATCATCGCCAACCGCCAGCCCGTGGAAGCTACTCCTACTCACAGCCGCAACCCGGGCACACTTGAATCAGGCCATTGGCGCAAGTCGTACCAAAGTTCACGCCGTCGACATCACACACGGATTCCTCCTCGGCGACCAACACATAGTTCCCTGGGTCCGCACCAGAGGCGATCTGGAAGTCACACGTTGCAACCACTCCATCAGCGAAACTCAAAACCGCCGTCGAAAGTTCGTCCGGATGTACAGCTACACGACTGATCGATACTCCGCTAATTGTATTGATAAGTTCATGACTGACAGCATGCTGACTTCCCACACCAGCTAGACTACAGCTAATCAAGTCAATGTTCGCATCATTATACCAGACATCTACCTGGACGGCGGCCGCTCCTCCGTTGAGACCTTGGACCGAGATAGGCACAGTTACAATCTGTCCCGCAATTCCCTGCGCCGATCCCACGATGACCTGCCCGGTTCCTGAGGTACCGACAGACACTTCCGGCGCGCCACTGCAAGACTCGAGGTTATTTCGCACAGCCAGAACAAGATCATTTATTCTCACAACACCGCTAAAATCTCCATCCGCGGCGGTACAGTTCGACAGCGGTGCCCTGTTCAGACTGATGTTAACGGCCGTTACGAGTTCGTTCACTGCGACGCTAAAATCCCCTGAACAGTCCCCGGCACAGCCCCAACCAATATCTCTCAAGATCGGCACAGTGAGCTCGTTTGAATCGACCGAGCCCCGAGACCTAAAAGGCGCCATGAGCTCTCGCATTCCGTCAACGGAGATGGAGTCGGACAGGTGCAAGAGAGACTGCCCAGCGACGAACTGACTTGGCGCCCAAATCGGCAGATGGCTATCCTGTCCTATGCCAGTTGCTCCCAAGGATTGACCTCGCTCAACGGCAAACCGGCCGATCCAGTGCAGATCACCCGTATCTGTGATGGCGGCGAGTCTCTGGCTCTGTGTTACGGAGTCTAGCGTTGCCCCAAGGCTGTGATCCTCCATCAGAATCGAGTAAACATCCGGCTTGCCTAATGACCAGGCTCCAGTGACATCGATGCGAGCCGTAATGCCGAGACCGTGCCCTATTTCATGCAAAGCGATCTGATAGAAAAAAAACTGGTCCGCGGGGAGGGAACTTGGATCGGTTCCATAATAGAAGCCGTTCTGTCCTGTGCAAAAGAAAGTTAGATCAATGTTCCTATTGAATCGAATCGTCATGTCCGACCCAAATCCAGGGTAGTCATCACCGAGCAGAGTTTTGGCGAGAGACGTTGGATAGAAGACGTTAGGAAGAGGCAATTCGGCGCCAGCCGCCCCTTCAATAAACGTTATAAACATCGTCTGGCCTAGCGCTGCACAGCCACCCAGACTTTCAAAGTCTGCCTGTATTTGTATCGGAAACGCACCGGCGGCACCTTGAGGCAGAGAATCCGCCCAAAACTGGACGGCCGCTTGGAACGCCGCCCGTCGAGCTGATCCGAGGTTTGGGTCGAAAAAGCCGTCATTCGGCGGGTCAGTATAAGTTACCAGAAAGTCCGCGCCCCGCACAAAACTGGGCGCGGTCCACGTCAGAACTGCTACCAAGAGCGATCTAGTCAGCGCTTGAAGCCAATTCATTGCTGTGCACCGCTTGAGGGCTCATCTTGAACCTGTGGGGCTGGAATAGCGGGCTCAACCCTTTCCCTAATCAACTTCGACCCGCCAGGCAGCATCTCAACGGTGGTCCCTTCTTCGTGGCCTCGCAGTGCCTCCCGATACTCCTGCTCAGTAGGGCTTACCAGGTCCTTCCCCCGCCTGACGTGCGCGGGAGTGTCGACAGTCACACTACCGGCCAATCCAGTCCCGAGCGTCAATGGTTGTATCAATGCCAGAAATAGAACACCCCGCAGGAACGACTTCACAGGCAACCTCCGATCAAAACCGACCACTGACACTGTTCATCATAAGAAGCCGTTAGTCCCGTAATGATCGCTAAAGGCCTCTCAAGTTCAATAGAAAGATCACGTCCTCCGTTGCTCAAGTTTACCGTCCCCTGACCACCGTCGCCAACATGTTCGTACCAAGGGATAACCGCGAAGAAACCCTCGAAACGGGTGGGAGTTATTCTCTCCCGCTCTAAAACACCATTCACAATCCGAAAACCGAAACTGAAATGATGACTCAGTTCGCCGGACTCGCCATCAGGATTCATCGCAACGATGCCGTTGGTGAGACGGGCGGCCCCCACCTGAACATCGCCCGTTGAGAGATGTCGGCGATCGCGAGAAAGCGCGTAAATCGGGACGATTCGCCGGGAGTTGGCGGAATCAGGTAGCGGCGTAGTAGTCGGGCGGAAGCCTGGCTGCCCAGAAGGAAGAAGGGGCCCGGAGTTAGCGCTCCGGACCCCCAAG
>JBGTMF010000005.1:0-11320 GCA_041743795.1 Thermodesulfobacteriota bacterium | reverse complement strand
GCGGCGATTCCACTCGCCGAGCTGCGCGCCGCCGTCGGCAAGTCCGCCGTATCCGACAAGGTCGGCGTCGCCGCGCCCGCAGGCGAGCCGCGCATGGTGCGCCAGGTGTCGAGTGAGTTCACCACACAGACCGGCAACCCGCGTTTCTTCGAAGCAGACGAGGACGTTCCGCTGGTGTTCGTCATCGACGACCGCGGCGATTCCATTCTCGGCCTGGAATCGTCGCGCCGCGCCGTCAACGACGCGTTCGCGGCGTGGAACGCCGTCGCTGCAACCAGCCTCGACCTGCGCGACGGCGGCCTCTCCAATGACCTCCGCGTCGTCGTGCCACCGGGCGTCCACCGGGTCCACTTCGACGACCCTTTCGGCGAGATCTTCGATCCGAGCAGTTGCACCGGCACCCTCGGCATCGGCGGCGCTCTGTTCACGACGTCAGAGCAGAAGAGTTTTGGCGGGAGCACCTACAATCGAATCCTCAACGCCAGGGTTACCTTCGCCGACAACTGGGACGGTTGCGAAGAGTGGAGCGAGTGCAATTTCTCCGAAGTTGCCGCGCACGAGATCGGCCATGCATTCGGCCTCGGGCATTCTTCAGAGCGCCGTCCGGAGATCGATGCGATCCTGCGCGAGGCGTTGATGTACTTCCACCCCCACTTCGACGGGCGCTGCGCCGATCCGCGGCAGGACGACGAGGCCGGAATTCGCGCCATCTATCCTGAACTCGCGCCGCTATCGGTGGCCAACGCCAGCCCGCTGCCGCGGGCGATCATGGGACAACCCTATCGCGTCGAACTGCAGGCGGTAAACGCGGTGTCGCCGCTGGCATGGGAAAGCATCGAGTTCGGCTGCCCCACCCTGTCGCAGATTCCCGGAATGTCCCTCGACGAGGACGGCGTCATCACCGGCACCGTGCCGCAATTCACCGAAAATCTGGTCGAGACGTGCCTGACTATAGAGCTGACCGACGCCGCCGGCGACCGCCACGCCAAGCGCCTCGATATCACCTTCGTCCGCGAGTTGGCGACGCACACGCCGACACCGCTGGCGACCTCTACCGCGGCCGCCAACAGCCCGACGCCGACGCCCCCAGTGGACAGGCCGTGCATCGGCGACTGCAACGGCGATGGGCAAATCTCCATCAACGAACTGATTCGCGGCGTCAACATCGCGCTGCGCACCGCCGAGGTATCCACCTGTGAATCTTTCGACCGCGACCACAACGGCCGTGTCTCGATCAACGAACTGGTCGGCGCCGTAACTGCCGCATTGTTCGGCTGCACCAGTTGATCCGCGCGCGCGAATCGCGGAGATTCGCAGTTCAACGAAGGAGGTCCCATGGCCCATACTCAAACCAAGGACGTCAACTACAGCGCCGCCGACACGAGTTTGCGCGGCTACCTGGCGAAACCTGGGAAGCCAAACGGCGCCGGCGTCATCGTCGTGCACGAATGGTGGGGGCTGAACGACTACATCCGCGGTCGCGCCGTCCAACTCGCCGACCTCGGCTACACCGCACTCGCCGCCGACATGTACGGCGACGGCGCCACCGCCGCCGACCCGGCGCAGGCCAATCAGCTGATGTCCGGCGTACTCGCCGACATCGGCAGCGGCGAAGCGCGATTTCGAGCGGCCCTCGATCATCTGCAGCGCCAGCCAGGTGTCGAGGCCGGAAAGGTAGCCGCCATCGGTTACTGCTTCGGTGGCGCGATCGTGTTGCACGCGGCGCGCAAGGGAATGCCACTAGCCGGCGTCGTCAGCTTCCACGGTTCGCTCGGTTCGTTCCACACGCCGGCGCCCGGCAGCGTCAAGGCGAAGATCCTCGTCTGCCACGGTGAGGCCGACGCCCTCGTACCCGCCGACGACGTCGCCGGTCTCAAGAAGGAGATGGACGGCGCCGGCGCCGATTTCCAATTCATCGCCTACCCGGGCGCGCTGCACGGCTTCAGCAACCCCGATGCGACGGCCAACGGCCAGAAATATGGCCTGCCGCTGGCCTACGACGAAGCGGTGGACCAACAGTCGTGGCAGGACATGCTAAAGTTCTTCGCCAAGATCTTCTGAGATGACCGACTACGGACGGTCGCGTAACACCCGCTTGAGCACCTTGCCGGTGGGGTTGCGCGGTAGCTCGTCGAGGAAGACCACTTCGCGGGGAATCTTGTAGCGCGCCAGATTTCCGCGGACGTACTCCTTGACCGCCTCTTCGGTCAGCGCGCGGCCCGGCTTGAGAACGACGAACGCCTTGAGGCGCTGGCCGAATTCGTCGTCGGCAACGCCGATTACCGCCACCTCGTAGACATCTTCGTGATCGGCGAGCAAATTCTCTACCTCGATCGGGAAGACGTTTTCTCCGCCCGAAATGATCATGTCGTCGTCGCGCCCCTCGACGAAGAGCCGCCCAGCCTCGTCGAAGTGGCCCATGTCTCCGATGGACATCAGACCGCGAACACGCTCCTTGTCGCCGCCGCCGGTGTAGCCCTCGAACTGCACCTCGTTGCCGACGAAGATGCGGCCTGTGGTGCCCGGCGGAACGTCCCCCCCCAGGTGATCGAAGATCCTGACGATCGTCCCTCGCGGGGGCTTGCCGGCAGTTCCCGGCGCCGCGCGCAGGTCGGCGGGATTGGCGATCGAGGTCTGTGCACACTCGGTCGAACCGTAGAAATTGTAGAGGTTGTCGCCGAAGGTATCCATCCAGCGCAACGCCAGTTCACCCGGCAGTGCCGATCCGCTGGCGCCGACGACGCGCAGGCTCGAAGTGTCGTATTTGCGGATCACCGCCGGATCGAGCGCGAGAATGCGCTGCATCATCACAGGTACGACGATCAACACCGTGGCGCGGTTTTCCGCCACCGCGCGCAGCGTTGCCTCAGGATCGAAGCGGCGTTGCAGAACGACCGTGCCGCCGAACGTGCTCGCCACCTGTAGCTGCGCCAATCCCCAGGCGTGAAAAGTCGGAGCCGCGATGACGTATCTGTCGCCGACCTGCATCGGCATGCGCTCGAGGACTCCCGCCGTGCTGTCGAGACTGAGCGCCTTCGATTCGCGCTGCGCTCCCTTCGGCGTCCCCGTCGTGCCGGAGGTGAGGATCGTCGCTCGCCCCGGCCGAGAAGGCGGCACCGGCGTCGTCGCCGTACCGCGCGCAATCAGTTCCTCCACCGAGGTCCGCCCCTTGGCCTCGTCGTGCCAGGCCACGTAGGTCGGCAGATCGGGCAGATTCGGCTCGACGATCGCCGCGAACTCATCGTCGTAGATGACGCAGTGCGCCGCCTCGCGATGCACCACTTCGACCAATTGCGGACCGGCGAATCCGGTGTTGAGGAACAGCGCGTTGGCGCCCAGCTTCTGCACGGCGATGGTACTTTCGACAAAGCCGCGGTGGTTGCGGCACAGGATGGCGACGGAATTGCCCTGACCGAGGCCGGTCTGCGCCAGCGCATTCGCCAGCGCGTTGGTTCGCTGCTCCAACTCGCGGAAAGTCAGACGGCCGACGTCGTCGATCAGCGCCAGCCCGTCGGGACTGCGGGCCGCTGCCGCGGTGAACCCGGCGGCGATCGTCGAACCCCAATTTCGGCTCGCCTTGGCCAGTGGCAAGATGAACCCAGGATTGAGAAGGCCGGCCCTGTAGAGGGCGGCCAGATTTGCGCGCACCCGCGCCAACGTCCCCAGCGACTCGCGTTCGCTCATTCGTAGTCTTCTCCTATGCGCCGACAACGGCCGCCCGCAATCGGGGACTTATGCCGGATCTCACTTCTTGCGCGCTCGGCCGACTGCTGGACGCGCCAGGCAGTCGCTCAACCACTTCTGCAGGGCCGGCCACGATGACAAGTCGGCCTTGGCGAGTTTCAGCCACATCAACACCGAGGCGGGATTGAGATCGCCGACCGTGAAGGCGTTGCCCACCAGGTGATCGCGGCCGCGCAACGCGTCGTCGATGATACCCAACGGCGCCTCGAGCGCTTTCCACGCCGCGTCGGCGATCTTGTGGTCGCGCTGCCCTTCGGGAAAGATCGAGCGGTGGAACATCAGGTCGAGAAGCGATTTCTCCACCTCGGTCATCACCCAAAAGCTCCACTTGTAGGCCTGCCCCAGGTCTTCGACCGATTCCGGCTGCATACCGCTCTGGTACTTGGCGGCCAGGTAGAGATTGATCGCCATCGACTCCCACAAGACAGTATCGCCGTCGACGAGAGTCGGCACGCGCCCGTTCGGGTTGAGCTTCTTGTACTCCGGGGTTTTCGATTCATCCGAGAAGTGAACCGGGTGGTGCTCGTACTCGATGCCCAATTCCTCGAGCATCCACAGACAGCGCACCGCGCGCGACGCTGACACACCATAGAGCCTGACCATACCGAGCCCCTCCCGAGATTCGATCCGCCCGTTGTCTACTGCTAGTCAGCCGCCGGTTGCAAACGAACCGACGCTCCGATCGCCTGGCCAAGAGCGATGGCGGATGTCTCCGACAGCTTTCGCACACACCTGGTATGCGGTGGCGTTTTGCATTCTCCAACCCCATGTGGCTGGTTGTTGCGACTCGAATTTCGAGGGGGGGCTGCATGAAACGCGTACTCGTCGGCGGATTGATTCTCATCGGCATCGTCATCATCAGCGCGATCGCGCTGGTGTATGCCGCCGGCAGCGGAAGGCTGGGCAAGCCCGAGTCGCCGGGAGTCATCACCGGGGTCCGACTCCCGGAGAAATTGCTCGAACAGCGTCGCCAGGCCCAGCACACGGCCCGAGCGGCCGTCGGCGCCGGCGACGGCAAACGGATCCTCTTCGGCGACCTGCACGTGCATACCACGTTCTCGGTCGATGCGTTCTTCATCAGCCTGCCGGCGATGCAAGGCGAAGGGGCACACCCGATCGCCGACGCCTGCGACTTCGCGCGCTATTGTTCGGAACTCGATTTCTGGTCGATCAACGACCACGCCGAATCGCTGACGCCGCGCCGCTGGCGAGAGACGGTAGAGTCGATTCGCCAGTGCAACGACCTCGCCGGCGATCCGGCCGACCCCGATATGGTCTCCTTTCTCGGCTGGGAGTGGACGCAGGTGGGGATGACGCCCGAGGACCACTATGGGCACAAGAACGTGATCCTCGCCTCGACCGAGGACGGACAGATCCCGACGCGGCCGATCGCCGCACGCGGCCTGGCGACGCGCGCGATGGCGTCGCCGCCAGTGTGGGGCACAGGCCTCATCGCCGTCCTCGGCGGCGGCGGTCGCCTCTACGATCTGGCCAACCATCTGCGCTCCCGTGCTGCGTTTGCCGACTGCCCCGATGATGTCTCGACGCGTGCGCTGCCCGAAGATTGCCTGGAGAGCACCGCGACGCCGGCCGAACTCTTTCGCAAACTAAACGAATGGGGCCACCGCTCCATCGTCATCCCGCACGGTACGACTTGGGGCTTCTACACGCCGCCGGGTTCAAGCTGGGACAAGCAGTTGGTGCAGGGAATGCACGACCCGGAGCGACAGACGCTGATCGAAGTGTTCTCTGGTCACGGCAACTCCGAGGAATTCCGCGCATGGGAGGCCGTCGATCTAAGCGGTCCGCAACCGACTTGCCCACAACCGAGCGACGGCTACATGCCGACCTGCTGGCGCGCCGGCGAGATCATTCGCGAACGCTGCCTCGCAGCCGGTCTCGAGGCCGGCGAATGCGACCAACGCGCCGCCGAAGCGCGCGATCTCGCCATCGTCCACGGCTCGCAGGCACACCTCACCGTGCCGGGTGTAAATGCCACCGATTGGCTCGACGCCGGCCAGTGTACCGACTGCTTTCAACCCGCCTTCAACTACCGGCCAGGCAGCTCGGCGCAGTACATTACCGCGCTGTCCAATTTCGACGATCCTGCCGCTCCGCGCCGCTTTCGCTTTGGATTCATGGCCTCGAGCGACATCCATACGGCGCGACCGGGCACTGGCTACAAAGAATATGACCGACGCGAAATGACCGAAGCCGCCGGTCCCGCCAGCCCCGCGATACGGGGCCCGCTGGCGAGACCCGAGGAGGAGCCGGCAGCGCGTGCCCGCCCCTTCGACATCGAGAATTTCCGCGGTCTCGCCTTCAACTTGCTCGAGGCGGAGCGACAGGCTTCGTTCTTCCTCACCGGGGGACTGGTTGCCGTGCACGCCGACGACAAGAGTCGCGAATCGATCTGGCAGTCGTTCGATCGCCGCGAGGTCTACGGCACCAGCGGGCCGCGGATTCTACTGTGGTTCGACCTGCTCAATGCGGATACGCCGCAACCGATGGGCAGCGTGCTCGAACTCGACCGCAACCCCGTCTTCCGGGTGCGCGCCATCGGCTCGCTCGAGCAGAATCCCGGCTGTCCGCAACACACTCTCGACGCTCTCTCGGCCGATCGCCTGCACCACCTCTGCCGCGGCGAGTGCTACAACCCTTCCGACACACGCCGCCGCGTCACCCGCATCGAGGTCGTCCGCATCCGGCCGCAGATGCGCCGTGGCGAGCCCATCGCGCCGTTGATCGAAGACCCCTGGAAGACCCTGCCCTGCTCCGGCGACCGCTCCGGCTGCGACGTCGAGTTCGAGGACCCCGACTTTCTCGCCGCCGGCCGCGACGCGGTCTACTACGTCCGCGCCCTCGAGGAGCCGAGTCTCGCCGTCAACGCCGCCAACCTGCGCTGCGAGTACGACGGCGACGGCAACTGCATCAAGGTCAATCCCTGCTACGGCGACTTCCGCACGGACTACGAGGACGATTGCCTGGCCGAGACCGAAGAACGCGCATGGTCGTCGCCGATTTTCGTCGACTTCGCACCACCGGCACCACCGGCGCAGGCACCACCGGCGCAGGCACCGCCGGCATGACCAGCCGCGCCAACCGTGCCCGTCTGCGGCGAGCCTCCCCGCCGACTAGTCTGCGCCGTTCGTCAGCGCACGCAACGCGACAGCACCGGCTCGGCTGAAGGCGATCCTCGGATGCGCTGCCGAGAGGTCGATCCGCGGCGGTTGCGGATGGTCGACGAAGGAGGCCTCCTCGGTGGAGAGCACCGCACTCCACCTGCCTGCCAACACCTCCGGCACGCAGGAAAGGTCGGCAGTGCCCGACCCGGCGAGGCGCACCACGACCAGTGAGCGAGGCGCGCTCTGGCCGCCGCGCAGGATTGCGATCGTTTCGTCATCGGCGGCCGTTACCGTGAACTCATCACCATCGCCTGTCGCCTCCCGCAGCAGCTGTTTGCGCAACTGAAGTAGCGCTCGATACAGGCGCAGCAGCGCGGCGTGTTCCGCCGTGTCGCGTTCGCCCCAGCGCAGTCGGCTGGCCTCGAAGGTGGCAACGCTCTGCGGATCCGGGATGCGATCGCGCAACGCCGCGTCGCGAAACGCGGCGAACTGGCGAAACTCCCGCCGCCGACCCGCCGTCACCTGCGCTCCCAGCTCACGGTGGTGATCGGTGAAGTAGAGGAACGGAGAACTGGCGCCCCACTCCTGTCCCATGAAGAGGAGGGGCGTTTGCGGCGCCAGCAACAGGAGCGCCGTCGCCGCGCGATAGGCGGCCGGATCGATCTGGTGGTGCAGGCGCTCGCCGAAGGCGCGATTGCCGATCTGGTCGTGGTTCTGCAGGCAGATGACGAAGCTCGATGCCGGCAAGCCAGCGGGATCGCTGCCGCGCGGCGCATCCATGCTTTCGGATCGCTGTCCGCAATAAAACCAACCGTCCCGCATCGTCTTTGCCACGTCCGCGGTGGTGCCGGCGAAATCGCGGTAATACCCCTCGCAGTCGCCGGCCAGATGGCGCCGGACCTGGTGATGGAAGTCGTCCGCCCACACCGCGTCGATACCCCAACCGCCGGCGCTCTCAGGGCGAACCATGGCGGCGAGGTTGCGGTGATCCTCGGCGATCAACAGGGCCCTCCCCGCCGTCGCGGTACGGACGCGTTCCGCCAGCTCGGCGAGAAAGTGGCGCGGACCCTCGTCGATCAACGCGTGCGTCGCGTCGAGGCGCAGTCCGTCCATATGATATTCGCGGATCCAGTGCAGAGCGTTGGCGAAGAAGAAATCGCGCACCGCCTCGCTGTTGGCTCCGTCGAGATTGACCGCGGCGCCCCAGGGCGTGCGGTGCCGCGACGAAAAGAACTCGCGGCCGAAGGACTCCAGGTAGTTGCCGTCGGGGCCAAAGTGGTTGTAGACGACGTCGAGGAAGACGCCGAGGCCCAATGCATGCGCCTCGTCCACCAGCCGGCGCAGGTCGTCCGGGCGACCGTAACAGCGCGCCGGCGCGAATAGATCGACACCGTCGTAGCCCCAGTTGCGATCACCCGCGAAATCGGCAACCGGCATCAGTTCGATCGCAGTAACGCCGAGATCACGCAGCTGCGGCAATCGTTCGCGCGCGGAGGAAAACGTTCCGCCATCGGTGAACGTCCCGACGTGGATTTCGTAGAGTACTAGATCGCGCAACACGCATCCGCCCCAAAGCGCGTCCGACCAGACGAATTGCGAGGGATCAACTATCTCGGACGGGCCGTGTACCCCGCGCGGTTGGCAGCGCGACGCCGGATCTGGAAACGGCCCTTCCCCATCGGGGCAAAAACGGTAGAGGTCGCCGACAGCGAGACCTGCGACCCTACCGGCGAAGAAGCCGTTCTCGAGCGCTTCGAGCACCCCCCTCTTGCCCTCGAGGCGACCGCTCTCGACGACGACTTCGAGGCGTGAACGCGAAGGCGCCCAGACGCGAAACTCGACGACGCCGTCGCCCGGCAGGGCGCCAAACGCCGCACTATCCCCAGCCAAGTCAGCCTCCCGCGACGCGAAAAACCGCAATGCTCCGGTCGGCGAGCCGGTAGCGACCGTCGCGCACCCGTTGCGGCGCTCCCCAAACGCGCTGGCCGGTGTCGAGCAGGCGTTCCCAATAGATCTCCGGGCGGTGCGCCGGCAGGTGAAACACCACGCTCTGCGGCGATGCGTTCAGGAGAAGAATGAAATCGTCGTCGACGATGCGCCGGCCGTCCTCGTCGACCTCGTCCATGTAGCCACTCAGGCGAACCATCAGGCATCGCGCCGTACCGGCATCCCACGACTCATCCGTCATCTCCTCTCCCGAGGGCTCGAACCACGTCAGGTCCTGCACCTCGGCGCCGCGAATGCGCTGCCCCTGGAAGAACTTGCGCCGGTGGAACACCGGATGCGCGAGGTTCAGTCGGATGAGGAATCGACAGAGTGCCAGGAGATCGCGTTGCTCGTCATCGTGATCCCAGTGCAGCCAGCTGATCTCGTTGTCGTGGCAATAGGCGTTGTTGTTGCCGCCCTGTGTGCGGCCGAACTCGTCGCCGCCGCAAATCATCGGCACGCCCTGCGAGAGCAGCAACGTCGCCAGGAGATTCCGTTGTTGCCGCTGCCGCAATGTATTGATCGCGGCGTCGTCGGTTTCCCCCTCGGCGCCGCAGTTCCAACTGTTGTTGTGGTTGTCGCCGTCGCGATTCCCCTCCTGGTTGGCCTCGTTGTGTTTCTGTTCGTAACTCACCAAGTCGCGCAGGGTGAAGCCGTCGTGCGCGGTGACGAAATTGATGCTCGCATGCGGCCTCCGGCCGCTCTGCTCGTAGAGATCGCTGCTGCCGGCGAGACGCGTGGCGAACTCGGACACCTGCCCACCGTCACCCCGCCAGAAGCGGCGCACGCAGTCGCGATACTTACCGTTCCATTCCGTCCAGCCGACCGGAAAGTTACCGACCTGGTAGCCGCCGGGCCCGACGTCCCACGGTTCGGCGATCAACTTGACCTGCGACACGACCGGGTCCTGCTGCACGATGTCGAAGAACGCCGAGAGTCGGTCGACCTCGTGGAGCTCGCGCGCCAGGGTGGCGGCGAGGTCGAACCGGAAGCCGTCGACGTGCATCTCGGTGATCCAGTACCGGAGGCTGTCCATGATGAGCTGCAGCACGTGGGGGTGCCGCATGTTCATGGAGTTCCCGGTGCCCGTGTAGTCCATGTAGAAGCGGGGGTCGTCGTCCATCAGACGGTAGTAGGCCGGGTTGTCGAGCCCCTTGAGCGACAGCACGGGACCGAGGTGGTTGCCCTCGGCGGTGTGGTTGTAGACGACGTCGAGGATGACCTCGATGCCGGCCTCGTGCAGCGTGCGCACCATCTGCTTGAACTCCTGCACCTCATAGGACGTGGTGTCGGTCGAGGTGTACTCGTTGTGGGGCGCGAAGTAGGCGATCGAGTTGTAGCCCCAGCAGTTGCGCAACCCACGTTCGCGCAGGTGGGCGTCGTGGACGAACTGGTGCACGGGCAGGAGCTCGACCGCGGTGACCCCCAGCGACCGGAAGTACTCGATCGAGCTGGGATGGGCCAGCCCCGCATAGGTGCCGCGGAGCTGGTGTGGGATGTCGGGGTGCCGTTGTGTGAACCCCTTGACGTGCACCTCGTAGAGCACGGTGTCGGCCAGGGCGATGTCGGGCGGCCGATCGTTGCCCCACTCGAAGTACGGGTTGTGCACCACCGAGCGTGACACGTGCGGCGCCGAGTCGAGGTCGTTGCGGGCGAGCTCGTCGCCGAACGTGTACGGGAAGCACGCCTCGTCCCAGTCGATCACCCCGTCGACGGACTTGGTGTAGGGGTCGAGCAGCAGCTTGTTCGGGTTGCACCACAGGCCCGCCGCCGGGTCCCACGGACCGTGCACCCGGTAGCCGTAGCGCTGGCCGGGGCCGATCTCGGGGAGGTACACGTGCCACACGTGGGCGTCGACCTCGGTGACCTCGATGCGGTGCTCGGTCAGGGGAGCGTCGTCGTGGGGATCGAACAGGCACAGCTCCACCCGATCGGCGACGGAGCTGAACACCGAGAAGTTGGTGCCGGAGCCGTCGTAGTTGGCCCCCAACGGGAGTGGTCGGCCCGGGAGAGGGCGCACGTGTGCTCCAGTCGATCGTCGTGGTCGTGAGGCGGCCCGGCGCTGCGTATCCAAGGGGCGATGCTCCCAAACTTCGGCGCCCTGGGCCAGGGCCGTTGCCGAGATGGTGTGTGACTGTGGTCATTCCCGTATTCGGAGCCAGGTGGTGCGCCCGGTCGTCGGATCGGTCGTGATGACGAACCGATGCTTGTGGCGGTGGTGCCATCGACATCTGCAGATGCCGCTGCGCTCGCTCGTGCGGCCGTCGTCCTGGCGGGTTCGACCGCGTCCCTCGTGGGTAGGGCGATCGCCATGACACTGCTCGTGATCCTGCTCGTCCTGGCGCTGCTCTTCGGCGTGGGCGCCGTCCTCGAGGGCATCGCCTGGCTGTTCCTCATCACGGTCGTGCTGGTGCTCGCTGCGGCGTGGGCCGGCTGGCGGGCCCTCCAAGGCGGACGGCGATCCG
>JBGTMF010000004.1:0-27374 GCA_041743795.1 Thermodesulfobacteriota bacterium | reverse complement strand
TCGTTCTGCGCCTTCCAGGTCGCTCACAGCCGCTCTTCGCGCTCGCGATCGTCACCATTCATGCAACCAGCTTCCCGAAGACCTAACTGCGCCCTCGAAATCTAACTTGGCCCTCGAAACCCTGCTTCTCCGACAGTCCCTTTCGCCGGGGTGACAAGACGAAGAGCTTTTCAACGGACTGACTAAATTACGTACTCCACCTGGAACAGCAGGTTGTCGCGGTCGCGCAACAACGAAATTCCAGCCCCGCCTTTGAGGTCGGTCGCCGCGAGGAAGTTATACGTCACGGTGAAGCGGAACGGGTCGACACTGTAGGTGAACGACGGCTGCAACACCCAGGCGCCGGACCAGTCGTAGAAGACACCGAGGCTCGGGAGAGACCGGCCACCGTAGAACGGCGTCGTGATCAGCAGCGTCTGCAGGTACTGATCGACCGGGCTGTGTACGAAGTTGGGCGCGGCGGCGTCGCTGCTGCCGACCGACGGGCCGAGCAGGTAATCGGTGCCGATGATCTGTTTCTGCACCGGCAGAACCTCGCCGTAAAAGACCGTTTCCTGGCCGGGAAGGAACGCGGATCTTGGCTGGACCGGCGTCCTCTTCTCGGCGTTCTGCAGGTGTCGGTAGAAGAACTGCGTCGTGATGAAGATACTCGAGTCCGGATTGATGAATCGCACCCACTGGTTGAGGTCGAGGCCGAGAACGACGTTCCAGGAGTTTCCCGTGCGTGCGCCACCCGTGCAAAAGGGACCGGACGGATTGCGACGCCCCTCCGCGTCGACTCGGTACGACCGGTCGACGTCGTTCGCGAGGCCCTCGTCGGAGCAGTTATCGGTGCCCGGGGCGGTAAAGATCGGAAGGGCGTGCAAGAAGGGGTCGACGCTCGACTGGCTGTTGCGCGGCTCATTCTTGAAGTAGGCCGTCTCGAAGCGGACGATCGGTTCACCGGTGATACCGAACATGCGCACCCATTCCGGCGGCAAGGCGAAATTGCCGAAAATGCCGCTGACGCGCGTCCGCGGCGCGGTCTGCACCGCCCAGATGGAGTAGTTCTGAGCGCCTACCGGCGCGGTGATCGGAGTTGGAAACGCCTGGCTCATGATGCGCACGGCCGGGATGTCGAAATACGTAAAGTAGTGCGCGGCGCCGAGGGATATGTCGCCGATCGCCGGTGCGGGCGCGCTGAAGCGGAACTGGAATCCGCCGCGGGCGTCCTCGAAGCTTCGCGCCGGCGCGTCGATCGTGGTCAGGATGGATCGCGTCGGTACACTTATGTTGGGCGGACCCCAGGGAGACCCTTTTGGAACCCCCGGTGCGAATCCGACGTTGTCGTCGATGGCGACGAAGCCCTCCAAATATGCCTCGTATATAGGGAGGTTCGAAAGCACCGAAAGCCCGGGAATACCGGTGTTGGAGAAGTCGCCGAGGTACCAGGTGGTGCGCAGCATATCGAGCGGCACGCGCCGTTCGTCCAGATTGACGAGGAATCCGCCGAAACTGGCGTCGAGCGGGTTGATGTTGTCGAGCAGGCGGAAGATGTCGGTTTCGCCCCAGGCTAGAATCTGCCGGCCGAGGCGCATGGTGACGCTGCCCGCCTGCGCCTGCACGTAGGCCTGGAATAGGCGGTTGCGCACCGTCCCGATGTCCCGCAACCGGGTGCGATCGGTGTATGCGATTTGCTCGCGGCTGGGCACGTCGAAGTTGGGATTGCCGTCGAACGGCGTGTTGAGCACGATGCGTGGATCGAGGAACTGTTCGGCGGTGCGAAACTCCGACGGCCCGTAGTCGTAGATACCCTCGAACTCGCCACGGTAGGAGATGAAGTAGCGCAGGTTCTTGAACGCGAACGGCAGTGTGTTCAGCAGCGCCAGCGGGCCGAGGCCCTCGCGCAGGAGTCGCGTCAGATCGTGCCGGATCTCGACCTCTGCAAATCCGCGGTGCTGCCTCAGGCTGCCGGCCGAGGAGATGGGAAAGGTCAGCGAACGCGCGACCTGCCGCACCCCGTCGGATAGGATCGCGGCGTCCGTCTGCTCGGTGCCGATGCGCACGGCCGTGTAGGTGCGGACCCCGAGTTGAATCTCTTCGCGAACGTCGAGTGGCGCGGCGTTGGCCGATGCAACCACTACGACGAAAGCTGCCACAACCAGAGAAATCGCCTGGATGGGCCACCTCGATCGTGCCTTCTTCGACATATCCCCCCCTCTGAATCGCGCTTCGTGTTTGAAAACGCTGCCCGCTATGAGGCATTAGTGTCGTGCGGACAGCGCGAAGTGTCGGTCCAAACTCGCCTCTGCGTTTAGCGACCGATGGCGGTGAAGTCCAGGGAAAAGCTCGGTGGGCCGAGCGCAGATAAGGGGGGAGACAATGGCCAAGCTCATCGGTGCGGCGATCGCGATCACGCTGATTGCGTCGGGCACAGCGTACGCGGATCACGAAGTGGATATTCAGGGCCTCGGCACGGGCACGGTGGCTACGGCAACGCCGACCGGGTTGGTCGTCGGCACAGTGGCGACGGCGACGCCGTCGGATACGCCAACATTGACGCCGACGGCGACGGTGACGGTGACCAACACGCCACTGCCGGAGATGCGTACCGTGGTTCCACTGATTTCCGAGGACGGCTGTGCCGTTCCGTCGCGCCGGCGGTCTTTTGCTTGGTGGTTGCTCGCCGTGCCGCTGGGTGTAGCGCCGGCGCGCCGCTGGAATGCTCGATGGCGTGCCCGCCGAAATGAGTGAGTTGCCCTTTCGGATCCTGCCGGAGGTCACCGAACTCAACCGGTCGTTCTGGACCTCCGGCAGCAGCGGCGCACTGCACTTTCTCGCCTGCGACGACTGCGGATACATGGTCCACCCGCCGGCTCCCGTCTGTCCGCGCGACCTCTCGAAGAAGCTGACGCCGCGGCCGGTATCGGGACGGGCGACTGTGGCGACGTTCACCATCAATCACCAGCCCTGGATGCCGGGGCCGGAATTGCCATACGTCGTCGCCATCGTCGAGATCGAAGAGCAGCCGTCGCTACGTCTGACCACCAACATCGTTGGCTGCGCGCCCGAAGAGGTGTCGGTCGGCATGCAGGTTCGCGTCGTCTTCGAGCACCGCCCCGACCCCGACGGCGATGACATCTGGATCCCGCTCTTCGAACCGCGGTCCGACGGCCCAGCCCGATGACGCAGTCGAGCGACGAACAGATTGAGAAGCGGTCCTGTATCAGCGGCATCGGCCAGTCGGAGATCGGTAGGCGACTCTACCGCGATCCGCTCGAACTGACACTCGACGCCTGTATCGCGGCGATTGCCGACGCCGGCCTGACGCCGCGCGACATCGACGGCTTGTCGACCTACCCGGGAATGGCGGCGACACCGCCTGGTTTCTCGGGAGCACACGCCACCCAGGTGCACGACGCACTGCGCCTGGAACTGGGGTGGTACGGCTCGGGGATCGAGACGTCGGGCCAACTCGGATCCGTCGTCAACGCCTGCCTGGCAGTCGGCGCTGGACTCGCCAATCACGTTCTCTGCTTCCGTAGCGTCTGGGAGGGCAGCGCTCAGGGATCGAAGGGGCGCAAGTCGGCGATGGCGGGCGCCGGCCGCGGCGGCGGCTTCCGCGCTAGCGGAATCATGGAGTGGACGCTTCCGTTCTACGCGCCCTCGGCCGCGGTATGGGTCGCTATGTTCGCGCAGAGGCACTTCCACCAGTACGGTACGACGCGCGAGCAGTTGGCGCAGATCGCCTTGAACGGCCGGCGCAACGCGCAGCTCAATCCGGCAGCGATCTACCGCGAGCCGATGACGATCGACGACTACTTCAACGCCCGCATCATCTCGACGCCGTTCTGCCTCTTCGATTGCGACGTTCCCGCCGACGGCGCCACGGCCGTCATCGTCTCGCGGCGCGAGCGCGCTGGCGACCTGCGCAGAAGGCCGATCCGCGTCGAAGCGGTTGGCACCGCGTTGCGCGGCCGTCCATCCTGGGACCAGTTCGACGACCTCAGCACGATGGCCAACCGCGACGCCGCCGCCCATCTCTGGACGCGCACCGACCTGCGACCGACCGATGTCGACGTCGCGCAGCTCTACGACGGCTTCTCGTTCCTGACGCTCTCCTGGATCGAGGCGTTGGGCTTTTGCCCGATCGGCGAGGGCGGTCGTTTCATCGAGGGCGGTGGCCGTATTGCTCGCGACGGCGAGCTGCCGATCAATACGCACGGTGGCCAGTTGTCTGCCGGTCGCCTGCACGGGTACGGCTTCCTTCACGAGGCCTGTGTGCAGCTCTGGCACGAGGGCGGCGACCGGCAGGTGGCGAATCGCCCAGAGGTAGCCGTCGCCGCCGCCGGCGGCGGCAATACGTGCGGCTGCATGTTGTTGGTTCGGGAGTGAGAGTGGCGCGCTCGCGACGCCCGCGCCCGGCGGACGGCATGTACCCCATCGTGCGTTGGCCCCGTCAGACCGACGGCGACGGCGACGAGGACCGCGTCACCGTCGAGGAGCCGCTGGAGATCCGTGTCGACGGTGTTGCGGTCGCAGTCACCATGCGTACCCCCGGCCACGACGACGAACTGGCAGCAGGCTTTTGTCTGACCGAGGGGATCGTCTCGGAGGGAGATGAGATCGTCGGTGCCGAGATCTGCAACGACGCTGCGGAGGACAACGTCGTCGACGTGCGACTCGACGGTCAGAATCGCGAGGTCGCCATCGAGCGCAGCCGGCGCATGGCCTATCTCTCGAGCTCGTGCGGAATCTGCGGCAAGCAGAGCCTCGACCGCATCGAGCAGATTACGCGGACGTTCGAGGGCGACGCGGTGCGCCTACCCGGCCCGGCTGTTGCCGCCCTGCCGGAGCGGATGCGTCGCGAACAGGAGCTGTTCTCTCGCACCGGAGGGGTACACGCCGCGGCGCTCTTCAGCGCGGAATCGGCGTTGCTAGTCCTCCGTGAAGACGTCGGTCGGCACAACGCCGTCGACAAGGCGATCGGCTTCTGCCTCCTGCAGGGTCTGCGACAATACGAGGAGAGTTCCCTTCTCCTCGTCAGCGGCCGCGTCAGCTTTGAGATCGTGCAGAAGGCCGCTGTCGCGCGGATCCCCATCGTCGCCGCCGTCAGCGCGCCGACGAGCCTCGCCGTCGACCTCGCGCGCCGCATGAACATGACGCTCCTGGGTTTCGTCCGCGATGGACGATTCAACATCTACAGCGGCGCCCACCGCATAGCCTGAGATCCGCTTTTGCAACGGAATCCTTGCACCGAGCCGCCAGCGGCGAGATCCATATCCAATCCTTTTGCGTACTTGACCATATTGGCCGCAGCGGCTTTGCTGCCCGCCATGGCCGACGACAGCGCAAACCCCAACCTTCTGGTCGCCCGTAAACTAGTCGAGCGCCTACTCGCCAAGGATGTCGACGGCGTGGCGGATCTATATACCGAAGACATGACCGCCTGGCGCAACTCCGATGGGCGCACCCTTGTGAGAAAACAGGCGCTCAAGGTCGTTCGAATCCTCACCGGTAATCTCAACGATCTTCGCTACGAGAACATCCAGGTGACGCCGACAGCGACCGGTTACGTGCAACAGCATACGATGAAGTGCACGGCGCCGAACGGCCGCCCGGTAGAGGCGCACGTCTGAATGATCGCAACTCTCGAAAACGGCAGAATCAAGCATGTCGCCGAGTACATGGATACGGCGCAAATGGCGCCGCTGATGGAATGAACGCTCTGCGGCGGCATGCGGCGCCGCACCTGCTGCCACGGCCTCGCCACATCGAGCTGACTGGCGAGGTGGTGGCGATCGACACACCGCTCGCGGTGACGTATGACACCGGGCGACCGGCGCAGGGATACGAGCTGGCGATCGCGCCGGCCGGGATCCAGCTGTGCTGTGCGGACGCCGGTGGCGAGCGCTACGGCCGCAACGCACTGCGCCAGGTCCGCTCGCAGTTTCCCGACGGTCTGCCGGGCCTGCTCCTGCGCGACTGGCCGGACTACCCGCTGCGCGGTTACATGCTGGACATCAGCCGCGACCGGGTGCCGACCCGAGCCACACTCGAACGCATCGTCGATCTCTTGGATCTGCTGCGCATCAACCACCTGCAGCTCTACACGGAACATACCTTCGCATACAGCGGCCACGAAGCCGTCTGGCGCGATGCGTCGCCGATGACAGCGGAGGACATCCAGTGGCTGGATGCGCTATGCGCGGCGCGCGGGATCGAATTGGTCGCCAATCAGAACGGCTTCGGCCACATGGAGCGGTGGCTGCGGCACCCGACGTACGAGGCGCTTGCCGAGACCCCCGGCGGGTGGACGACCAGCTGGGGCGCGCGCTGGCCGGCCGCGGTCCTGCATCCCGACGAGCGATCGCGCGAGTTCGTGCTCGGACTCTACCGCGAGCTGAGGCCGCACTTTTCCAGCCGGCGCATCAACATCAACTTCGACGAGACTTTCGAACTCGGCAAGGGTCGCAGCCGCGATCGCGTCGCCGCCAGTGGCCGCGGCCGCGTCTACTTCGAGTTCCTGCAGTCAATCGTCAGTGAGTTGCAGCGCGACGGTGCCGAGGTATTGTTCTGGGCGGACGTGCTGCGCAAGCATCCAGAACTGATCGCCGAGTTGCCGCCGCGCGATGTAGTGGCCCTGGTCTGGCACTACGAGGCGCCGGTTGACGACCCCGCGCTTCCCGCCGGCCTCGAGGAGATTCTCTCCGAAGTGGGTATCGATGAGAGCGCGTTGCGCGGCTTTGCCGGGCAGGTCCCGGCGGTGGCCGGTACAGGGGTTCCCTTCTGGGTCTGCCCGGGAACATCGTCTTGGAACTCACTCCTCGGACGCTGGGCGAACGCGAAGGCGAACCTGATCGACGCGGCGTCGACAGGGATCGCCTTCGGCGCGCGCGGCTACCTGATCACCGACTGGGGTGACAACGGCCATCTGCAGCCGCCGTCGGTCAGCTTCGCCCCACTTGCCTACGGCGCCTGTATCGCCTGGTGCGGCGACTCCAATCGCGGCCTCGATGTCGCCGCCGCGCTCGACACCTTCGTCTTCGACGATTGCCGCGGCCTCCTCGGCGCTGCCTTCGTGCGCGCCGCCGAAGTCTATCGCCGCAGCGGCGCGCAGGCGTTCAATGGCAGCCCGCTCTTCTTTCCACTCGTCGGCAAGGAGGCCTCGTTCCCAGGCAGTCCCCCGGCCGACGCCGCCGGTATCGAGCGCGTCCTCGATGAGCTCGACGCGGCCGATCGCGACATCGCCAACGCTGAGCCGCGCTGCGCCGACGGCGAGCTGATCCAGCGCGAACTGCGCCAGGCTATCCGCCTGTCCCGCATCGGCGCGATGAAATTGGCGCGCCAACACGACCTGGCAGTCGACGACTCGATTACCGAGCGGACGGCGGTCGCTGCCGCGCTGGAAGAGCAGCGGGCCTGCTGGCTGGCGCGCAGTCGCCGCGGCGGACTCGAAGACAGCCTCGGCAAACTCACTCTGGTGTAGGTTTTGGGTGGGGCGCGAGTTCTGAGCCGAGCGCGCCGTCGCGCGCGATCAGCCGGACGCGGGGCAGTGCTGGCGGTGAATTTCCAGGGCCTCCGGCATCCACTGTTCGAACTGTCGAATGCGGGTTTCGCTACTCGGGTGGGTCGACATGAACTCCATCGGCGCGCCCTTCGAAGCTTGGCCCATGCGTTGCCACAAGTGCGGCGCTTCGGTTGGATCGAAGCAGGCGCGCGCCAGGTAGATGAGTCCCATGTAGTCGGCTTCGGATTCGTGGTCGCGAGAGAAGGGCAACAACACCCCGTATTGAGCGCCGACGCCGAGGGCACCCATGACCATCTGCTGCGTGCTCACGTCCATGTCGCTGAACGCCATACTTGCAGCCAACGTGCCCAACTGCACGAGCTTCTGGTGCGCCATCCGCTCCGCGCCGTGCCGCGCGATGGCGTGTGCGATCTCGTGACCCATGACCACCGCGAGGCCGTCGACGTTCTCGGCGACGGGCACGAGCCCACTGTAGACGGCCACCTTGCCGCCCGGCAGCGCGAAGGCGTTGGCCTGGTCCGAGTCGATGACCTTGAACTCCCAATCGAATCCCGGATCGTGTTCGCTCGCCGCACTCGCCAAGCGGCGACCGATGTCCTGCACGACCTGGACGATCTCGCCACTGCGAACGATGCGTTCGCGACTGAGAATTTCCCGGTACGATTGCAGCCCGAGCGCCATCTCCTGGTCGCGACTCATGTCGACCAACTGCGTGCGGCCGGTCAACGGTACCACCTCTTGATTGCCGAAGTAATAGTAAACTCCGTATACCGCGAACAGCAGGAGGGGCAGCAGGCGAATCCGTCCGCCGCGGCGCCGGCCTACGCCGCTCATCGGGGAGGAAGACCCGAGGCTGCCGCGCCTGGTGGAGAGTCCGCGCCGTTTGCGTGTTCCTAACATCAAGCCTACCTCAAGCCTACCTCGGTGAACCGTGATGGGCGGCCCCAAGTGGTCGTCTGGCGGCCCGATCCCGGCTATGTTGGGGGCATGCGCTCCGCACCGTTGATCCGCTTCCTGACTCGCTATCTATCTCGCCTGCGCTTCCCGCAACTGTTTGCGATCACCGCAGTGCTCTTCGTCGTCGACGTACTGGTCCCAGACTTTATACCGTTTGTTGACGAAGTTCTCCTAGCCCTGGCGACCCTCCTCCTGGGCAGCTGGAAGAAACATCGCACCGGAGCTGTTCCCGGCGATCAGCGCTCCTCGCCTCCCGTCAATTGAGAAGAGCGTCGGCGCTACCGCGACCGGCTGAGTGAGCCGAACCTTCGCACTCGTGGGGTGCCGGGCCTATGCGTGTCGAATCGGGGGGCCGTGCCGTCGCGGCACAGCCCCCCGATCTCCGGACTACTTGCAGATCAGGGTGCGATTGGTCGCGCCCTTGAGTTCGCAGCGCGGCGACGGACCGGGACTCGGATTGAAATCCCGCACGGCGCATTGGTTACTGCCCTTCTGCAGCAATGCCCCGGGCGTCAAAACCAGCGTCAGATCGGTCTGCTGCAACCGGAAGTCGCCGTCCTTGCCCTTGACCCGGACAGTGAAAAGTCCCGGTGTCCGATTCGAGCGATCGCTGACGATCAACGTCCTGACGCCGAGTCCCAGGGCGTTATGGCGATCGATGAAACGCCAGCGGGTGCCGGCACCGTTGACCTTCCAGCCCGGTGCCGATCCACCCGGAGTAGCGCCGCCGGGAACGAATCGCGTCACCAGAGTGTTGCCGTTGGTCGAATCCAGGACGTCGAAGGTGAAGCCATTGCTCAGCGGGTCGATTGCCGGAAAGAGATTGCTGAGCACGAACTCACCCTTGATTACCAGGCGTTCGTCGCCCGCCGGGCTGTCATTTCGCGCAACCCGGAGCAGGGACTTGTTGATGAGGATTCCCGAGTTGCAGGCGCCAAGTGTGCCGGTCGGAGTAGAGGTCGACGTGAAGGTGGGCGTCGGAGTGGACGTCGGCGTCGGAGTCGGAGTGAACGTAGCCGTGCTGGTACCCGCCGGTGTAGCGGTCGGTGTAAACGTCGCCGTGCTGGTGGGGACCGGGGTTGGCGTGTCTGAACCAGGGATGCTGTTCGGATCGGCCGGGTTCGACCCGGCGTCGACTTCGTCCGTATCGAAGAAACCGTCTTCGTCGCGATCAAGTGCCATGCGCAGGCCTGTTCCCGGCGGCGCGCATGTGTAGGTCAACTGCTGGCCTGGCGTCGTGGCAAAGGCGCGAACCTGTGCATCGGTCAGAGCGGGATCGGCGTCGCGATCTGTCGTAAATAGACCGGTTGCCGGATTGAACAAGGCGCCTCGCGCCTCGCCGGCGATGGTGCCCTTGACGACCAGATCACACTCCGTGACGCCGGGCATGCCGACCAGCGGGAACGCCGTGCTGGCGCGCTGGATCATCAGGGTGATGCGCGGGCCGACCACCGCACTGTTTGTATTGGTGAGGGTGATCTGCTGGCCGACGATCGGAGCGAAGGTGGTGGGGAAGGCGAAAGCGAGTGCCTCCAGATTGCGCTGTTCCGTATTGTTGAGAGAGAAGACGGCGGCGCCGAGGAAGTTGAAGATGGTGTCGACGCTGCCGTCGTGAAGGTAACCGAAGCCGCGGATTTGCGGCCCGAACGTGCTGAACATACCGAGCTTCTGGTAGGCGTTTCGCAGGTGCGCGACTTTGAACTCCTGCGGCTCGCCTTCGATCGATGAGCCGCCGTTGCCGCCAAAGAAGCCCTGCGACGGGTTCAGCGTATGGCAGCCGTTGCAGTTCAGCACGATATCTGTGACGCGGCCGTTGTAGAGTGAAAGTCCGGCAGCTTGCTGCGAAGTCAGCGAGTTATTGAGTGCGCGGATCGGATTCGGCGGATAGGTCACGTCGAGGATGAAGTTGGCGAAGGCCAACATATCGGCGGCTGGAATCTCGTTGTTGGGGGGATCGCCGAGGCCGACCAGCCCGCCGAAGGCCGGGTTGAACTTGAGAAACGCCTGCAGTTCGTCGAGGGCATTGCCGCCCGGATCGTTGCCGCCGGTGCGATCGCCACGCCAGTGCATCGGTCCGTGATTGGCCATGCCGCGCAGACTCTGCGTCGTCATCGGGCCCTTCATCGGATGGAACGGGCCGCCGCTGCCGACGGTAAACGGATTGGGGTTGTTGATCTGCACTTCGTCGGGATCGCCGAGATCCCAGGCCAGGCTGTCTAGATCGCCGAAGACGTGGCACGACGCGCACGACGCCTCGCCATTCGATGAAGTCGCCACCGCGTCGTAGAGGATCGGTCGCCCGTCGACGACGTTCGCCGGCTCCGGATTGTACACCGGCATGTGATCGATCTCCGTGTTGGTCATCGTGTCGACGACCGAGATCGAGTTGTCGAAGCGCGTCATCACGTAGAGGCGGTTGTTGTTCTCGTCGAGGACGACGCCGGTCGGCCCACCGCCGCTGACGCTGATGTGGCTGGCCGAAGACGGTGTGAAGGTGTTGCTCTCCAGCTGGGCGGTGTCGAAGACGCCGACCTTGCTCGAGCCGAAGGCGGCGACGTAGAGGGTCGAGCCGTCGTCGGTCACCGCCATCTCGAGCGGCGTCGCCAGACTGTGGTCCTTGACGCCCGGCGGGCTCGGGTGAATGTCGTAGTCGATGTGCTTGTTGAGATGACGAGGAAGGATCGACGTACCATCGAGCACCGTGATGCGTGCTTCGTGCAGGTGGCCGCGCACCGTGGTGGGTTCACCCGGCGGTTTGATGCCGGCGGCGAACGTACCGTGGCCTTCGAACCGCACCTCGTTGATCGCCTCGGTGTTCGACACATATACCTTCCCGGAAACCGGGTTGGTTGCCATGTTGAAGTTGATCGTGCCGACACCGGGGTAAGAGTTCATTACAGCGCCGGTGGCCGTAGAAATCTCGAAGACGTCGAGATCGGGGAGATTGAACGGAACCGCGTTGTTCCAGTTGCGTCCGAGTTCGTCTTCCCAGTTGCCGGAGATCGGATTGTGCTTGACGATGAGGCCGACTTCCGGGGCCGGCACTCCTTGAAAATTGGTATTCGGCGGCGGTACGCCGCCCGGCATCGGCAGGCCGTTGAACAAACAGGGGCCGGCGCCGCCGCCACCATTGCAGACGACGCCTTCGAAGATTGCCGTGGTCTGGTTGCCAGAGTGGAAAATCGAGGCGAAAACGGAGTTGCCGTCGTTGCTGACGGTCAGGCCGCGCGGGCTGTCGCCGAAGAGAGTGACGATCGAGACCGGATTGCCCTCCAGGTTGGTGCCCAGGTTGTTGGGATCGAACACCCAGACCAGTGCCCGGCCGGTGCCCTGCTGTATGAGCAGCGGATCGACGGGGTCGGTCGAGTGGTTGGCGCTGTTCTGTCCGCGCCGCGCCGTTGTGATCATCACCCGCTCGCCGACCGAGCCGTTGGCGATGACGATGTCGCGCGGTTCGTCGCCGACCAGCAGCGTGCGGACGACCCGCGCCGGCGAGGATCCGACATCGACGATACTGATCGAGTCCGACAGGTGGTTCACCACCCACACTTCCGTGTCCGAGCGCGCAGCCACCGCGATCGGCTCGAGTCCGACCGACACTGATTGGCTGTGAGTCAGGGTCCCGCCGGTGACGTTGAAAATCTCCAAGCGATTATCCGGCGTATTGATCGCGAATAGCCGCGTACCGTCCGGCGACATCGCCATCGGCCTCGTCTGGCCGGTTTCAAACGTCACGAACGAGGCGTCGGCAGACGGCGCGAAGCCGAAAGCGACGGCGAAAAGCGCGAGCATGAGAGCCCGCGGAACAGAATGCGGCATACCGTTCCCCCTTGTGATCCGCTCGCGAGGAATCCGCGGCTGACGGATCTTTAGCATTCGCAGTACCCACAAGTACAAACAGATCAGCTAATAGTGTGCCGGGGCGCGCTTATCCACTCGGCGATTGGCGGTGAGATTCTCCAGCGAAACCCCTCGAGGCATGGACCGTTTCAGTTGGTCGGGCTAAAGCATGCCGGGTGGCCCAGGCACAGGTAGGAAAGCGTTCGCCGGACACGGCCGGGATCCTGCGCGACGCCGCCGCGCGGAGGGTGCCGGTATACCTCCTCATGGGCGAGCCGTTCCAGACCGAGGCGATGGCGCGGCGCCTCATCGAGGTTCTCGTCCCAGCCGACAAGAGAACGGTCAATCTCGAAATCTACGAGGGCCGCACGACGGGGTTGCCGCAGGTGATCGACAGCTGCCGCACGGTCGGCCTCTTCGGCGGCGGCAAGGTCGTCTGGCTGCGCGAGCCGACCTTCTTTCTTTCGGGAGACAAGCGCAGCGACATTGCCGACGCTTTGTTTGCCGCCTGGGGCGCCGATCGGGCCAAGCAAGCGGCGGAGAAGCTGCTCGTTCTCGCGGCGCTGTCCGGCTGGACGCAAGAGGACCTCGAGCGGACGTCGTTCGCCTCGCTCAACAAGACCAAATCGAAAGCGCTGCTCGGGCGGGAACTGGGCACCGGCGAAGCGCAGGTGCTGGACGCGGTCGCGGCGCAGGCGCGGGAAGCAGGGATGAGCGTCGCGTCGCACAAGGACGAGAGTGCGCTGCTCGAAGAGTTTCTCGCCTCCGGCGCGGCAGGCGACACGGTACTCATCTTCACCGCCTCGACCGTTGATCGCCGCAAGCGGATCTTCAAGGAAATCGAGAAGCTGGGGATTTGCGTCGACCTCGCAGTCGAACGCGAGCGCAGCGGCGCGCTGACCCGTGAGGCGGTCGAGGCGATGATCGACGAGGCGGTCGCCCGGTGGGGCAAGCGTCTTGCGCCACTTGCGCGCCGGGCCATCGCGCAGCGTGCCGGCGGTGACCCCGGCCAGTTGCACGCAGAGTTGGAGAAGGTCTGCCTGCACGCCGGCGACGCCGCGGCGATCGAGGAGTCGGACGTCACGGCGGTGATGCGCGATCTCGGCGAGTCGTGGGTGTTCGACTTCACCGGCGCATTGGCGCAACGGAATATCGTCAAGGCCTTGTCGTTGCTGCGCGGGCTCATCGCTCAGGGCGAACCGCCACTGCGCCTGCTTGCCATGATCAGCCGGGAGATCCGCATTTTACTGGCGGCGCGCGAGATCCTCTCGACCAGCCTGGCCAAATCCTGGTCATCGGGCACTCAGTTCAATCGCTTTCGCGACCAGCTGTTGCCGCTGATCCCGGAGGACCAGAAGCAGCTCATCGCCGGCATGCACCCGTACGTTCTCTACTTGGCCCTGCAGAACGCGTCGCGCAGCAAAGCGGCCAACCTGGAGCGCGCCCTTGTCGAGTTGCACGAGCTCGACATTGCCTTCAAACGGTCGCGCACGGATCCGCAGATCCGCCTCGAGGCATTCGTCCTCGGTTTGGCGCGCGACTGAAGTCCGAGCTTCGAGCCAGTTCGCCCTTCCACGCAACCGCGACGCCAGGTAGTTTGGCAATGGATCGCCGACCCGGAGCGGGCATGAGCCTCGATGTAGAAGTAGATACGCCTGGCGCGACCATTGACGTCGCCGAGCCGTCAATGACCGCTTCCGCGGAGGTACCCGTGGCTCGCGTCTCGCGGTCGCGCAGCTTCTTGCGGCGTTGGTCGATCGACGCGGTGACCGTCTGGATGCTCAGCCGCACCTGGTTGCCGGTGGTGGTCTCCGTACTGCCGCTGGCCAGCCTGCGTTACCTCAAGCAGAACTGTATCCAGTGGGCGGGCTCGCTCGCCTACTACACGTTGCTCGGTTTGGTGCCACTGCTGGCGGTGGTGTTCTCGGTGATCAAGGGATTTGGTTTGCACCACGAGCTGACGCCGTTCGTCATGAACACGATCGGCGCTGGTTCGCCGGTAATGGCGCGCCAGATCATCGAGTTCATCGACCAGACCAACGTGCGCGCCGTTGCTGTGTTCTCCATGCTCGGCGCCTTTCTGGCAATGCTGGCGATCATGGCCAACGCCGAACTCTGCTTCAACTCGATCTGGGGTGGTATCCCCGGTCGCTCGCTGCGCCGCAAGCTGCGTTCGTTCGCCATGGTCGCCGTCGTCGCCCCGTTGATGCTGGTACTCGCCCTCGCTATCACGGCGCTGTTGCGCCCCGGTAGCCGGCTCTACGAAGTGCTCGATTCCTGGTATCTCGGCGAGCTGGCACTGACTCTTCTGCCGTTGGTTCCCTTTGCGCTGCTGTGGGGCAGCTTCACTCTCCTCTACACGGGCCTGCCGAACACCCACGTACGCCGCCGCTCGGCGATCGTCGGCGCCGTTGTTGCGGGAACCGTCTGGCAGATGGCGCAGTGGACCTACGTCACCTTCGTCATCCGCATCGTCCGCTACAGCTCCGTCTACGGCACCCTCTGGCAGGTGCCGATCCTACTCGCCTGGATCTACATCGCCTGGAGCATCATCCTCTTCGGCGCCCAGGTCTCGCGCGCCCATCAAGAGTCCGTCTACATCCGCCGCCGCCTGGCTCGTGCATAGACGTTGGGCGCCGACGTTCGGTCAGCCTGTACCTCTGGATACACCTCGACGCCTTCGCCGAGAATGGGTGGTTGCTTTCTCTACAGGGCTGCCTCCAACGATACCCGCGCCTCGCCCCCGTGGAGGTGGAGGATGTCCTGAAGCTTCGCCATCTCGTAGGCGACGTCGCAGCACCACACGCCAAAGCCGCCCTTGGTGTTCACGCCGACTACCCACGCGCGCATTGCTGCGAGCTTCGCGCGGTTCTGGTCGCGGCCTTCGCCCTTGATCTCCAGGACCATCGTTTTGCCGTTGCGGAGCCGAATGAGGAAGTCGGGGACGTAGCGGCGCTTGGCGCCGTTCCACATGTAGTAGACCTGAAACCCGAGGTGTTCGTTCTTGGCATACGCGTCGACGAACGGGCTCGTCTCGAGCAGGTTCGCGGCGTGCTGCTCCCACGCGCTGTCGGCCACCATGTGGCTGATCTGCGAGCGCACCGTCGGGTGACAGACCTTGGTCGTGTACCAGGTGCGCATATTGCGCGTGCTGCCGATAGGGAATTCTTCGTCGAACACCGGCTCGATGCGCTCGAGGTTCTGCTCGGTGACGAAGCGAAGGAGGTGCTGTACGACCCGGTCGATGCTGAGCGAGAAGAGGATGCGCTTTCGCAGTGGGTCCTGATGGAACAGGCTGGGAATTGCGAGGCACGGTGACGCAAGGAACTGTTCGGCCAGTCGAATGAGCTGAAAGACGAGCAGCTCGATGCGGCCGGTGAATCGCCCCTCGAGGTTTTCGAATGCCTTGCGCGCCGCAAGGAAGGTGAGCCGCTGAAGCCTGAAGGACTCCGGGATCCGCTCCAAGTCGATCTTCTCGACCTTCGAGAGATCGGCCGCGCCGCCCAGCGCCGGGGCCAGTTCTGCCGCGATCGGAATTTGTGCGGGGTCGAGCTCGAGCGTCTCGACCTTGGTCCAGTCGACCACCAGGGTCGGCCGGACGACGGTCTCGATGCGCACGACGTTGGGCCAGCGCACCTCGAGGTGGTTTCGCGTCACCAGTGACTCGATCTGCGTGCTCGGCTTCGGTGGCGGAGGCGGTTCTACTTCGTCGCCGACGTCCTGGAAGATCGAGAGCGGAACGCCGAACACGTTTACGTACTCCGCGCGGAACAGTTCGCGCTCGATGCCATCCGCGCCGACGACGCGCTCGGTGTCGTAGCCGACACGACGTAAACCACGTCCGATCACCTGCTCGCAGAGGAGCTGGCTCGTGAAGGCGCGTAGGCCGAGGATGTGTGTGACGTTTTTCGCGTCCCAACCCTCAGAGAGCATCGCGACGGAGATGACGTTCTGCAGATCCTGCCCGGCGCGATCGCGTTTGCCGACGTTGTCGACGATCGCGCGAAGCAGTTCCTCCTTCTTGTGGCTCTGGAGCGCCTGCTTCTTGTCGTCGGCGATGCTCGCTACGGCGACGATCTCTTGAAGCCTCGCCTCATAGTCTTTGTCGGCCGAGGCGGTCTCCCCCTTTTCGGCCTTGTCGAGCACTCTTGAGTCGACCCGCAGGGTGCGCGTCGGTGCGTGCAACTCTGGCCAATGGGCGTCGCCCTTGACGAAGTAGCGTTCGATGCGCGCCGCCGTTTCCGTGCGATTGCAGACGGTCAGCATCACTGGCGGCACCAGGTGGCCAGCTTCTCGCCACAGCTTCGCGGTGTCGCGCCAGTCGGCCCCGAGCAGCGTGTAGGCCTGCTGCACCAGTTCAGGGAGCGGCTCGTGCGCCTCGGCGCCGCGGCGGTTCAGGTCGTCCGACACCGAGGGATCGCGGTAGAGATGGTACAGCTTCGGCCGAAGCGTCTTGGTGTCGGGCACTACGCCGTCGCGCACGACGACGCGCGGGGTCTTCACGAGGCCTGCCTCGATCGCGTCGTTGAGCCCGAAGTCGGAGACGATCCAGTCGAAGAGGCCCTGCTCGGTATTGGTCTTCCCGGTAGGCGCGAAAGGGGTCGCCGAGAGGTCGAAGCAGTGCGCGATTCGAAGCTGGCCGTGGATGCGATCGAGCCCTTCGATCCAGCGGGTTGCCTCTTCGAGATCGAGTCCCTGTTCGAGCGCCTGCTTCTTGCTCACCTTCACGTCGGCAGAGATACGGTAGGCGTGATGCGCTTCGTCGTTGAGAACGACGATGTCCTTGAAACCAGCGAGTTTGCCGAGCACCCGGCGAACGAAGGCCTTGTCGCTCTCCGCTCCCTTCTTCACCACGCTTCGGTCCGGCTCTTTGAGCGGCATGAGCATATGCCAGTTCTCGACGAGCACCTCGGCTTGGTTGAGCTTTTGGCGCGTCGCCTCCGATGGGCAGAGCCCGAACTCGTCGTAGCTGTTGGCGGGGTTGCCTGGGTAGAGGACTTGGAGGCGCTCCTTCACCGTTATGCCCGGGGCGACGACGAACACCGCCCGCGAGAAGTCCTTGTTGCGCTTCGGGTAGGTGACGGCGTTCAGCACCTGCCACGTGATGATCATCGCCATCAGCGTCGTCTTGCCGGAGCCCGTAGCCATCTTGGAACACAGCCGCTCCCAGGCGCCGCCGTCGCCGGGTACGTAGATACCCTGCTTGAAGTCAGCCGGGCCCTCGACCCACCAGATCAGCGTCTCGATGGCTTCGAGCTGGCAGAAGTAGAACGGAAGCTGGCGCGCACCGCGCTCGTGCCAGTGCTCGAGCAGGCCGCGCGTTACGGTTGTCACGCCGGGCCACTGCGCTTCGCGCCACGCGTCCACACGCTCGCGGATGCGGTTCACGAACTCGAGCGGTGCGGTCCGGCGCGTGTTGTGCCGGGTGTCGAAGATCTCGTACCCCGCGGGCCTGCGCCCGTGTTCGAGCAGCAGCGTGCCGCGATCGTCGCGCCAGTAGAAGGCGGGGCGCTCATATGGCGAGTTGAGGATCAAGGACTTCGGGCCGGCCATAACGGGGTCGCTTCAGTCCAGCCGAACGACTTTCAGGGACTCGATGCCGCGGTCGTCGACGACCTTGACCGCGACCTTGCGATTCTCGCCCGCCTCGAAGGGAAGCGATACCGTCCCGTGGAACTCGGAGAGGCGCGTCTCGTCGAGCTCGGCCCTGATGTCCTTACGTAACTTGTGCCAGCCGTCCTTCGCGCCGGCCATCGGGAAGAACACCTGGCGCGGGAACAGCGAGCGCTCGTCGTAGTCGGTGTCTAGCAACCACACCGCAATCTTGCCCTTGCCACCCGAGACCAGCTCCCCCTTCACGGTGTCGAAGTAGTCAAAGCCGTTGACCTCGACCTCGTAGAGCCCGTCCTGGCGTTTGCGCACGTCGATGTCGGGCTGGCCCATGAGCCAGAAGCTCTGATTGCCCGACCGAGCCTTCTTCAGGTCCTCCGTCAGCAGGTCGGTGTTCATCTGCGCCTTGAGCGCGACGATGCCCTTGGTCTGATCGATATCCTTTGCGGCCTCGGGATCGAAGGCGAAGGCGGCGAAGACGATCATCTTCGGGCGCGGGAACAGCTCGCCCGCCTCGCGCATCGCCATCTCGACCTGACGCTGCTCGAGGGCGCCGTGCTCGGGGCCGAAGCTGACCACCACGCGTTCCCCGGTGTCGGCCAGCGTGCCGCTCGTGTGCAAGTAGCGTGTGTCGGGCAGGGTCTCGAGCACGGCGAACTTCATGAGCTGTCCGCCCTTGCCTCGGATGCCGGTGCGTAGCAGCTCGTCGCGCCACTGGTGCTGGCGCGAGGTCTCGCCGGAGCGCGCGATCGCGACATCGGCCTCCTCCGGTGGCCGCGTCTCGTCGAGCGAGAGCACCGACGGGAAGGGCACAGCCTCCACTGAAAACGGACCCGTGATGCGGAGCTTGTCCTTGGAGGGCCGCGGCTGGTCGTAGAGTACCTCCTGCTCGGCGTGCGCTGAGATCGACGCGTCCATCTGCCGCTGCACCCGCTGGCTCACCTCGTGGAATGCGTCGAACGCTGACCGCGCGGAGGCCGGCCAGTCCCCCGGAAAATCGAACGGCACCTCCCACTCGAGCAGCGCGCCGGCCGGGACCTTATCTCCGGAGGGCAGGTCCATCGTCTTGGTCGTCGCGATTCTGAAGTCGATCGACTTGCCCTTTCGACCACCGTCAGCGACGGCGAATGGCAAAGGGGGCGTTGCGCGAAGTGCCTCGTTCAGGTCGTCGAGCACTTGGGTGACCGCCGGATGCAGTCGCTCGTAGATCTCATCGATCTCGGGGTTGTTGGCGATCGACTTGAGCGTGACGTGGGGGACGGTCTTATAGATGAAGCCGCCCTTGAGCCCCTCGAGTGGGTACTTCAGCTCGTAGTATTCGAAGCTCGCCGTCATGAGCCGCTGCTTCGCGAGCGTAACCGCGACGCGAGAGGTGTCGCACGTAATCCAGCGGCGTCCCCACTTCTCGGCGATGAATGCGGTCGTGCCTGAGCCGCAGGTCGGGTCGAGAACCAGGTCGCCCGGGTCGGTCGCCATCAGAAGGCAGCGCTCAAGCGCGGTCGGGTTCGTCTGAACGACGTAGACCTTCTTATCTGCGAACCCAGAAGTGACGGTGTCGTCCCAGAGGTGAGAGATCGGCGTCACCCGGAAGTCGAGGAGAAACCTGCAGTATCGAAGAGTGTCGCCCAGCGCCAGCAGGCGCCCAGATTTACCGAGGCGAGTAAGACCGCGCGTATCCGTCTTGAAGGTACCTTTCCCCGGAGCGAAAGACTTCCCCGCGTGGGCAAATGCCGTAACGTCCTCGCCCTGTGCGGGACGCTGACTGGTGAGGTTGTCGTGGGAAAAGACCTCGACGCCTTCGACACCAAGGTACTCCGCGGTCTTCGATCCCGCATCGAATCGACGCCCGGTATGCTCCCGAATCCAGGTGTACTGAGTAGCGCCCGCGCCACCGAGTTCCTTCTCTAGGTAAAGCGATCGGTACTTGAGCGCGTTTCGGTCTTTTGCGTACCAAACGAGGAAATCGCAGACGGTTGCGAGTCCCACTGAGGATGCTGTCGTCGTCTTACGGTAGACGATTAGACATACGAAGTTCTGCGCGCCGAACACCTCGTCCATGATCTCGCGGACATGGTGCAGATTTTCGTCGGAGATCTGGACAAACACGCTGCCGGAGGAAGCGAGCAGTTCACTCGCAAGTAGCAGGCGGTCCCGCAGATACGTCAGATACGAATGGATCCCAAGCTCCCAAGTATCCCGAAACGCCTTGAGCATCTCTGGCTCTTTCGTGAGGTCTTCATCGGCTCGGTCTTTCACGTCGCGTCGGTTGGTAAACGGCTGGAAGTTTGAGCCGTACTTGATGCCGTAGGGGGGGTCGATGAAGATCATCTGCACCTGCCCGGCCATGCCCTCCTTTTGCAAAAGTGAGTTCATGACGAGCAATGAGTCGCCCGCGATCAGGCGGTTAGACCAGCCCTTGTCGTGCTTGTAGAAGTCGATCGCGTCGCGCAGGGGCAAGTTCTCGAAGGGGGCGCTGAAGAGGCCGAGCTGCATTTTCAGCTGCGCGGCTTTCTCGCCCTTCAGCTGCTTGCGGACAGCGTTGAGGATGCTCGCCGGATCGATCCGTTCGTGGACGTGCAATGAGACGGTGTCGATCTCGAAGCTCGTGCGCTCCGCCTTGCCCGTCCAGTTTAGGTACGGTTCGGCCTGGCGCTTGAGCTGCTCAAGCGCTCGGCGCATCACCTCGTGGTCACCGCTCGCGAGCGCGTCGTCGATGAGCTGCTCGACCTGCGCGCGGCCGATGTCGAACTCCAGCGCGGGATCGATGTGCGGGTCGTACGCCCACTTCGTCTTCGGCTGCGCTGGGTCGGTGTCCGGGTCGACCATGCCGACCTCGGGGTTGTTCTTGCGCCGGTCGCCGTGCCGGTAGCTGAGGACCTGGGCCTCGTCGCTACTCGCGCGGCCCCGCGCCACCGCGCGCTTCGCGGTCTTGCGCTTCTTACCCGGCAGCTTCTTGGCGCCGGGCTCATTGCGCTCTGGGCTCTGCAGCACCAACGGCGGCGACGGATTACCCTTGTCTGCCTCGTTGTCGTCGCTCGCCTCCGCGAGGCGCACGGAGATCCCTCGGACTCGGCTCTTCGCGAGCACTCCTTCTTCGACGAGCGCGTCGCGCACGGACGCGTAGTCGGCCTCGTCAATCTCGCGCCCGAGCTTCTCGCCGATCGCCTGGAGCAGCCGACCGTTGCCGATGGTGGTGCCGTCCGCAGGGACGAGATTGAGGAGGGCTTCGCGGAGCTTGATGTGGTTCATCGGCATGGCAGTTCCTGGTGATGGTCGCGGGCGGCAAGCGAGATGGTGCCGCGTTTGGAGTCAGTCATCGCGCCGCCTTGCACCTAAGACCCGCTGCGCGTCTGATCTGCGAGATCGCGCGGAGAATGCCCTGATCCTGCAGTCTGCGGAGGAGATCGTACTGCGCTTGCTCGCCCGAGGTGCGGCGGCGCCTTCTCCGGGCCGGGGTTGAGGGAAGTCACAGGGTAGCAGCTCCAATCGCGGAATCGTATGGTAGCGGAGATGTACGCTCAACGGTCATTGTGACAGCGGCTGATTACCTCGATTGTGCTGAAATGTGCAAAGGCAGTCGGCGCAATGGCTATTCGGTCCCCTTTTTCCAACTGGCGTGTGTCAAGTAAACGACCGCATCTCCGCTGGGTCGAATCTTGCCGATGAAGGGCCTCTTCACCGTACCTGTCTGAATCACCCGTTGGATCTTGGCGGCGGCTCGGACGAGGATGGCTGCTTGCTCAACCCCGGATAGTCCCGAGGATGTCAACGCGTAGACAGTGGCACCAGCGTTCATGATCTCGTCGATCTGACGAGTACGCCGGGATAGGTTTCGGTCCTTGGTCAGTCCGATCCAGTCTTTCGCGCCGCAAATCTTGAACCACTCGTGATCGTCTGCATCGTCGGGAAATCCGATCTCGGCAAACGTCGTGAACTCGATTCCAGCAACCTTGAACGCCGCCGGGACGATGCGATTGCCGAGACAACGATTGAGGAAAAAGTGAGTCTCAGGCTGCCTCGTTGAATCGGAGCGCTTCTTCGATTTCCTCTGGAGTTCGGTCAAAGTCACTGGCGATGTCATGAATGGAGTCGCCCGCCTTGTGACGACCGGCGATCTCATCAACAGGAATTCCAGTGCCGTTAAGAACTGGACGGCCGAAAGCTACGGAAGGATCGATTACCACGGACCTCGGCTGGTCAAGACATGTGCCGCTTCTCGTGAACGGAAAGAGCCGCGAGGGAAGCCGGCCCTCGAAATCAATCCTCTCGATGTACCGCACAAGGGTTGCGCTGATGTGCTGTCCGTCCTTGGTATCGATGGTGCTGCCGAGATGCTCGACCAACAACGCCCGACCATCGGTCTTGAACTCCCGCCCCAATAGAGGGTGGGCCACCAGAAAGGCATCTTTTGCCGTCAACTTTGTCTCAAGGAACTCGATCCCGGATCGGATTCTCTGCATGGAGAGCCGGTGGCGACGGAGGGCGCTGAGAATGTGCGCCTCGAGCAGATTCGCGAATGAAAGACGCGCTAGTCCGGTGGAGGCGGCCGCGGCAATTATTGCTCGGCCTCCAAGTCGTGGGTTCGTCCACGCGTGCACAGTCGACGTAGGGACTCCGATATACTCCGCGACCTCTGCGATAGTGTAATTCGGAGCGTCCAGTAGTTCTTTCTTGCGTCGCACAGACATTTCGTTCCGCCGATCAACTCTGTCGGTCCGTGACACTTCCTCGAAAGTCACGAAATCGTGCCGCATTATCCGGAGATCTCTCTGCGACAGTCAAGCCGGTGCTACTGTGATGCCGGCACGGTCAGAACTCCGGGTAGTGTCTCATTTTGATTCCTGGCGATGCGATCCCCGACTTGAAGCTGGGTCAGCGTGAGCGGTACTCTGCGGGTATGGCGAAGAATCGCAAGCGGGACGAAAGGGAGAAGCTTCTACTGCCCGAGCTGCCTACGTGCAGCTACCCGCTGGTTCCGCCTTGTGAGCCGCTTCCTCGCGAAACACCGCCCCCGCCAGATCGTACGTCTTGGATGTTTGACCCAGCGCGCTGCCGGTTTGGCGAAGTCGCGCCCCGCGAGCCTCGGCGCCGCCTCATCGAGTGGCAGGCACACCCAGGCACCCACACCGAACCGATTGAAGAGTACATCAAACGGCTACAGGAGAATCCCGGATTGCGCCGGCCGTGGGGTTGGTCAAAGAGCGACGAGGACCTCGATGCCTAAGGGGCCGAAGGGCGAGACTCGCCCCGCCGACGTGATCGGCAACGCCGTCCGTGTCATGCGGATAGCGACGGGCGAGATCGAGGACGACCCAACGCCGCGCGACCCCGCCAAGGAGTACATGCGCCAGGGCGGGCTGAAGGGCGGTAAGGCGCGAGCGCGCGGACTGACGGCCCTCCAGAGGTCGGAGATTGCCACGGTTGCCGCAACTGCCAGGTGGAAAAAGGGCAAACGCTAGATCAGCCCACCTGCTGCTCCTCCTCGTCGGGTGCATTGAGGCGCCACTCCACGTCGTCGGCCAAATCCATCGGCAGTCTGATCGGCTCTTGGTCCGGGTTCGTGTGGTTCCAGTGCGCTTGATCAAGCGTGAACTGAACGGCTTCACCGACCATCTGCTCGCGGCGTTGAATCAACGACTTGTGCATCTTCCGACGCAGTGGTTTTTCATCGATGTCGAACCAAAGGGTAAGCTGCTCGCCGCCGATAGATTCGGTGAATGCGTGGTTGGCGCGGTAGGGTCGTCCGGTAGTTTCGTCGTGCCGCACCTCTTGGCGTGCGGCACGCGACAACTGCCGAGCGAATACGTCGTATGGGTCGATCGGCTTGGGCAAAGCGTAGCCCTTCCTCTCGTGTGCCCACTTGGCGACTTCGCGCATGCTCACGTCGAGCTGGCCCGTCTCCTGCTTGAACCACCGCAACAATTTCAGCCTGTCCCGATCTTTCCTGTTCATGCCTCAATCCTCCCTTCACTCTCCGACTTGGGCGACATCGCCCCAACCATCAACAGTCGCGCACGGCGTTACGAACGAGCGAATCTTCGTTTGATAGATGCGAAAGCGGTCGTAGCGGCCGGTCCGGTGCTGAAGCTGGCCAGCGACAAGCGCAGGGTGCACCTTGAGCGTGCGGGAGAAGCCAAGGATGTCGCGATCGGCGAACACGGGAGCTTTGCGTTCCATGAACCGTCGCAATTGGTCCTGCGGCACGCAGAACTCTGCGGCCGCCTCGTTCGCGACCCGTTCGTCTTCCGGGAGCGACGATCCGACACCGGCGCGTTCGCCTTCCAGTTCGGCATCAAGCTTGATCGTGGAGCGCCCATGACCACGCAGGATGTGCTCTAGTTCGTGTCTCAGCACGAACCAAAAGTTATCGACGCGATCGAATCGAAGCGTCATCCCGATCACCGGAGCGAAGTCATTCAACCAAAAGCTGACGCCGTCGATCTTGGCGCCAGTCAATGACTCCACGATTACAAAACGGATGCCGCACTCCGCGAGCATGCGAGGAGCGAGTCGTGACTCTTCTGGCGCCAATAGCAAAGTGCTCAGCTTTGAGATGGTGTTGCGGATTGCGGCGGGGGAGTACCGCCCTACCAACATATCGTCGGCGATCTGACGCACACGGTAGAGCCACGCCAGCTGCACGGCCGTTACCGGCCCGTCGACGTTCGTACGCTTAGCGGCGTGCGGCAGGACTTCGATGTCCTCGGGCGATTGCGCATCGAAAAAACGACAGAGTTCGGACTCGACGGTTGCCACATCGGCGAGATCGTCCACACGAATCCATCCCCGCTTGGCCATCTCCGCCAGCGGTAAGCTTCCGAAGAGTTGCGCGCGCGTGGCGCGTGCCGAGTCGGGCGCGGTCAGAATCTTGGCCTTTGCCAAGTCGTACGCTGTTTGGAGGTCAAGGAAGCGCTCTGGCTGCACCTCGAACACCTCACCGAGCGCAAGCGCCGTCTCGGCGTCTATGGTCCGCACGCCAGACACGAGCTTGTTGACCACAGATCGGTTCATTCCGAGCACGATCGACAACACCTGCTGAGTCCACCCCCGCTCGGCGAGGAGATGCTCGATCAACTGCCCTGGTCTCCGAAAGTCACCCATATCTAGTGGGTGCCACCCTAGCGCACTACCAGGGCTTTGAAAAGTGCGAATGTTCGAAAAATCGCAACTTGATATAAAATGCTTGACAGTCAAGCAAGAATTTCACATTACGGATGAATGAACAGGATGCCGGTAGCGAAGCGGGTCGCGATCCTCAGCATGCTTTGCGAAGGCTCCTCCATGCGGTCGATATCCCGCCTGGTCGACTGCTCCATCAACTCCGTCACCAAGGAGCTGATCCTGACCGGCGAAGCCTGCGCCATGCTCCATGATCGCCTGGTCCGCGAGGTCCCGACCAAGCGTGTTCAATGCGACGAAATTTGGAGCTTCGTCGGCATGAAGGAGAAGACGGCGAAGCGTAAGGGCAACGAGCGCGAAGCCGGCGTTGGCGACGTGTGGACCTGGACCGGCATTGATGCAGACTCCAAGCTCCTGGTCGCCTACTTCGTTGGCGGTCGCGACGGTGGCGGCGCGTACGAGTTCATGACTGACCTTGCCGGCCGTCTCGCCAACCGCGTGCAACTCACCACCGACGGTCACATGGCGTATCTCGATGCGGTTGAGAGCCGGTTCGGCATCGGGATCGACTACGCGCAGTTGATCAAGGTCTACGTACCGGATCCGCGCGAAGATCAACGCCGGTACTCGCCGGCTCAGTGCCTCGGCACCGACAGCCACGTCATCACCGGCAACCCTGACGCCGATCACATCTCAACGTCGTTCGTCGAGAGGGCGAACCTGACCATGCGGATCTCGATGCGGAGATTCACCAGGTTGACCAACGGGTTCAGCAAGAAGGTCGAAAATCACTGCCATATGATCGCGATCTACGCAGCCTGGTACAACTTCGTTCGGATCCACAAGACGCTGAAGGTGACTCCCGCCATGGAAGCCGGCCTCACCGATCGCCTGTGGACCATGGAGGATATCGCCGCGGTTGTCGACGAGTTGGACGCGCAGACACCGCGCAAGAAGCCGGGACGAAAGCCTAAGGCCGTGGACTAGCTGCTCCGTGGGCGTGGCGGCATGGTGGTAAGGTCGAGCATAACGTCAATCACTCCGGTCGCGCCGTTGTACGTAAAAACCGCATGCCGCAAGAAGTCCCTGCCTAGCAGGCCAATCAATAGGCTCGGGTGGGCGTCGTTGGTTTTCATTTCGTCCGGACTCCACTGGCCGTGCAGTCCCGGAATGCAAATCGCGGGCTTTTCGGTCTCTATCGAAACGCCCTCACCCGAGCCCCCAGAGAACATCAGTTGGAGGTGCAGATGATAAACCTCGTTCTTCTGGACTCCATGGACGCCGGCAGTGTCCCTAATACCGACGGGCGATAGCCCGAGTTGCTTGGGAACGAAATCGGCCACGCATAGCGTGACGGCCCCCGTATCGATGATCAGATACCCACGAACGGGATCTGGCACCGGGCGGCCCTGTTCGGCTAATTTTCTAGCCAAGGCGATCGGGGCAGAGAAGGCGCCCTTGATGATCGGCCCGAACCGCACCAAGGCTTCCGGGTCCTGATACCTAGACCATGTGCGCGCTTGGGGGACTATGGCTGGCGGAGGGGGCGACTTGATGCCTTGGAACTTCGCTTTCCGCTTACGCCGAGTTCGCTCCGACTTCTTGCGTCGCCTGAGGTCACCCGCCTTCTTATCCAAACATCACTCCCGCATCCCAGGCGAGCGACACCGGTTCGGGCGACGTCTCCTCGACCAAGGCAATCAGGAACGGCGTATCGATGCCAAACCTTTCCAATCCGGCGGCGTATGCGGACTCGTGATTCGGAAAGAATTCAAGGACGACGCCGTTCTTAACTAGCGCGAAATCGCCTCGGTGCGATTCGAGGATCTCTCCGAGCTGGGCGTCAAAGGCTTCTCGTTCTTGAATCAAGGTATATTTCTTTTTGGGCATCTTGCTCACGCGGCCTTTCGGTTCCCAAGGACGGACCCAACCTCTTTCCGCTACCGGCATTCAGCCTATCGCGTCCGGCACGGACCCTCAATGATAGCGTGCGGGCGGGGCGACCACTACAGGAGATTGGTCTATTGTCAACTTTCCGGCACTTCCGGGCCGGAATCAGAATGAGACACTACCGAACTCCGTGGCTATACGGTTGAATCCGTTGTCACCGTGGTTGGGGCACTGGCTTCACAGCGCGGAGACGGAGTCGCTCGAATACGGTCGCGGTGTGCTCGCCGAATAGTGGGCCGGGTGCGCGGATGGTTGCGGGGGTCGCCGTCAGGCGGATGGCCGAGGCATCGAGCTCGATTCGCTCGCCCTCCGCTGTCGCGACCTCGCACCACATGCCGCGCTGCCGCAGATGCGCGTCGCCGCTGACGAGGTCGGCGGCGTCGGCGAC
>JBGTMF010000003.1:0-13915 GCA_041743795.1 Thermodesulfobacteriota bacterium | reverse complement strand
ATTTGGAGACATCGATCTCCCCCATCGTACCGTCTGCAAAACGCAGTCGAAGACCATATCTCCCGACAACTTCGACTTCGGTAATGTCCACGAGCATTGATCACTCCAAAGGCGCGATGCGCATCATCACCTCAACGAAGGGTGCGGTCCGATCAAAGATCGACCTCGAGCGGCGTCTGTTTGAGTGCGCTCAGCTTGAGGATCGAGAATCCGAGGAGGTTGCCGCTGTCGTCAACCTTTTCCATTACCTGATCGTTTTCCGTCTCGCGGAAGTAGCCCGGTTTCTGATCGAACATCACCTCGAGGAAGTCGCCTTCCGGATCGTACCAAACCTTCAGCCTTTTCTCGGCCATATCAGTGTTCCTTTCTTCACCTTGTCTGTCAGGTAGGCGGTAAGAACGAACGCATCGTCTGTGGTGATCTTTACCACCACGCAAACGTGTTTGTCGCCAACCAAAGTCCCGAGATAAAGGCGGTAATACAACCGGGCCTGTGGATCGCTCAGCGATTCCAAGACCGACTCAGGTGCGGCGACGGTCGCAGCGATGGCGCGCTCCATACCCGCCATTTCCGGATGCGCCAGAATGTGCGTCAACCGCTCGCCCGTCAGCCGGATGGCCAGACCCTGCCAATCGCGAAGTACTGTGTCGGCGTTCACCGTTCGCTCCGTCTCAAGCCCGATCCGCGGTCGGTTTCGTCTGGCCGTCGCGTCGGCCGAAGAGCACTCCCTCCAACCTGTCCGGTGCTTGTTGCTGCATGGTCGGCAGGACGTGGGAGTAGGTGTCCAACGTCAGGGTTACGCTGGCGTGGCCGAGTCGTTCGCTGACAATCTTGGGGTGCTCGCCCTGCGCCAGTAGCAACGTCGCGCAGCTGTGGCGTAGGTCGTAAAGGCGGTAGTTCGGCGACAACCCTGCGCTGGCGAGGATGGTTTTGAAGTGGCGGTTGACGAGATTGGGCTGGCCAATCGGCTCGCCGGTCTTGGTGGCGAAGACGAGTTCGTGGTTCGTGTATTTCGGCCCGGCCTTGAGCCGCTCCGCAGCCTGCGCCTTCTTGTGCTCGGCACTCTCAGGTTTGTGCTTCATACCAACCGTACCCGTCCACTGAGGAGCTGCTGCGGCACACCCTGCTCGATAGCGTGAGCCATACCGTTTGCAGCCCGCACCCTGCAAGTTGGCCCACAATTGGCCGACAAAAGACCGCGGCCCCCAAAACGGGGGCCGCTCAGTCCTTGTAATTACACGCGCCCTGCGTGATTCGAACACACGACCTTCTGATTCGTAGTCAGATGCTCTATCCAGCTGAGCTAAGGGCGCATAGTGGCGTATCCCCGGGTGGTTACCACGCGGGCGGCGGGCCAGCAAGGTGGCCGGCGGCAGGCGGCGGGCGGCTGCCGCCGCCGGCTGTCAGCTATCAGCGGTCAGCTGTCAGCACGCCTGTCGGCATCGCATCCCGAAGGGATGTCAGAGGTTAGCCGGTGGTCGAGCCGAGCGATACCACCGGTTGCGAAAGCCCCCACACCGACACGCACCCCGAAGGGGTGCCAGAGGCTGCGGGACAGAATATCTGGCACCCCTTCGGGGTGCGCTCAAAATTCTCACGCGACATCCGGTGGTATCGCTCCGCTCAACCACCGGCTAACGGCTTCGAACCCTCCGGGTTCACGGAGGTTTGCGCGAAGGTGGCCCAGGTGTTTCTCAGCCTTAATGAAACCAACTTGGTACAGTGGAGTTTCAGGTCGGCTCTCATCGGAGCGCTGCGCGATCCGTTGAATCCCCCTCATCCTTGCCTTCTCCCAGCCGGGAGAAGGGAGGTCGGGCTGATGGCTGACAGCTGACAGCCTAGCGCCGGCAGGCGCTACCTCACGGCAAGCGTTGGCGGAAGAAGGTCATTGCTCGTCGCCATGCCGTGGCGGCGACGATGGGGCGGTACATTTCGGGACGGGTGTCGTTGAAGAAGGCGTGGCCGGCGCCCTCGTAGACCTCGATCTCGAAGGTCTTGCCTTCGCGTTGCAGGATGGCGCGCAATTCGTCGACGTCGGCGACGGGGATGATGGCGTCTTCAGCGCCGAACAGTCCGAGGTAGGGACAACGGAGTTGCGGCGCTAGGTCCAGTGGGCTGGCGGGCTTGAGGGTGTTGGTTTCCTTGTAGCGTAGCATGCCGTACCAACTGACGGCGGCGCCGATGCCGGGCACGGTACACGCGGCCATCAGGGTGTACTGGCCGCCCAGGCAGAAGCCGGTGAGTCCGATCGAGTCGTCGAGTACCTCCGGCTGCTCGGCGAGATACTCCACCGCGCCACGCACGTCGCCGAGCACGCGCTCGTCCGGTATCTGGCTGATCCAGTGAAATACGGCGTCGAGGTCGGCGAGCTTCGGCGTTCCCTCGCGGCTGTAGAGGTCCAGGACCAGGGCCATGCAGCCCTCGGCGGCAAACCGACGTGCCACGTCGCGGTAGTGATCCGACAGGCCGAAGACGTCGGGAAGGATGATCACCCCCGGCTTGGCGACGTTGGTTTCAGCCCAGGCGACGAAGGCGTTGATGTCGTCGCCGTTGCGCCGGAAGGTCCGCTCCTCGCTGCCCACGCTCTGTGCCATCGCCCCGCTGCATAGCGAATGAGGGTGGGAAATCAATCCACGGCGCGTGGCTCGGCGGGCGCGAAATTTGGTTTCCGACGGGCAGCTCTCGCTTTCGACCTCGCACGTTTCAAAGCATTTCCGCCTAGCTGAAGGCTGATGGCTGAAAGCTGATAGCGGGTGCTGTCCGAATTAGGCAGCACCCGAGCCCAGGGCCAGAGGTTGCTCCGGCACGCCCGATGTGGAGAGTGGTTGGCAGACCTTATCTCAGGAGGGAATGCGCGATGTCGAATCGATGGTGTCTGCCGCTGCTGGCCGCGGCGGTGTTGGTGGTGTCTTCTTGTAGTAGTGACGACGACGGCGATGGGTTCGCCGGATCGATCGCACTGCAGGTGGACCGTCCGGACATCTGCAATCCCCTCGACCAGCGACACTGCCTGCTGCCGTTTCCGAGCGACTTTTTCACGGTCGAGGACGCGGCGATGGACAGCGGGCGCCGCATCGACATCGCTACGGCGGCGACACCGCAGAACGCCACCGGCGTCCACATCGACATGACGGAGTGGAACCGCAACGACGGCTTCTCGCCCGGCGCGCAGATCGCCACCTTTGTCGAAGATCTCGACCTCGCCGCCACCGGCGCGGCGCCGATCACGGACATTGCCGCGTCGCTCGACGACGACGCACCGGTGGTGCTGATCGACGTCGACGCCGGCCGGCGCATTCCGTACTGGGTCGAGATCGATGACCGGCCGGTGGATCCGGAGCACCGTGTCACCTTCGTTCGCCCGGCCGTCAATCTGCTCGAAGGTCACCGCCACGTGGTCGCCTTCCGCCGCCTGGTCGACAGCTCGGGCGCAGTGATCGAAGCCGGCGACGTCTTCCGTGCCTACCGCGACCGCCTGCTGAGCGACGTGCCGCAGGTCGAGGCTCAACGCGATCGCTACGAGCGCGTCTTCGCCGACCTCGATCGGGTCGGCGTGCGGCGCGGCGATCTCTACCTGGCTTGGGACTTTACCATCGCCAGCGAGCGCAACCTCTCGGAACGCGTACTCCACATGCGCGACGACGCGTTTGCCATCCTCGGCGCAGACGCGCCGGCGTTCGACGTCACCTTGGTCGAAGACGACTTCGACGACCTCGTCGTGCGTCGCATCAGCGGTACATTCGAAGTGCCGAACTACATGACGGGTACCGGCGAACCCGGCAGCCGACTGAACTACGGCGCGGACGATCTGCCGGAGGCCAACGGAACTTTCACCGCGGTGTTCCGATGTATCGTTCCGCGTTCGGCGCTGTTGGGCGGTAGCGGCCCCGCGGTGCCCGCCCGCGCGTCCCTCTACGGGCATGGGCTGCTGGGGAGCGAGCGCGAAGTTGGCGCTGGTAATGTGCGCAGCATGTCGAACGAACACAACTTCGTTTTCTGTGCGACGAAGTGGATCGGTATGTCGGAAGACGACGTCGGCAACGCCGTCACCATACTCGGCGATGTTTCGAGCTTCCCGACGCTGGCGGACCGCACTCAACAAGGGTTCGTCAACGCACTTTTCCTCGGCCGCCTGATGATTCACGCCGACGGCCTCTCCTCGCATGAGGCGTTCCAAGACGACTCGGGGAATTCGGTCATCGACCGCGATCATTTGTTCTTCGACGGTAACAGCCAGGGCGGCATCATGGGCGGCGCGTTGACCGCTCTCGCCACCGACTTCACGCGGGCGGTGTTGGGCGTTCCGGCGATGAACTACAGCATCCTGCTGCAACGCAGCGTCGACTGGGACACCTACGAGTTGATTTACAATCCCGCTTATCCGAGCGAGATCGAGCGCGGCCTGGGACTCCTTCTCATCCAGATGTTGTGGGATCGCGGCGAGGCCAACGGCTATGCGCAACACATGACGGACGATCCGCTGCCCGGTACACCGGCGCATCAGGTTCTCCTGCACGTCGCCTTCGGCGATCACCAGGTGGCGCCCGTCGCGGCGGAGATCGAGGCGCGCACGATCGGCGCGCAGATCCACTGGCCGGCGGTGGTCGACGGGCGGCTGCCCGAGGTCGAACCCTACTGGGGCATCGAGCGCATCGAAAGTTATCCGCACGACGGCTCGGCGATCATCATCTGGGACAGCGGCGCGCCGGTGCCGCCGCTGGTCAACCAGCCACCGCGCCTCGGCGAGGACCCGCACGGCGATCCGCGCAGCGACGCCGATGCGCGGGTGCAGAAGTCTGAGTTCCTCAGACCGGACGGCGCGGTGGTCGACGTCTGCGATGGCCTGCCGTGTATGGCGGACTGAGCGGGTCGCTCAGTCCGCCAGCCGTCAGCGATCAGCCGTCAGCTTTCAGCGGGGCGCCGGATCATTCTGTGGAGAAACCTGCCATTTGCCCCACACGAATGGAGAGCGCATCGCATCCCGAAGGGATGTCAGAAATTAGCCGGTGGTTGAGCGAAGCGATACCACCGGTTGCAAAAGCCCCGCACCAAACCGACACGCACCCTGAAGGGGTGCCAGAGCCTGTGGGACCGAGTATCTGGCACCCCTTCGGGGTGCGGCCAAATTTTTCTCGCAACACCCGGTGGTATCGCTCCGCTCGACCACCGGCTAACGGCTTCGAACCCTCCGGGTTCGCGGAGGGATGCAAGAAGGTGGCCCGGTTTTTCTCAGCGTAATGGAATCAGCATCTTACAGCGACGTTCCGAGCTACCGGCTTGGGCGCAGTCTCTTCTTGAAGCGCACCTCGGTGTAGCCGGCGACTTCGATGGAGGGGGAGAAGGTGCCGTCGCTGCGCGGTGGTAGTGGCGGCGATGGGCTGTAGGCGAAGGGCAGGGTGCCGAGCGCCGGTACGTCGCCGGCAACGGTGAAATAGAGCGAACGACCGGGGCTGTCGTCACCCGGTTCACGTTCATTCTGCCAACGCCAGTCGTAGCGGACCAGCAGCCGGACATCGCGCACCAGATCGCTGCTTTGGTTCACCAGCAGCCCGCTGATCGAACCGTCGCCGGCAAAAATCACGTCCTGCAGCTTGACGCTGTGGCGCGCGGCGCGCGCCGGCTGGATGACGTCGGAGGTGCCCCGCAGTTCTTCTTCTTCGATGAACTGCGCAGCGGCGGCTGTGCTCACCCCGCAGGTCAGTCCCACCACCAGAAATGCGCGGCGCGCGGCGCGGCCGCGATGTCCTCTACCCATCGCCTGCATCCTCCCGTTCGGCCCGGTGGCAGCAAGTTGCCCGCATCCGATCGGCTGCGCAACCGCTGATTTCGCTCAGCGCTACAGAGCCAAACGGTTTACCGCTCGAACTTGCCGTGCCTGCCCGCGCCGGCGGCGAAGCGGCTTGCACCGGCGCGGGTTTCCCCCGACCGGATGACGTCGAGGCCGGTGCGCGTCTCTTCGCCGAGCGCTTCGGCGAGGGGGAGATCCCACTGCCGGTACGCCGATAAGCGATCGCTGCGCATGCAGCGCGGCGGGAACTGCGCAATCTGCTGTGCCAGTTCGATGGCGGCGGCGACGGCCGTGCCGGGTTCGACCAAGCGGTTGACGAGACCCATGCGCAGCGCCTCGTCGCCGTGGACGCCGCGGCCGGTCAGGATCAGGTCGAGGGCATTGCTGTGCCCGATCAGACGCGGCAGGCGCACCGTTCCGCCGTCGACCAAAGGGACGCCCCAGCGGCGGCAGTAGACGCCGAAGACGGCGTCGCTGGCGGCGATGCGCAGGTCGCACCAGATGGCGAGTTCGAGGCCGCCGGCGACGGCGAACCCTTCGACCGCCGCAATCACCGGCTTCGACAGCAGCATGCGCGTCGGTCCCATCGGCCCGTCGCCGTCCTCATCGACGCGATTGCCGCGCCCGGCGGCAACGGCCTTGAGATCGGCACCGGCACAGAACGTATCGCCGGCACCGGCCAGCACGGCGACGGAGAGGCGTTCGTCTGCGTCGAAGCGGCGAAACGCGTCGGCTAATTGCGCGGCAGTGGGTCCGTCGACGGCGTTGCGAAACTCCGGCCGATCGATGGTGACGACGGCGATCGAGTCGATGTACTCCTCACGCACCATCCTAGTGTCCTGTTGAGAATCCCCGAGACGGCCCTTCGACAGGCTCAGGGCGAGCGGAAAGGTCCTTAGGCGCAGGGCGAGCGGAAGGGTCCTTAGGCTCAGGGCCAGCGGAACAGTCCTTTAAGATCGGGGCGGGAAACCGCTCATGCTGAGCTTGTCGAAGCACGCTGTGGGGTCTTTCAACGGACCGCTACCCCGGCCCTGGCTTCCTTCGTCCGCGCAACACAACCTGGTACTCGTCGACATCGAAGTCGCCCAGTGTCTCGACGTTGTGCACCTCGAGTTGCTGCCAGGGGATGTCGTAGATGCGCTTGGTTTCTTCGTCGATCAAGTGGTGGTGGCGCGCCGTGTTCGGGTCGAAGACGACGCGGCCTTCGGCCAGGTCGAGTTGCCGTAGCAATCCCTTGCGTACGAGTAGGTTCAGCGTGTTGTAGGTCGTCGCCCGCGACAACATGGGGAAGGTGTGTTTGACATTGGTCCACACTTGATCGGCGGACGGATGGTCGTCCGCATGCAACACGTAGCTGGCGACGGCCACTCTTTGCGCCGAAGGGCGAATGCCGTGATCGCGGAGAGTCTTCATCACGTCGCTTCGCATGCTCGGGACACTAGGTCCGCACGCAGCGATCGTCAATGAAATTGAGTGTGGCACCGGAGGGAGCAGGTGGTGAATGCGTCGATGTCGGCCCCTCCCCTTTGACAAAGCGTTGGCGTAGAAGAGAGCAATGGTGCGCAGCATCGAGAAGGCGCCGCCGGCCAGTCGACGGTGGGCGGCGATACGACGCGGACAATGTCCGAAATGTCGGCGGGCGGCGATTTTTTCCGGGACGTTCGCGATGAACGCAAACTGTCCGTCGTGTGGACTGCTCTTCGACCGCGAGCCGGGATACTTCACCGGTGCCATGTACATCAGCTACGCAATGGGTGTGCCGATCGCTGCGTCGGTGGCGCTGTTGACGGCGTACGTCTTTCCCGAATGGTCTTTCGAGCGCGTCATCGCGATTGCCTTCGCAACGCTGGTACCGCTGTCGCCGTGGCTCTTCCGCTATTCGCGGATTCTCTGGATCCACTTTGACCGCACGGTCGATCCGTAGCCGCGCCGATCGCGGACTCGAACACAGCAGCCACCGCCGCGAGCGCAGGGCCCAACTGAACAGCCGCGGAATCGGCGCTCCGGCGCACGCCATCCGTGCACGCCATCTTGCTTCACATTCGTGAATCGGCCAGTCTGCTGCGGATATGCAGACCGCCGAATTGGCTGACGCGGGCAGCGCTCTTCTGCGCTGGATCCCCCTGTTGCCGCTGTTGGGTTCGGCAGCGTGCATGGTCTGCGCGGCGGTTGGGTGGCGCGCGGCGACCAGGGTAATCGCACCGCTCGCGGTCTTGGCCGCTTTTTTCGTATCGATCGCCGCCGTTGCCGCCATGTTGAGCGGTGAAGCGGCTCTGATCGATCGTGTCTACACCTGGATCGAGGCGACGCCGCTGTCGATCGAGGCGGCCTTTCGGCTCGATCGGCTGGCGAGCGTGCTGACGCTGATCATCACCGGCGTCGGCTTTCTCATCCACGTCTATTCGGTTGGTTACATGCACGACGACGAGGACGAGGCACGCTACTTCGCCTACCTGAACCTGTTTACGGCATCGATGCTGGTCCTCGTGTTGGGCGACTCGCTGCCCATCCTCTTCATCGGTTGGGAGGGTGTCGGGCTCTGCTCCTACTTGTTGATCGGATTCTGGTACAAAGACCTGGCGAATGCCGACGCGGGGCAAAAGGCGTTCATCGCCAATCGCATCGGCGACGCGGCTTTTCTCATCGGCATGTTCCTGCTCTTCTGGACCCTGGTCGACCTCGGCCAACCGTCTCTGCGTTTCACCGACATCAACGCAATGGCGGCGGCGCTGCAGAGCCAGGCGCCCGGCATCGTCACCATCGTCTGCTTGCTGTTGCTGGTCGGCGCCACCGGTAAGTCGGCGCAGATTCCACTGTATGTTTGGCTTCCCGACGCGATGGCGGGACCGACACCGGTTTCGGCGCTGATCCACGCCGCGACGATGGTGACGGCGGGCGTCTACATGATGTGCCGGCTGTCGCCGTTGTATGTGCAGTCGGAGATCGCGCTGAACGTCGTCGCCATCATCGGCGCGGCGACTGCCCTGTTGGCGGCGACGATCGCTGTCGTCCAACGCGACCTGAAGAAGATTCTCGCCTACTCGACGGTTTCGCAACTCGGCTACATGGTCCTGGCAGTCGGCGTCGGTGCCTTCTCGGCGGCGATCTTCCATTTGATGACGCACGCGTTCTTCAAGGCGCTGCTCTTTCTCTGCGCCGGCAGCGTGATGCACGCCATGCACGGCGAGCTCGACGTCTACAAAATGGGCGGGCTGCGTAAGCAGATGCCGATCACGGCGCTGACGTTTCTGGTCGGAGCCCTGGCGATCGCCGGTGTGCCGATCTTCGCCGGATTCTTCTCGAAGGACCTCATCCTCGAGTCGGCCTTTGCCGGCGGCCACTACGTTATATGGATCGTTGGCCTGTGTGCCGCCGCCCTGACCGCGTTCTACGTGTTTCGCGCGTACTTTCTCGCCTTCGAGGGTGAGAGCCGGGTCGAGCCGCACCGCGCTGCGCATTTACACGAGTCGCCGTCGACGATGACGTTGCCGTTGGTGCTGCTGGCGGTGCTGTCGCTGGTCGGCGGATGGGTCGGGTTGCCGCACGGCGTCCTTTGGGGAAATCAGATCGACCACTACCTGCAGCCGTCGCTGGCGGCCCTGCACGGCGGTGAGCACCACCTGGCGGGCGGCACGGTGTTGCTGTTGACCCTGCTGGCGACGGCGATCGCACTGAGCAGTATCGTGCTGGCCTACTCGATGTACGGCAGGTCCCTGGGAAGCGCCGATCGGCTGCAGCAGAAGTTCGCTGGACTGCACGAAACCCTGTGGAACAAATACTACGTCGATGAGTTCTATGCGGCCGTCGTGCTGAAGCCCTACATGGAACTTTCGCGACTGTGTTGGCAGGTGCTCGATGCCAAGGGCATCGATGGCGCGGTCAACGGCCTCGCCCGCGTCGTCGGCGGCGTCGGCGACGGGCTGCGCCGTCTGCAGACCGGCAACGTGCAGAGCTATGCGCTGGTGATGCTGGTCGGCGCCGCCTGCCTGATGTGGGTTCTCTTCCGCTGAGTTCGGATCGCTGAGTATGCTCTCTCTCATCATATTCGCACCGCTGGTGGCGGCTATCTTCGTCGCCGCACTGCCGTCCGAACCGGTCGCTGTCGCCCGGCGCGCGGCCTTCGTCTTTTCGCTGTTGCCGCTCCTCCTCTCGCTGCTCCTGGTAGCGGGCTTCGATTCCTCCGTCGGCACCCTGCAGTTCGTCGAGTATGCGGAATGGATACCCAGCCTGGGCGTTGCGTACAGCAACGGCGTCGACGGGTTCTCGCTGTGGTTGGTGGTGCTGACGACCTTCCTCACCCCGATCGTGCTGCTGGCTTCGTGGGGCGACGTGCACCGCAACGTCAAGTCCTACATGTGCCTGATATTGGCGCTCGAAGGGTGCATGCTCGGTTGCCTGCTGGCGCTCGACCTATTCCTCTTCTTCCTCTGGTGGGAGCTGCTGCTCTTCCCGATGTTCTTCCTCATCGGCATCTGGGGTGGGCCGAACCGCCGCTACGCCACCATCAAGTTCGTGCTGTTCACGATGGTCGGCAGCGCTCTGATGATGGTGGCGATCCTCTACCTGGCGTTTTCCCACGCCGAGGGCGGCGAGCTGACATTCGATTTGCTGCGCTTGTACGACACGCCGCTGTCGGCAACCGAGCAGAGCTGGCTGTTTGCCGCCTTCGCGCTGGCCTTCCTGATCAAGGTCCCGGTCATTCCTCTGCATACCTGGTTGCCCGACGCACACACGGAGGCTCCGACTGGTGGCTCGGTGATTCTCGCCGGAGTTTTGTTGAAACTCGGCGCCTACGGCTTCCTTCGCCTGGCGGTTCCGCTGTTTCCGCAGGCGGCGTACGAGGCGCTGACGTTCATGGCCGTGTTGGCCGTCGGCGGCATCGTTTACGGCGCTATGGTGGCGCTGCTGCAGCCGGATATGAAGCGCCTGGTGGCGTACTCGTCGGTCTCCCACCTCGGCTTCGTCATGCTGGGCCTGTTCGCCTTCAACAACACGGGCATCAGCGGCAGTGTCCTACAGATGGTCAATCACGGTCTGTCCACCGGCGCGCTCTTCCTGCTGGTCGGCTTCATCTACGAGCGCCGGCACACCCGCATGATCGCCGAGTACGGCGGACTGTGGAGCGTCATGCCAATATTCGCGGCGCTGTTTCTCGTCGTCACCCTGTCGTCGATCGGACTGCCCGGCACCAACGGCTTCGTCGGCGAATTCTTGATCTTGATCGGCGCTTTCCGCACGCGTCCGTGGGCGGGCGCGGTGGCGACTCTCGGCGTCGTCCTCGGCGCGGTCTACATGCTGCGCCTGTACAAGCGGGTGTTCTTTGGTGAGGTGACGAACGAGGCGAACCGCAACTTGATCGACCTCAGCCCGCGCGAGATCGCCGTGATGTTGCCGTTGATCGTCATGATCTTCTGGATCGGCCTCTACCCCAAACCGTTTCTCGCCCGCATCGAGCCGACGACCAAGGTCTACCTCGAGCGCGTCGAACAGAAGATCGGTTCGACGCGATTGGCAGCTGGGACGGGGAGTGAGGAGTAGGGAGTGGAGAGTAGGGTATGGAGTGTGTGGAGTGGAGAGTGGGCTGCGGGTCTCCTTGTCGCTACTCTCCACTCCTTAGTCTGCGCTCGCCGATTGCCACCCGCGGCATGAGGAAACGGCAGCGGAGTTCGGATGAGCGAAATTCCGACGACGCCGGTCGATGAGTGCGCCGAATGGCGTGCCTTGCGCCGGCACCATGCAAAGCTCGCCGGCGTATCGCTGCGCCATCTCTTCGCCGAACAGCCCGACCGCGCAACGGCGCTGAGCGCCGAGGGCGCCGGCCTGCTGCTCGACTTTTCGAAGAACCGAATCACCGCCGAAACCGTCCGTCTTCTCGTCGCCCTGGCCGAAGCGCGCAATCTGCGCGAACGCGTGCGGGCGATGTTTGCCGGAGAGAAGATCAATCGAACGGAGGGGCGGGCGGTATTGCACACCGCTCTGCGGGCGCCGCGCGGTGCCCGCATCGAAACTGGTGGCGACGACGTCGTGCCGGCGGTGCACGCGGTCCTCGACACGATGTCGGCATTTGCCGACGCGGTGCGATCGGGGAAATGGCGCGGATTCCGCGGCGGGCGCATTCGCAACGTGATCAACATCGGTATCGGCGGCTCCGATCTCGGTCCGGCGATGGCCTGCGCCGCGCTGCGCCCCTACGTGCACGCCGATCTGGAGGTGCGCTTCGTCGCCAACGTCGACGGTGCCGACTTCCAGGCGGCCATACGCGGCCTGGCGGCGGCGGAGACGCTGTTCATCGTCTGCTCGAAGACCTTTACCACGCTGGAAACCCTGACCAACGCGCGCAGTGCCCGTGAGTGGGTTGTCGGCGAGTTGGGCGACGAGGCAGCGGTGTCGCGTCACTTCGTCGCCGCGTCGACCAACCGCGACGAAGTAGTGCGGTTCGGCATCGATGCCGACAACATGTTCGAGTTCTGGGATTGGGTCGGCGGACGTTTCTCGCTGCCGTCGGCCGTCGGCCTGTCGCTTATGATCGCCATCGGACCGGCGGCCTTTCGCGAGATGTTGAGCGGCTACCGGGCGATGGATGAGCACTTCACGACGATGCCGTTGGACCGCAACCTGCCGGTCCTGCTGGCGCTGCTCGGCATTTGGTACGGCAACTTCTTCGCCGCGGAATCGCACGCCGTTCTGCCCTACAGCGAGGACCTGTCGCTGTTCGCCAACTACCTGCAGCAACTCGACATGGAGAGCAACGGCAAGCGCGTCGGCGGCGACGGTCGCGAGGTGTCGTGGCAGACCGCGCCGATCGTCTGGGGGCAGCCGGGAACCAACGGCCAGCACGCGTTCTTCCAACTGCTGCACCAGGGCACCGTGCTCGTTCCCTGTGACTTCATTGGTTTCCTCAGGCCGGTACAAGCACTCGGCGCGCACCACGATTTGCTGATGGCCAACATGTTCGCACAGAGCGAGGCGCTCGCGTTCGGCAAGACCGAGGAGGAGGTCAGGGTCGCCGGCGTCCCCACCGAGTTGGTCCCGCACCGCGTCTTTCCCGGCAACCGGCCGAGCAATACGATCCTCGCCGAGTCCCTGACGCCGCGCACGCTCGGCTCCCTGATCGCACTGTACGAGCACAAGGTGTTCGCGCAGGGGGTGATTTGGGGCGTGAACTCCTTCGATCAATGGGGTGTCGAGTTGGGCAAGGTGTTGGCGGGAGCAATTGCCGGAGAACTGGCGAGCAAGGGCGAGCCGAAGCTCGGGCACGACGGTTCGACCAACCGTTTGATCCGGCACTACCGTGCCGGCCGCGCAGGCTGAACCGCTGAGCAATCCGCGTCGAGCCAGGATGCTGAGCCGCTGCCGGGGTCGATTCGCGCCGTGTCGCTGACGAGGATTTTCTCCGCCTCGACGTCGAGGATGAGATCGCTGCGCAGAGTGCGCGCCCATACCGCGCGCACGTAGATCAGCTTCTCGTTCACCCATTCGGCCTGCACCGGTTCGGCGACGCCGTGCAGGGACAAGCGCAGTTGCTCGTCGCGTTCGTGGTCGATAGTGACGACGGCGACGCGCGGCGGGCGTTGAATGGCGGTCGGATTCCCGAGAGAGAACCAATAGGCGCCGTTCGGCGAGCGAACGGCGCTCTGACCGCCGTCAACGCGCCGCACCTTGTCGAGTCGAATCTTACTCGCCATCTCCGCCGCAGTCGGTGAAGCGCACGCCGTGCCCGCGGCGAGTTGTGCCAATTGCTGCGCGACGAGCGCGTCTTCCACATCGACGAAGCCGCGGTTGGCGGCGCGGCTACCGTCGCAGGCGCCGACCCAGACGTCGCTCTCGCCGGGTCGCTGCGTGGCAAAGATCCAGTAGCGCTGCCCGGTCTCGACAGCCAGGCCGCAGTTCTCCGCATCGACTTCGCTGCGCAGGGCGGCGACGCCGGCGGCGTTTTTGTAGTCCTCGAGCACTCTGATCGAAGCGCGCCAGTGCGCCCGTTGGCCACTCTTGGCCGGCACCTCTTCGACGGAAAGGATCTCGGCCTGCAGGACGACCTGCGCCTGTTGAAAGTAGGTGGCCAGTGGCTGCGGTGCGCAGCGACACGCCGCCGCCGGTTGTGCCAGCAGCGCGATGACGCCGGCGCAG
>JBGTMF010000002.1:0-5595 GCA_041743795.1 Thermodesulfobacteriota bacterium | reverse complement strand
CGCGATCGGCGGCAGCGCGCAGCAGAACCTCGCCCTCGAGCAATTCGCTGGAGATGTCCTGTTCGGCTTCGACCTTCTTCTGTAGGCCTCGCTGCCAGCTGGCGGGCTCGTCGACCCAGGCGGATACGACGAACTCGTGCGCCCCGAGGCGAGGGCAGGCGAACGTCGCCTGCCAGAGGTCGTTGCCGAGCGCCTCGAGGTCGATCTCGTCCCAGTTACCGGCAGTGCAATGCCGGTGCCGCAGGGCGGCACGCAGCACCTCGTGGCCGTCGGCGAAGATGTCGGCCGTCACGACGATGGACTCACCGATACTGCGTTTCGCCGGGAAGCGGCCGCCGTCGACCACCGGTTGAACGTTTTCGATGATGACGCGTCGCGGCTCGGCGGGCAGAGCCTCCGTCGCTCCATCTCGCGTTGGCGCCGCGGCGAGCCGTGCGGTGCGCGGTGTCACCGCACGGTGCTTTTTTTCTTGGCGAACACCCATTCCCAACCCAACCGAAAAGCAATAGTTCATCCCAATGTGATATGTTTTCTGCTCAACCGCAAATCCCCGATCGTCGGCGGCTGGCGCCGTAGCGATGCGACGCCGTGTCGCCGTCGGTCGCAGCCAGCGCGATGTGATCGCCAATACCTCCGAAAAACCTCCGAATGAACTTCGAATCTCTACCGCGTCGAACCTACAATCGGATCCCGCGCAGTACCTACCGATTGCAACTGCGGCGCGGGTTCGGTGCACGCGAGGTAACGGATCTGATTCCGTATCTCGAGCAGCTCGGCATCAGCGATTGTTACCTGTCGCCGATGTTCCAGGCCGTTCCCGGCAGCGCGCATGGCTACGACACCTGCGACTTCGCGCAGCTCAATCCAGAACTCGGCAGCGAGGCGGAACACCGCTCTCTCGCCGACACGTTGCGCCAGCGCGACATGGGCCTTCTGGCCGATTTCGTACCCAACCACATGAGCGCCGCGGTGGGGAATCCTTGGTGGCGGGACGTGTTGGAGAACGGCCGTTGTTCGCCTTTCGCCAGCTTCTTCGACATCGACTGGAGCCCCATCAAGGCGGAACTGAAGGACAAGATCCTGCTTCCCATCCTCGCCGATCAATACGGCGCCGTTCTCGAGCGCGGCGAGCTGCGGTTGCGCTTGAGAGAGGGCGGATCGCTGGTGCTCGACTATTCCGATATCGCGCTGCCGATCGATCCTCGCCAGTACGCGACAGTACTCGAACACTGCACCGCTCCACTGCGCGGCGAGTCCGAGGCCGAGGATGGGGGGCTGCGAGAGGTGCTCAGCGTCATCACGGCGTTTCGCAATCTACCGGCGTCGACGGAGTGCGAGTCAGAGCGAATCAGCGAACGCCAGCGCGAGAAGGAAGTGGCACGACGGCGCCTTGGCGAGCTCGTCGCAGGCGATCCTCGCCTGCGAGCGCAAATCGAGCGCGGACTCGCCCAGATCAACGGCACGGCAAGCCGTCCGCAGTCATTCGATCTCCTCCACGATATTCTCGAAGCGCAGCCGTACCGGCTGTCGTATTGGCGCACCGCATCGCATGAGATCAACTACCGGCGATTCTTCGACATCAATCAGCTGGCCGGGCTGCGCATGGAGAATCCGGCGGTCTTCACGGCGACACACGAGCTACTCCTGAAACTCATCGCAGACGGAAGGGTTACCGGCCTACGACTCGATCACGTCGACGGATTGTTCGATCCGCACGCCTACCTGGAAACCCTGCAGGCGGCCATCCGCGAGCGCCGGATGCCGGCGCAAGCCGGCGAGCCGGGGCCACTTTTCTATGTGGTGGTCGAGAAGGTCTTGTCGGACGGCGAGCGGTTGCGCGACGAATGGCCCGTGGCGGGGACGACCGGCTACGAGTTCCTCGAGCAACTCAATGGACTGTTCATCGACGCCCGCCAGGAGCGCCAATTGGCGCGCGTTTACCGGCGCTTCAGCGGAGTCAGCGATGCCTACGCGAACCTGCTCTACGAATGCAAGAAGCTGATCATGGACGGCACCATGGCGAGCGAGCTGAACGTTCTGGCGCACGCTCTCAATCGTCTATCCGAGCGCGATCGACGCTCACGCGATCTCACTCTCAACAGCCTGCGCCAGGCGTTGCGCGAAGTCGTCGCCTGTTTTCCCATCTACCGCACCTACGTCAATGAGTCGGAAATCCGTGAAATCGATCGCGACGTGATCGAGCTGGCGATTCGGCGCGCACGCCGCCGCAACCCGACGATGGATCCGTCGCTCTTTGCCTTCGTCCGCGAATGGTTGCTGCCCGAGTCGAAGGAGCGATCACCGAACGATAGCGATGGTCGCTTCGCATTCGCGATGAAGTTTCAGCAATACACCGCGCCGGTCGAGGCCAAGGGGCGAGAGGATACAAGCTTCTACCGCTACAACCTGCTGTTGTCGCTGAACGAGGTGGGCGGCGATCCACAGCATTTTGGCAGTTCGCCGCCGTCGTTTCACGCAGCCAACGAGTACCGATGTGGGCGCGGTGCACAGGGTCTGCTGGCGACGTCGACGCACGACACAAAACGCAGCGAGGATGTGCGCGCGCGCCTCAACGTCCTCTCCGAGTTGCCGACGGAGTGGGGGCGCCAGCTGTCGCGCTGGAGCCGGATCAACGCGGCGCATCGCGGCCGCATCGGCGACGCGCTGGCGCCGGACCGCGACGACGAGTACGTGTTCTACCAGTCCCTTCTCGGCATTTGGCCCGGTGGCGCTAACGCCGCGGATGATGATCTGGTGGCGCGCTTGACCGCGTGTATTACCAAAGCAGCGCGCGAGGCCAAGCTGCGCACCAGTTGGTTGCACCCGGACGACGAGTACGAGGCGGCGCTGGCGCGCTTCGCCAGAGGAGTCTTGCAGGGGCCGACGGCGGCGCGGTTTGTCGCGGCGTTTCTTCCGTTCCAGCAACGCGTCGCGGTGCTCGGCATGGTGAACTCACTGTCGCAGTTGGTTTTGAAGGCCGTCTGTCCGGGGGTGCCGGACTTCTACCAGGGGACGGAGATCTGGGACTTCAGCCTGGTAGACCCCGACAACCGGCGGACGGTCGATTTCGCGACGCGGCGCGCGTGGCTTGCCGAGATCGAACCCCTGCTCGGCGCGCCTGCCGCAGTCAGCGGTGAACGGAGACGCGCGCTCGAAACCATGCTGCTGGAGTGGCAGGATGGCCGCATCAAGCTGTTTGCCACCGCATCGCTCTTGCGCTTGCGACGGCGCTTCAGCGAAGTGTTCGAGATGGGGCAATACCAGGCATTGGCGATCGAAGGGGCGGCGGAGGAGCACGCGGTGGCTCTGCTGCGCCACGACGGCAACGAAGCGATCGTCGCGGTCGTGCCGCGATTGCTCGCAGGGTTCGCCGCCGACGAAGTGACGACTCCGTGGCGCTCCGCCGCGTGGGGTGATACGCGGGTAATACTGCCTGCGGAGTTCGCTGGGGGGTCGTACGAGAGCCTGTTCTGTGGCCGGCGAGTCGAGGTGGAGCGGTCTTCCACGGGCGATGCGCTTTCGGTCGCGGGCTTGTTCGAAGCGTGCACGGTCGCGGTTCTCATCGGATCCCGCCGGGTCCCGACTTCGCACGGATAGGCAGCGTCAGGAGAGTGGAGTGACGGCGATGAAACGTGGAGATCCATACCCATTGGGGGCGACCTGGGATGGATTGGGCGTCAACTTCGCAATTTTCTCCGAGCACGCCACCAAGGTCGAACTCTGCCTCTTCGACTCTCCCGCAAGCACTGTGGAGTCGCGGCGTTTCACCCTACCGGAACAAACCGACATGGTCTGGCACGGTTATCTCCCTGGCATCCGCCCCGGTCAGCTGTACGGCTTTCGCGTGCACGGTCCGTACGATCCGGCGCACGGTTACCGATTCAACGCGAACAAAGTGCTGCTCGATCCGTACACCAAGGGGATTGGCCGAACGCTGCAGTGGTGCGATGAGATGTTCGGATATCGGCTCGGCCACCCGAAGGAAGACCTCTCATTCGATGAGCGCGACAATGCGGCGTCGGCGCCGCTGGCGGCCGTCGTCGACAGCGCCTTCACGTGGGGCGATGACGCCCCGCCGAAAACGCCGTGGCATCAGACTGTAATCTACGAGTTGCACGTCAAGGGGTTTACGCAGCTGCACCCCGATGTTCCGGAGTTGCAGCGAGGCAGCTATGCCGGACTCGCCTCGCAGGCGGCGATCAAGCACTTGAAAGACCTCGGGGTCACGGCCGTCGAACTTCTTCCAGTCCACCACCACTCCGTCGAGCGCCATCTCTTCGAGAAGGGACTGACCAACTATTGGGGCTACAACACCCTCGCGTTCTTCGCGCCCGACATTCGCTATGCCACCGCCGATTGTCCGATGGACTCGGTTCGCGAGTTCAAGATGATGGTGCGCGCTCTGCATGCGGCCGGCCTCGAGGTCATTCTCGACGTCGTCTACAACCACACGGCCGAAGGCAATCACCTCGGGCCGACGCTTTCGCTGCGCGGCATCGACAACCTCAATTATTACCGCGTTTCCGAGGCGAGCCCGCGGCACTACGAGGATTTCACCGGCTGCGGCAACACCCTGAACATGCGCAGTCCGCGCGTCTTGCAGCTGATCATGGATAGTCTGCGCTACTGGGTCCTCGACATGCACGTCGACGGCTTTCGCTTCGATCTGGCCAGTGCGCTGGCGCGCGAGCTGTACGAAGTGAACAAGCTGAGCGCCTTCTTCGACATCATCCACCAGGATCCGGTGCTGTCGCAGGTCAAGCTCATCGCCGAGCCCTGGGACCTGGGCGACGGCGGCTACCAGGTGGGCCAGTTCCCGGTGCTGTGGACCGAGTGGAACGGACGCTATCGCGACACCGTGCGCCGCTTCTGGCGCGGCGATCCACGCTCGACCTCCGAGATGGCGACGCGGCTGGCCGGCAGCAGCGACCTCTACGAGGACAGCGGCCGCCGCCCCTACGCCAGCATCAACTTCGTCACCGCGCACGACGGGTTCACGCTGCACGACCTGGTCAGCTACGACCACAAGCACAACGACGCGAATCTCGAACAGAGCCGCGACGGCGAGAATCACAACCTGAGCTGGAACTGCGGCCACGAAGGCCCGACCGACGACCCGCAGATCCAGGCGCTGCGCGAACGACAGACGCGCAACCTCCTCGCCACGCTGTTCCTTTCACAGGGGGTGCCGATGCTGAGCGGAGGCGACGAACTGGGCCGGACGCAGCAGGGCAACAACAACGCCTACTGCCAGGACAACGACATCAGCTGGACCGACTGGACGCCCGCGGCGGCGGCCCGCGACCTGACGGCGTTCACCGCCCGGCTGATCCGCCTCAGGCGCGACGAGCCGGTCCTGAGGCGACGGACCTTCTTCCAGGGCCGGGCCATCCGTGGCTCGGCGATCAAGGACATCGCCTGGTTCGACTCGACCGGTGTCGAGCTCGGCGACCGGGCCTGGCAATCCGACGTGCGATGCTTCGGCATGCTGCTGCCGGGCGACGCCATCGAGGAAACCGACGACCGCGGCGGCCGCATCGTCGGCGCGACGCTCTTCGTGATGTTCAACTCCGGCGCCGACGCCGAGCCGTTCGT
>JBGTMF010000001.1:0-8122 GCA_041743795.1 Thermodesulfobacteriota bacterium | reverse complement strand
CCCGGAAGACCTTCATCACCTCGTCGCCGAGGTGGTTGATGACCTTCACGGCGATGCGGCCGTTCTTGGGTTTGTCGAACGGGCGGGAGGTGTCGCTGTGCAGAGTCTCCCAGGCGTCTAGGTCGATTTCGGCCTTCAACGTGGTTTTCAGGGCGCTGTACGGATCGTTGGCGCCGAGGAAGTAGGCGTGCCTGACGAAGAAACTCTCCTCGTTGTAGTCGGTGTCGATGAACCAGCAGGCGATGCCGTCGGCGCCGTCGCTGACGATCTCGCCGGTCTGCGGCTTGAATACGTCGACGCCGTTCACCTTCACGCGGACCCGGCCGTCCTTCTCCGTCAGCAGGTCAATGTCCGGTTCGCCGAAAATGACGAACAGGTTGCCCTTGCCGGTGTTCTTGAGATCCGCGGCCATGTGCAGGTCGGCGTTCATGCGGGCCTTCAGCACGGGGATCCGGCCGAGTTTGTTGAACTCCGTCGTGTGCGCGTCGTAGTTGAAGGCGCAGGCGATCAGCACGTCGAATCCAGCGTCGGCGGCCTCGCGGGCCGCGGCGACGAGGTCCGCGCGCTGGACGGTGCCGAACTCGGGGCCCATCATGATGGCCGCTCGTTTCTCCGCGTCGCCCTCCATGTAACGCCCGTCGGCGCACACCAGGTCGCCTGGCCAAGGCGTCAGTGCGGTGAAGGAGATCCGGTGCTCCTTGTGCGCTTGCTGGACGCCGGCAACTTTCAGGTTCTCCAAAATCATCTGCGAGAAGGACTGCACCGACGTGTACTCAGCGTCGCCTTCGCGTGTGGTGTCGATCAGCTCGTCGTTCTCGTCGACGCCGAGCATGCGGTGCGGGCTCAGGCTCTCGACGGTGAAGGGACCGGCGACGCGAACCTTTTTGGGATTCGTGTAGGGACGGTCGGACAGGTACTCAAACTCTGCCTTGGCAGCGATTGAAGCGTCGATCTCCTTCTGTCGCGTGATGCGCGCTTCCCACCACTCTGCGTGCAGCTTCCGGGCTGATTCCGACCAACTGCTCTCAGCGTCGCGGCGGATCTCCCACTCTTCCCACCGCATCTTCAGCGCCGTGTTGAGCTTTTCGCGCAGCGGCTCGACCGTCTCTTGCCACTTCTCCCAGATCACGTCGACCTCGGCGTTGTTGGCAATCGACTTGAGCGTGATGTGCGGCACTCGTTCGTAGACGAAGCCGTGTCGGATGTTGCCGTATGTGGGCTGCGAGCTTGCCGCCGTGCGCGTCACGTCTGCTTCTTTGAGCTGCCCGTCTCGTGAATCAGCCAAGAGATAGAAGGGGTAACGCGCACCCATGACGCGCGCGCGTGCAAGCGCGAGCGCAACCCGCGAAGTGTCGATCGTGATCCACCGCCGGCCCCATTGCTCGGAGACGTAGGCCGTCGTACCAGACCCGCAGGTCGGATCCAGGATCAAGTCTCCGGGATCACTTGTCATCAGTAGGCAGCGCTCGATGACCTTCGGCAAAGTCTGTACGACGTAGGTCTTCTCAACGCCAAAACCTGAGATCACCGTGTCGTTCCATTCGTTCGAGATCGGGAAGACCGCGAAGTCATCGAAGAAGCGTACATAGCGAAGCGTGTTGCCAATGAGCAGCAGTCTGTCGGCATGCGCAAGCCGTCTCATCCCGGTCTCTCCGGTCTTCCAATAACCGCGACCTGGTCGGATATTCCTACCAACGATATCTACGGGAAAATCGCCGGGAGGCTTCTGACTTCGCATATCGCCGTGGCCAAAGAACCTTAGGCCCGTGGATGGATTCGCCAGCTCGCTAGCCGTAGCCGGTCGGCGCTCACCGTTGTGCCCTTGGACAAACCTGTACTGGGTGGCCCCGGGCCCGCCAAGCTGCTTCTCGAAGAACAGTTGACGGTACTTGGCCGATTCTCGCCGCTTGGCGTACCAGAGGATGTAGTCGCCAACGTGATTGAGAAACAACCCGGTGTCGCCCGTGGTCTTCTCGAAGAAGACTACGTTCAAACAGTTCTGGCCCCCGAATACCTCGTCCAAGAGGGCACGAACGTAGTGTACGTTTTCATCGCTGATCTGCACGAAGAGTGAGCCGGAATCGGTGAGTAGATCACGGGCAACAGTGATCCGATCGCGCAGGTAAGTGAGATAGCTGTGGATGCCGTCGCGCCACGTGTCGCGAAACGCCTTAACCTGCTCCGGGTCCCGCGTGATGTGGCCGGCGTTGCCGTCTTTCACGTCGCGGCTGGTAGTGGACCACTGGAAGTTGCTGTTGAACTTAATGCCGTAGGGCGGGTCGAAGTAGATGCACTGCACCTTGCCCCGCAGGCCTTCGCGCTCAGCCAGGCTCGCCATGACTTGTAGGGAGTCACCGAGGATCATGCGGTTCGTCCAGTTCTGGTCGTGCTTGTAGAACTCGGTCTTGTCGACGCCTTCCGGGATGCCGTTGAAGTCGGCGAACATGTCGATCTGTGAGCCGGCCTCCTGCGCCTTGGCATCCTTGGTCTGCTTCAGCAGATCGTCGATGAGTACCTTGGGGTGGACCTTCTCCTGGATGTAGAGCGGCGGCGCGTGGACGACGAGATCACTCCAATCCTGTTCGTCCTTGCCGCGCCAGACGAGCTGCGGGTCGAGGTCGACGTTGCGCGGATAGCGCAGCTCTACGGGCTTCGCATCGTCCGCCTTGAGAACCGACTGGAACTCGGCGGTCGGGATGTTCCTGCGCTTGGCGTCCTTGTGCGTGACGGTCGCGACGGTCTTCTTGGTGCCTCGCTTGGCCATGGTCAGTTCTTTCCCGTCGGCGGTTGATTTGTGGCGGCGTCGAGCATCCGGTTGAACTCGCTCTCGACCTTGGCCTTGAAGTCCGACTCGATCTCGTAGACCTGCGTGAACTCCGCGAACGCCCAGCGGCCGTATGTGCCAAGGTGGTTCACGCCGGGCACCCAGTAGGTGTCCATGGTGGACTTCTTCACCTTCGCATCGTCACCGCGGAGGCCCTTGATCTCGACAACGAGGCGGAGCGGGTCGCCGTCGCCGCGGCCGTCGTCCACCAGCACGATGAAGTCGGGCCGGTACATGCGTGTCTCGGAGCCGTAGCGGTACGGCACCTCAAGGCCGAGGTTGTGGTTCTTCACATACGCGCGTACCCGCGGGTGCGATTCGGCGACGCGGCAGAACTCGGCCTCCCAGTCGCTGTCGAGGACCACCCAGTTGAGGTGGCAGTGTTCGGAGCTGGTCTCCCAGCGGCTGGTCTTCGACGTGTTGAAGCGAACATTCGCGGTCGAGCCGGTGGGATTGAACGGATCGAGCAACGCCTTGACCGGCCGCTCACCGAGGAACTGCTGAGTGATCGCGGCCGTGATGCGGTCGCAGGCCAGGTCGGCCAGTTCCTTGTACATAAGCTGCGCCGGGTACGTACCGCCGGAGCAGACCAGGCAGGCATCGAGCCACTGTTTGGTGATGCGCTTGAGTTGGCCAAACAGATGCAGCTTTGGTTCCTCGCCGGGGTCGCGCCACTTGGTATAGAGAAGGTGCCGTGTGAGGTGAAGCAACACCGTCGACGGCCGCATGTCGGCCAGGTGCTTGAGGCTGAGGTCAACTTCCGCGCCGATGATCCCCTGATTGCGCGTGATGGACGGCCCGACGAGTGCAGGGCTGAGTTCCAGGGTCGAGTCGTCGTTGAAGGTGGCGCTGAGGCGCTCCTCTGGCAGTTCGACCCGATAGCCCTCGACGCGCGGAAAGCGGATCTCTAGGGTGTCGCGCTCGGGGCGCATCGCCTTGACCTGCACCGTCTCTCGCGGTGGCTGCGGCGGGGCGACAACCGGCTTTGCAGTGAAGTCGAACGGGATGCCAAAGATGTCGGCGTACTCGACGTTGAACAGTCCTTCCTCATTGAGTTCGTACGACTGGCGGCGCAGCGCGCGGCCGATGACCTGCTCGCATAGGAGCTGTGTGCCGAAGGCGCGGATGCCGAGAACGTGGGTGACCGTGTTGGCGTCCCACCCCTCGGTGAGCATCGAGACGGACACGACGCAGCGGATGGAGCCACCGAGCTGATCGGGCTTGCCGACGGTGTTCATCACTTCGCGCAGCAGCTCCTGGTCGGTGATGCTTTCCGCGGCCCGGGCATCGCCGGTGCGCTCGACGATCTCGCGCTTGAAACGGTCGATCTCGTCCGCCGCCATGTCCTTGAAGTTGTCGTCCAGCGCGTCGCCCGCTTCGAGTTGCTCACTGTCGATCAGCAGGGTGTTCGGTCGCGGCAGCGGGTTTCCGGTGACCTCGTCGAAATTGCGAAACAACGCCAGGCGCCCATTCTCCAACGTGGTGCTGCCGTCGTCGTTCTTGCGGTGGAAGCCGGAGACATAATCGTACACCAACTTCGAGATCGAGGTGTTCTGGCAGACAATGATGAAGCACGGCGGCACCTTGACGCCGGCATCCTGCCAGAGCTTGAACGTCTGCTCGTAGTGGCCGTAGAGCGCCAGCAAGGCCGTTTGGAGTCGGGTCGGTAGTCGGAGAGGATCGAGATCTTCGCTCTTGCCGCGTCCCTTCTTCGGCATGTCCTTGCGGATGTTCTCCCACAGGTTGCGGAACATCGGCATCTCATCGCCGGGGATGTTCTCTGCCACGGGCACGCGGGGGAGCTTGACGATGCCGCACTCGATGGCGTCCATCAGCGAGAAGTCGCTCATCGTCCAAGGGAACAGGGTGCCCTCGGCATAGCCGGAACCGCGCAAGAAAAACGGGGTCGCCGACAGGTCGACGACGCGGCCGATGCCGAGCTTGCGACCCACCGCCTCAATTCCGGAGATCCACAGGCGCGCGGCCTCGTTGTTCTTCTCGGCCTCCTTGCGTTCATCCCCCCTCAGCGCCTCGTCCTCGGCGTCCGCCGGCTTCTCGCGGTAGCAGTGATGAGCCTCGTCGTTGATGACGAGCACGTTCTTCATGCCCATCAGTTCCGGCATCACCCGCTGGATCATCTGGCCTTCGGTTTCCAGCGTCCGAGGCTCTTCGCCCGTCCGGCCCTGAAGGAGCTGGCGCCCGCCTTTCGAGATGGCGATGCGCTCGCGCAGCTTGAAGGCGTGGTAGTTGGTGACGACGATCTTTGCTTTGTTGACCTCGTCGAGCATGTCGCCGGGCACCAGCTCGCGATTTTTGTAGTAGCTCTCCGGATCGTTCGGTTGGAGCACGCGAAGGCGGTCCTTGATCGTCAGACCGGGCGCGCAGACGAGGAACCCTCGCGTGAACATCTTGCTCCCCGGGTGGCGCACCGAGTTGATCGTCTGCCAGGCGATGAGCATCGCCATCACGGTCGTTTTGCCGGCCCCCGTGGCGAGCTTCAGCGCCAGCCGCATCAGCTCCGGGTTGGCGTCGCGGTTGGCCGAGGCGAGGTAGCTGAGGAAGCGCTTCCCGTCCTTGGACTGCGGCGCGACCTCGGTGAGCCAGATCGCCGTCTCCGCCGCCTCGACCTGACAGAAGAACGGTCGGATACTGCTGAACGCGTGGTGCCGCCAGTGTTGCAGCAGGCGGGTGGTTTCCGGGGTCACCTGCCACTGGTTGGGGAACGGCACCGCACGCCACGCGGCGACGAACCGCCGGACCTCGTTGATGATCGGGGTCGGGTCGTACTCCTGTTCTTTCGTGGAGAGCCCCTTGCCTTCGTTGAAGACAAGCTTCTCCTGTTCGGCCACCCGCTTTTGCTTCTTCGGTCGAGGGATCGGCGTGATGAGCGCGACGCGGCGGCGCGACGGGAGGATCTTCTGCGTCGGTTGGCCATGCTCATCCAGCTCCCAATGACGAGCGGGATGCTCGTAAGGAGAGTTCAGGATCGGATGGTCGAAGAACGGGTTGGACATCGTCTCCTGGGCGCTCAAGGTCAGCGGGCGCGCACGACCATGTCGCACCGACGCATCGGATCGCAGTGGTCATCGGTGTGCGGTTCTGCCCCGGTCCTCATCAATGCGGCCGTTTGTAGTGCAGTTGTTCCGCAATGTACAACCACATCCGGTGACATCCGCTGACACGGGCGCGACTGTATTTACGACGGCGATTGCGACCCATCACGTCGGGACGGTGAGCTGATTGGCCGTCTGATTCACCGTCCGTCGCGTCGTGTCGCATATCGCAGGAGGGGTACATGGGTTCGGTGAGCGGTCATCGTCTGCTTCCAGCGTCTTTACGACAGAGTCCGAACGTCCCCCCCGACCTCGAGGCACAGGGTGAGGTTGGCGGTCGAGATGTAACCCCGTCGGAGAGCGGGACTATGGGCGCCGGGGGGCCGACGGCCCTCAGCGCCGGGGCCGGCGATGTGTCTCGTTTTGAACTCCTCCAGCGGCTGCTCGCGTTCGTAAGCACTACACCCAGCCTGGAAATCTCATACGTCGAGGCCTGTCTGAACAGCGGCAGTTTCGAAGAGTTGTCGGCCGAGTGGTGTCGACGCCTGGGACTCCCGGTGCTTCCCGCGAACAAGCTGAAGGTGATGCGGATCGAGACCCAAATCTATGGCCCCGACGGCGAGCCGATGGTCGAGCTCGATCGGGTCAAGTTCGATGGGGACCTCCAAGGGTGGGCTCCTGGAGGCGACGTCTGGCTCGAGGTCGCTCTGGTGCATCCTTCGAATGCGCCCGGTGACTGCCGCTGCTCGATATCGACGCGCTTTGCGCTGACAGACAGGGAGGTCGCCGCGAAGATCGCTGCTGTCCAGGACGGCTGGGTCGAGCGTTTCGGGGTACGCTTCCTCAAAAGAGGGGAGGCCAAGCCGTACCTCTTCGACCCGATCCGCGGGACCTATAAGCGGCTATCCGGTCGTCGCAGCCTATACCCAGCCGTCACCGAAGCGAGGCGCGTCTATCGGTACCTATTCGCGATCGCGCAAGCCTGGGACGAGCTCGGGCCCGGTGTCGATGTGACCGCTTCGCGCGTCAAGCAGAGCATCCTCGACGGCAAGCCGAAATTCGCGCGCGACCTGTTTGCGGACACCGGGCCGGGGTCGAATCGTCCCTCGGGCGACCTGCGGCCCAATCTGACACGCGAGCTGGTCGAGAGAGTCGGTCGGGCGCTCGGGTTCGTCGATGAGTTGGGTAGGCGGAAAACGCGATCGAAGGACCCAGCGATAAGGCGAGTGGATATCCGGCTTCTGCGTCTGGTGGCTAGGATTCTGGCGCCAAGCATGAAGAAGCCGGCAGACAATCTCTTGCGCAACGTGGTACGTCCCGCGCTCGTCGGAGACGCTTTCACGGGCTACATCGTGTATCTCGCCGAGAAGGATGTACGCCCGCGTTCGAGGCGGGGCTCTGCGAAACAAGTCCGAAGCGAAAGATAATTCCGCAGCCGGGGCTTCACTCGAAAAAAGACTGCCCTTCACCTCGGTCGAAGGGCAGTCGATTGAGCATCCAATAACCTCAGACCAGCCGGGGGATTTCGGGACCCTACAACAAAGTCGACGGATTTCTGTCGTCTTTGTTGTTCGCGACGACGAGAGACGGAATTGACGTCTGCCGTCGCTCGCCTAAGCGTGCACCTCAAAACGACCCACTTTCTGAGGAGGGCTGCTGATGGGGCTTAAGGTACTGAGACTTCCCGAGGTCAAGAGTTGCACCGGGTTGTCCCGATCGACGATCTACTCGCGCGTCGCCGAGGGCGCGTTTCCGAAGCCAGTAGGCCTCGGCGGACGCGCGGTCGGCTGGTTGGAGAACGAGGTGGAAGATTGGCTGCAATCCTGCATCGAAGCGAGCCGCGGCTCGTCAACGCGCTGACGACGGACGATTGCCGATGGCAGCTCCGCAACGACGCAAGCGCGTCGACGGCGCGATCGATCGCGCTGGTGATATTGCACGGCAGCTAGCTGCGCGGGCGCAGGACGTCGTTCGATACCTGTTGCCGGACGGCGAACTCGACGGCGTCGAATGGCGCAACGTCGGCGGCGAAGGCGGGCGCTCGTTCTCCGTCAACATCCACAAAGGCCTCTGGTGCGACTTCGGCAATGGCGAAAAGGGCGGCGACCTACTCGATTTGTGGGCCAAAGCGCGCTGCAGCGGCAACCTCGCCGCGGCGATCGCCGAAGCCTCCAAATGGCTCGGTCTCGATGGGCCGCCGACGCGACGCGCAGCCAGAGCGAAGGCGACGGCGTCTGCGCGCAAC